>WQYD01000030.1 GCA_009781445.1 Bacillota bacterium | reverse complement strand
ATTCTTATCGTCAAGAGGATCTTTGGGTAAAAGTGCCACCTTTAATTCTGCCTCAATTCCGTCCCTTTTATCTCTGAAACTATAGAACTCTTCTTCCGCTATTCCTGCAAGTTCCCTATCCTCACTGCCCATATAAAGTTTGCAATCTTCCATTGATAATTCGGTTTGCAAAAGTTCCTCATACTGAAGTGCCACAGGTTCAATAACGCTGTGTTCTTTCACAAGTTTTTGCCATTCGTCCCGTTGTGCCACCACCTTGGGATCTGCGATAAGCGTGTTCAATTCAGCATATCTTTTTTTAATAATTTCTAATCTTTCTCTCATATTACTTGTTTATTATAGCACGAATATTATCTAAGTGGTTCTTTTAATACGAAAACACTGAGCCTGCTTGCCCTGCGCTACCAGCCGAGCCGTTTGCGCCCTTGTTTGCAGAGCCTCCGCCGATTTTATTGCCTCCGTCTCCGCCTATCCCCGCCGCGCCCGCTGAACCTCCAGCACCAGCCGTGCCGTTTAGACCGCTAATGATGCTCGCCGATATTATGATAGAGCCTTGCACTATATTGACGCCCCCAGCTCCACCCCAGCCACCGTTGCCGCCATTAGCTCCGTCACCACCTCTGCCACCGTCCTTGGCTGTCGCTCCCAAAAACATGCCGTTTGCGCCCTTGCCTCCTTTTCCTCCGTGACCGCCGTTGCCACCTTTGCCTCCACTGCCACCGCGACCACCCTCACTAGTGAAGTTTGTACCCAAAGCGATGGTTAAGTTACCAGTTACACCGATTCCGATGCCACCCCAACCGCCGTACGCTCCGTTTGTTCCCACTCCGTTTGTGCCAGCATGGAAACCTTGCAAGCCCGTATTGCCAGCCGAAGGTTGAGGTGGGGTGTCTGTTTGGTTTGCGCCGTTAGCTCCGTTAACTCCGTGAGCCCCGCCTCCGCCTCGAACATTTAGGTTTTTAATAAAAACGCTCAAGTTCCCTTTTGCAATTATTCCGTTGCCTCCAAAGGCAGCGAATTCCCTTGCAGATGCAGTTTTTGACGCAACTCCTCCACCGATTCCTTCACCGCCCCAAACCGTTAAAGTTGCGCTTGCAGTATACTCGCTCGTGATTGACAAGTTTCTTGCGTTTATTGCTGACGGAAAATCCAAAGACGCCTGCCTCGCAAGACCCATCATTACAAGCAACAAAAATGCACTTTCTGGCAGATTGAAGTTAACTTGACCTCCGTCCAATACGGCTGAACCCTCAATATCAATAGTTAGGTTGGGGCAATCTACTGCATTGATTATATGGTGCTTTCCGTTGCCAATTATGTTGCTCGTAGAAACTTTCCCTATGAGCCAGAGATTGACAATGCGAATCGTGAGCGGTGAAGTTCTCGCAAGAACATTTATTGAAATATCGCCAAGCAAAAAGGTGGCTATACCCGAGGACCTGAATGTAATCTCCTCAACATTACTTCCTATATTTACAGTTACATTGCTTGCGCTAAAGGTAGTAATGTGAACCTTACTTGATACATTAAATGTTCCCGAGCCAATTGTGTGCGTTGTTACATTTTGCTCCCACACGGCAGTTAGGGTTATCGTACCCACAACTCCTGCAGGCATAAAGCCACCTCCCTTGGGGATAGTTCCACCAGTGCTTACTGTCCAGTGAGTAAATATATTGTACTTGAATGTTGGCGAATGAATCTGCGGTGTTGTACCGTAAACATAAGATTGGGGGTTTCTGCTGTCGTTGCTTGTGCCACCGCTTAGATTGTATGTTATCGTGTAAGTGTTCACGCTCCAAATAGCATAAATGGTTGTATTGCCGTCTGTCTTGTATATTGTGTTTGCAGTATAAGCAGTTCCGCCACCGCCTGCCAAAGTGTTCCAGCCAACAAATGTATGCCCTGTGCGGATGGGGGTTGGCAATGTTCCTACTGCGGAATCATATGTAGCCGCCTTAAATGCTGGGTTCAATGCATTGCCACCATTTGCGTTATAGTTTAGCACATAGCTGCTTGCGCTCCATTGCGCATGAATAGTGCTACCGCCCACTGTTGTGTAAACTGTGTTTTGCGTAACCGTTGTGCCAGTGCCGTTTTGCGCTGTGTTCCAAGAGGTGAATTGATAGCCTGTTCTTGTGGGGTTTGGAAGCGAGCCGATAGTCGCACCGAGGGTTACGGTTTTTGATGTGGGGTTTAACGCATTGCCACCGTTAGCATTGAATGTTAATGTAAATTCATCGCCAGTCCATTTGGCAATAAGGGTTCTATTTTCGGCAAACTGCCAAACAGTTTGTGAGGTATAATTTAAGCCGTTTGCATCAAACCAACCGTCAAAGTTGTAGTTGGTTTTTGTGGGTGTGGTAAGCGTGCCTATTTGTTGGTTATAAGTTACCTGCTTGCTCGTTACAGATGTTCCGCCGTGCGAATCAAATGTAATTACATATGTATTTGCGCTCCAGCGGGCGTATAGAGTGGTTGTTTCTTTAAATAAACATATGTTGCCGTTTTCAATCTTTTGGTTTGAGTTTGCGTCTTGGGACAGATGCCAACCCATGAAAGTGTAGCCTGTTTTGCTTAGGTTCGGCATGTTTGCAAATGTTCCGTTGTAAGGCACATTTGCCGAACTGTGCTGGGCTCCTTCGTTCATATAGATAATTGAGATCTGGATAGTTGAAATGCTACTGCTGTGAGATGTAAATCCGCTTGCCGTCTTATAAGCGTTTTCGCTTCCAAGCGGGACGAGTATTGCCCTATCCAATGCGTTATTAATAAAGGCATTTGCACCTGCAACAGGCGGAGTTGATTTGAAGAACCTTACCGCTACTAATGATGTTGCACCTTGGAAGGCGGCTTCGCCTATGCGAAGAATGCTTTCATGGAACGCAACGCTTGTTAATGATGTTTGATTTGCAAAAGTAGAATTTGCAATGCTCAAGGTGTTTTGGTTAACGCTTATATCGCCACTTAAGTTTCCTTTTGTGCCTACTGCCCAGTTGCCAACATATACAATGCTGTTATCTTGCGTGTTGTTCCATATGTTTGTATTTACGAATGCGCCCGAACCTATAGATGTAACCGTTGAGAGGATAGTGATGCCGTTTAAACTTGAGCAACCTTGAAAAGCGTTATCCCCTATGGCCGTTGTGCCACTTGCAAGGATTATGTTTTCTATGTTTGAACAATTTAAAAATGCCTCGCTGGCTATTGTTGTTTGGTTGGTGATTGTAACTGTTTTAAGTGACGGGGGAACAGCTACTGAAGGGCTCGTGGGCAACAGTGCGAAGATATAGCTAAACTTATAGCTTAAGCTACCGCTCCGCGAGTTGCCCACAAAAGGAAGAGTCATGCTCTCTAAAGAAATGCAATAATAGAACGCTCCGTAACCTATATTTTGCACAGAGTTCGGTATTACTATGTTGGTTAGGCTACTGCAAGCAAAAAATGCCCAATCGCCGATAGTCTCCAATCCGTTCGGCAGAGCAATGCTTTGGAGCTTATCCAAGTGGAAAAAAGCTGCGATGCCTATATGTTTTAGGGTATTTGGGAGCACAACGCTTAATATTTCTCCGCAACGCATAAAAGCATCATCGCCAATAGAGGTTACGCCATTTGGCAATATGACACTTGTCATTTGATACTGATCAACAAAAGCATTGTCTCCTATTTGGGTAACGGTTCTGCCGTATAGGTTTGTAGGTATGTTTAAAACTCCGTTAATGAGAACTCCCGATTTAACTCCTGTTATTGATAGATTGTTTCCGGAGAGTTCGCTTGTAGTAAAGGCGTGGTCTACAACCCCGCAGGTGGTGCACCTAACTTCCGCATGATCGCCTCCATCCCATGTACTAAAGCTGTGGGTATGCCTATTAACCGACATTCTAATTTGAAATCCAAACCAACTCGCAGGAACCCACATATGCGGCGTGTTATTTTGATGATCGCCCCATCCCCAATGCACTATAAATCCATCTACCCCATCTAGCTTTGCATAACCATATGCTGGAACAACATGGAAACTGTCCGCTCCAGTGCCTATTGGCTGAAATCCCAAAACTATTGGGCGACCCGCGTCAATATCTGAGCGTGCCGTTGAAGCAGAGAAAAAGCCTGATGTTAGAGAAAAATCATTTCTAACCGCTGTTGGCGTATGATTATTCATAAAACGAATACCTGCATCTTTTACGAGCCCTATTGCTTGCCCTAAGCCCGGAAACCATGAGGCAAAAGTCAAGTCGTACAATTCCAAGAAAAAGCCGTCCGTTGTGCCAATTTCAGGTGAGCCTTGCCCCGCCGTTGGCATAGTCCTTGAAAATGCGGGGTGTCCGGCTATACTCCTATAGTCGGAGTCTAAAAATGTTCTATTGTTGCCAGTTGTTGGAATTATTCGTCCGTCTGAATAATAATTATGATAACTCATAAGCATTTGCAACGCTACCGTTGTGCAAACTCCTGCCCAGTTTAGATTTTTTCCTGTGTTGTCGTAGTGTTGTGGGTTTAACAAAAAATAGTCTTTATTCAATATGTACTTGACACTCGTAAAGCTACTTATTGGCTCAGCGTTCATGTTCACGGCATTCTCATTCTTTTTAGAACTAGCATAAGCAACAGTGGCTTCATTGTTTGAAGTTCCAAATATGATGCCGATACCTATCATCATTAGGCAAATAGACATTATACATGCAATATGTAAAAATCTCGTCTTAGTTCTTTTTGCTCTATTGTTCATAATTGTTTCTCCAAAGTGTTCGCCGTTATTGTTTATTTTACAGGTCAGCCTCTTTTTTAGGCGGAAAAATAAGCCACATGTTGGGTTGCTTTTTTGTTGCGTTGCCGTGCCCATAGCCCATTTCTTCCATGGAAATAAGATTTAGAAATCCATTTTCATGTCTTACTGCGGGAATGAAGCCCTTATTCCCCTCTTGTTGCACTCGAAGCAGATATCTACTTTCGCAAGCAATATTAGCGATATGAAAAGGACTTTTTCTGTAATAAATAAATTCACCCATTTCATCAGTCTCCCAAATTTTATCTTTATCTGGAGGCGGTTGATTATTCCACTCATCAATCGTATAGCGTTGCCACTCATTAAGTTTTAGACCACTGTATGTGTACATACCTGCACCTCCAAACAATCTCATGAAAGAGTGGGTCTCCTTGTTTATTTTTACGAACAGAAAGCCAACTGGTTCAAATTCCACCAAGAAATAGTTAAGCTCGTCCGCCTCATTGAATAGCGAATATACATTAAAACTTATGAAGTCACTGCCTACACCCATAAATCGCTTTTCAACGCGTTCCGTTACCCTTTGAATGTGCTCTGCCTCAGTATAACGGCTTGCTTTTTGACTGCATCCAGTTAGACTCAAAATCACTGTGAATATCATTGTTGCTACAACAGCCATTATTAGAAACCTTCTCACTCTTTCTCTCATTTATTTCTTGCCTTTTATTGCTTGTTTTAGCCGTTAATAATTGCCACTCTTTCTATAGGCGGATTGTTATAATCCTTGATAAAACATATGTTTTCACCAAATAATTCCTTAACTCTATCCGCTTGTCCTATGCCGATTTCTAAAAAGAGAGTGCCGTTTTTATTAAGTTTATTTTTGTAATTCAAAGCTATCTCTCTATAAAATTTTAAGCCGTCCTCACCGCCGTCAAGCGCGATTCTTGGTTCATGATATTTAACCATGTTATCAAGAGTTTCAATGTCCTTAGTGGGGATATAAGGGGGGTTAGAAACGATAATATCGTACTGCCCTTCAACCTCTTTAAACATATCACTTTTGATAAACGAAATATCCGTATTTTGCGCCAAAGCATTCTCTTTTGCAAGGCTTAAAGCGTCCTCAGATATATCGGTTGCAAACACTTCCGCGTCAGGCACATTCTTCTTAATTGCAATCGCAATTGCACCGCTACCTGTGCATAAATCAAGAATGCGTAAGGGTGAGGGCATAGGGCATAGGGCATAGGGCATAGGGGTGGAATTATTATTAATATTTCCTTCATTCTGAATTCTGAATTCTGAATTCTGAATTAAACCTAAATTCGTACTTCGTACTTCGTACTTCGTACTTAATTCTTTCGCCCTAAGTATCACCTGTTCCGCCAAAATCTCTGTGTCAAACCTTGGCACTAAAGCCCTGTAATCTGCCTTTAATTCAAGCCCATAAAAGGGTGCGCCGTTCTTATATTGAGGGGGTGCAAAAGAGGCTTTATCTTTTGCGGTAACAAATTTTTTGGTGGGGTGTTCGGGGTTTTCTTGCAAAAGCATAACCTCGTTAAACGCCACAAGCGCGACTTCTACCATGGCATCATCTGGTTCTGCGGTGGAAATTTTTTGAAGCAACATTCCGGGGGCTTTTAAGATTTTCACGAAGATATTATCGCGCTTTGCAAGCACCATTAAAATTTCGTAAGATACCCCTGCCACCACAGGAATGCCTGCAAGCCTGATTAAAACCCTAAGCCAAAGCACCTGCCAACCTGTGAACGAAAACGCAATTATTGATACCACCATAACAAGGAAAATAAATGTAGTACCGCACCTGTCGTGCAGGGTACTCATTTTTTGCGCGTTCGCCACATTCATTTCCAAGCCGTGTTCAAAACAGCTTATTGTTTTGTGTTCCGCGCCGTGATATCTAAATAATCTTTTAATATCTTTCATTAAAGAAATCAAAAAAAGATACAGCACAAAAATTACAATCCTTATAATTCCCGAAGTTAAATTCCTCAATATATTTTTGCCGATTTCATTTTTAACCCCGTCTATATTCACAAGTTTAAAAAATTGATCCGCAATCAAATTCGGCAAAAACACGAACAGCCCCACCGCAAGCGCAACCCCAAGGATTATACCCAAAAAGCCGATTAGCGAGGAAGTTTTGCCGTCCTCAAAATCACCAAAAACTTCGCTACTGCGCGTAAGGGTTTTAAAGCCGATAACCATATTCGCCACAAATGCGCAAACCCCGCGGATAATCGGAATTCTGAAAAACACGGATTTTTCTTTAAGGGGGGTAAACCTTTCGGATTCAATTTGGATATTTCCGCTTGAATCGCGCACGGCAGTTGCCGAGGCATTAGTACCGCGCATCATAACGCCCTCAAGAACGGCTTGACCGCCGATTTTGGATTTAAATTTCTTATCACTCATATCTCAAACTACTGCCCACGGCTTTTTGTTACCGCGTTTGCTTTTAAAAAAAGGCGCATTCGCGCCGTTCTTTATTTTAGACCATAGCGTTTGTTAAACCTATCTACCCTACCACCGGTATCCACGATTTTTTGCTTACCTGTGTAAAAAGGGTGGCATTGATTGCAAATGTCCACTTTAAGGGTGTCGCCCTTTTTGGTTGTACCCGTTTTAAAAGACGCGCCACAAGCGCACACAACATCTACTTGATTATAATTGGGGTGAATATCTTTCTTCATTTTAACCTCTATCCCGCGCGCATTTCCCGCGCGCATTTAATCTTAGATTACTATTATATATAAACGCGCGAATGCTTGTCAACGATTATTGATAAATTCAGAATTAAGAATTATGGAATTTTTCAGCGCACAGCGCACAACGCACAGCGCACAATGAAGGATTAATTCAGAATTCAGAATTCAGAATGCAGAATTAAGGATTAATTAACTAATGAGATTTAGATTCCACCACTGTGCGCTGTGCGTTGTGCGTTGTGCGCTGATTCATAATGAGATTTAGAATCCAGAGTTATGCGTCAAGCGTTGTCCTCTCAATCAAATCCCTCTGCACATCGTGAGGTAAATCCACAAATCGTGCGCTGTAACCGCCCACGCGAACCAAAAGGTTAAGATATTTGTTTGGGTTTTTAACTGCGTCCTCTAAGTCGCCTAAATTAACCACATTAATATTGGCTTGCGAACCGCCCATTCTGAAAAAGGTTTTTATCACGGTTTTTAGGTTTTCTCTGCCTTTATCAAAAAAATCTTTGCTGAATTTAAAATTTTGAGTTATCCCTGCGTGGATATCACCGCGTTGTTTGGTTAAAGAGTGGATAAGTGCGGTAATTCCGCTTTTGTCTGCGCCTTTTGTGGGGTTATTGCCGTTAGAAAGGCAATCCTTTGCCAAGCGTCCGTTTGCAGTCGCGCCAACATATTTACCTAAAGTTACATTTGCGCTGTTATTAATTTCAACCACAAGGAATGAATCAAGAGAGGTATTTTCTCTTTGTTCTCTTGTTAAAATGCACATATGCTCATGCACTGCGGTGGCAACTTCGTCTGCCTCTTCATTGCCGTTGCCGTATTTGGGAAGATTTAAAAGATATTTGAGTTCTTTTTCGTAGCCCTTAAAGTTTGCCTTTAACATAGTTAAAAGTTCGCTTGGTTTTATCTTCTTTTCCTCATAAACCGCCCTTTTTATTGCGTATAAGCTATCGGATACGGTAATATTGCCGTAAGTTTCAAATGTTCCGCCAAGGTGCTGAATGCCCCCGTCAAGAACCGCTTTGCCTCTAAGTACGCAATCGTTCATTAACAGGCTTTGAAAAAGGAATGAAACCTCATTATTAAGCGTTTTGTAAATGCTTTCTTGAATCTTTGCGCTATTTTCCACAAAGTATTGCATTTGCTTTTTGTACGCTTCCCATAATTCCTCATATGTGGCAAATTGGTTGCCAAGGCTACCAAAATCCTTGCCAATCTGTTCATTTGTCAATATGCACTTGCCTGCATTTAAGGTAAGTTCAAGTACTTTAGCCATGTTAATTATAACATTAGGCGTGCCGATACTTCTGTGCGAAAGCAGATATTCGCCACAGCCAAGAAAAGAATATTCTAAAGCAACCTCATGAGAAACATTAAATGCTTTTGACGCGTCCTGAACATTTTTATTATCGTTATAAAGCACAGGAAGCGTAAGCCCTGAGGATAAAAGTTCCAAAGCCTTATCAAAAAGCCTTTCGTCCATACCCTCGTACATTCTTAAGCTATGTTGGGGGAAAGGCGCGTGATTTCTCTTTCCTGCTTCCATAATTATCAAAGCAAGTTCGTCTGCGTTCTTTTCGTTATGCCGTCCAAGTCCGCCAAAAACCACACGGCTGTTTCTGCCGTAAATTTCTTGAATATCTCTAAACACGCCGTAAAGCAAATCCGTGGCTTCTTCTTTGGTTATCCTTTTATTCTTTATATCGTTATCATAAAAATCACCAAGCAACGAATCAAGCCTGTTGAAATCAGGGGCTTTTGCAAGCACGGAATAAAGCCAAATGAGTTGCAACGCCTCAAAAAACGATTCAGGGGGGCTTATCCTTATATTATTAAGGCAGTTTTTAATCTTTAAAAGTTCTTTCCCACGCTTTTCGCCTGCGGTTTTAAGTTGAGTGTCGCAATCGTTAATATAAAACTTGCAAGCATCGTCAAAAAGGTTAAGGATTTCATTTAAACCTGTAAAAAAATCTAAATCACCGCCGTAAGCCTTGGTTTGCGCTGTCAAAAGTTCAATCTCGCGCCTCAAACCGCCTATGCCGAATTTAATAAGTTTATTAAAATCAAGTTGCATTTCCGCCACGCGGTAAAGGGGGTGAACCACCGCGCTTTCACTTTCATAAAAATCCGTGGGGGCAACCTTTTGCATTTCACTGCTAAAATTCCCGCGTGCCTTGAAATTGGTGTACTCATTATCCCAAAATTCGCACATTTTAAGAACTTCGCGCCTTTCTTCCTCACTAAAACTTCCGCTTTCAAGTTTTTTTAAAATATTGCCCTTATCATAACAATACCCCGCCTTATCAATCCCCTGCGACACACCGCCGTACATAACATGATAAAGCCCAATATCGTAAAATTTAATAAAACCGCAAAGTTTTTGGTTTTCCCTTATCGGCTTAAGCATATTTTGCTGTTGCACCTTTAGGCAAGCCACCTCACGCAAATGCTTAGACAGGCGGGCATTTTCCTTGTACGCTTTTGTAAAGGCAAGTTCGGGGTAAAGTAAATTTTGTTTATTATCCATTTTTGCGGTTATATATTTTTAATACTATAAAGCTGAGTCTTGCGCTGTTTCTTTTAAGATATTATAGCAAACTCTTTATAAGCAAACAAGCCACAAGCCTCAATATCTTTACTACAGGCAAAGAATGTGCTACAATAAATGAAATGAGTAAAGGCGAAGCAAAACCATTTTTAAAATGGGCAGGTGGCAAAGGTCAGTTGCTTGAAAAATTTTACGCACTTTATCCCAACGAATTATCAAGCGGTAAAATAAAAACTTACATAGAACCGTTTGTGGGCGGGGGTGCGGTTCTTTTTGATATTCTTCAAAAGTTTGATATTGAAAATGCCGTAATCATTGATTTGAATAAAGAACTAATAAACTGCTACCATTGCATAAAAGAAAATGTGAACGAACTTATCCGCCACCTTGAGGTACTGCAAAATAAGCTTTATTCTTTAACGGCAGGCGAACAAGGCGAATTTTATTTGGAAATACGAAAAAAATACAACGGTATAAGGCTTAACGGACAGTACGATTTTGAAAAAGCATCGGATTTTATATTTTTGAATAAAACTTGCTTTAACGGGCTTTACAGAGTTAACAGCAAAGGTGAATTTAATGTTCCTTTCGGCAAATACAAAAAACCGCTGATATGCGACAAAGAAAATTTATTATTAGTGCATAAACTTTTGCAAAAAGTTACAGTGCTTCACGGTGATTACACCAAATGCAGGCAATACGCATCAAGCAACGCTTTCATTTATTTCGATCCGCCCTACCGCCCAATTACCGAAACGCAATCATTCGTGGGCTATTCCAAAAACGGCTTTAATGACGCTAACCAAAGAGAACTTGCCGAATTTGCAAAAGAGTTAGCCCGCATTGGTTGCAAGGTTATGCTAAGCAATTCCGATCCCAAAAACTCAAACCCAAACGATAATTTTTTTGACGATTTATACGAAGGATTTGCCGTGGAAAGAATTAACGCAAGGCGAATGATAAACTGCCAAGCAGATAAGCGTGGCGATATAACTGAAATTATTATAAGAAGTTATTGTCATAATAATGTGGCAAAAGTTTTGAAAGCAAATTAAAGAGGAACACTAACATGATTAAGAGTGGTAGAGGCGGAGGCAATACGAGAACAGGGCTTGTTTTTGAGGGTAAAACCGATTTAACAACATTTCTCAATTCAAAAACGGGTTATAAAGTGGAAAAGGACAAAGTGCATTTTGAGGGCGAACTTGTGGCGAGAGTTTTCAAAAAGCATTCTTTTTACAGCGTTTTTCTAAAAGAACTTGGCATAAATTGGGAAAATTGCATTTCACGGCGGTTATTCCCTGACGACTGCATTTTTGTTCTCACGAACAACACTCTTTTTATTATAGAATGCAAATTTCAGCAGGTTGAAGGCAGTGTAGACGAAAAACTTCAAACTTGCGATTTTAAGAAAAAGCAATATCAAAAATTGCTTTCCAAAGCCAACATTGATGTTGAATACATATATTTATTAAGCGGTTGGTTTGCAAAGCCTGCTTACAAAGATGTACTTGACTATATTCATAGCGTTAATTGCCATTACTATTTTGAATATATTCCCTTAACAAAACTTGGCTTGCCGATCCCTCAAGACGAAGTAAATGACTAATAACAAATTTGAACTTCAAACGAATACTGTGTGGAGTTTTCCCGATCGCGGAAAGTGGGCAACGCACGGCGCGGGCTATAGGGGCAATTTTTCACCCTTCGTGGCAAAGAATATAATTTTGCGGTACTCAAGCGAAAATGATTTGGTTTTAGATCCATTTGTGGGCGGTGGTACAACGCTTATTGAATGCAAGCTAAATAACAGAAACGCAATAGGCATTGACATAAACCCCGAAGCCGTGGAAATCACAACGCAGAAATTGCAATTTGCCGTGCAGAACGAACCGTCAACAAAAGTTTTGCAAGGGGACGCAACCAACCTTAATGGCATTGCAAACAATTCTGTGGATTTAATTTGCACCCACCCACCCTATGCGGATATTATTAAGTATAGTGAGGGCATTGAGGGCGATTTATCGCTTTTGCCGATAAAACTATTTTTAGAAAAAATTGAAGCCGTGGCAAAAGAGTGCTACCGCGTTTTGAAGAAAGATAAATTTTGCGCCATTGTTATCGGCGACACGCGCAAAAACGGAATGGTGCAACCTCTTGGCTTTGAAGTTATGCAAAAATTTATTACTGCGGGTTTTAGGTTGAAAGAGATAATAATTAAAGAACAGCATAACTGCAAGGCGACAGGTTATTGGAAAACGAACAGCGAAAAATATAACTTCTTGCTTTTGGCACACGAATATATTTTTGTATTTAAAAAATAACTGTGATGTTTTTTAGGTTTCTTGAATTTTTGGATTTTGTTAAATTTTAATTACGGGGAATAGGTGGCAATCCTCGCTGAGGTTTTCAAAAAGCTGTTGTGCGTTGTTAAAATCCACATATTCGTCTATAAAGTATTGGAAGTTAAGCGTTTTAAGAGTTAGAAGATTGATTGCGTTATCAAATTCGTCTGCACCGCAGGAAATGCCTTTTACGGTGAGTTGTTTTTTGGAAATTAGGTTAATATTAGTTTCAATAACCTTATAAAGCCTATCGGAAAGGCTTACAATCCGCGCTTCGCCACCGCGCCTTGCAAGGCTGAAAAGAAAGTGCGGGGTAACGCCCGACACGGTGTGAAGAACCGTGTAATCTGCGAATCTTCCGCCTGTGATATTCATTACGCGTTGGATAACATCTTCAGAAGATTCGTCAATGGTGTAATAAATTCCGCACTTCTTTGCAATCTCGTTATGCTTTTGGTTATTTGATATAACTATAGGAATTGCATGATAGTACGAGGCAAGCTGTGCGATAAGGTTAGTGAGAACCGAAGCACCAAGTACAACCACATATTCACCCTTGCTTAAATTTAAACTTTTAACAAGCGAAGCCCCAACCGCCAAAATTTCCGCATAAAGGGCTTCGTTTTCCTTAACCCCTTCAGGATACGGAATTATATTTTCAATAGGAAGTGCCACGAAATCTCTTAAAAAACCGTCCTCATTTACACCGTAAATCTGCGGTTCTTGCCCGAAAGCCATTCTTTGATTTTGGATATACGGATTGATAATAACCTTAGTTCCGCGCTTAAGCCCAAATTCCTCTCTGTCCTCACTGATTACGCCTGTGGCAAGGTGGCAAGGGCTGATTGGCTTTTCAATATTATATTTGCCGTTAAAAAGCCCCAAATCCGAAAGGGTGGGGCAAACGAAGGATATTTTAACCTTTATGAGTGAGGGATCATTTGAAAGAGTTTCATTTTCCGAAATCTCAAACGCGCTATTGCCCTTTGCTCTTAAAATCTTCATGAGTTCAGTATATACCTACCTTTTGATAATGTCAACAGGAAACAGATTAGTAGTAGAGTTTATAGGCTTCCTTAACAATACCAACATTAAAAGGGTGATTATAATAAATCTCACCGTCAAGATCAACTGCGTTAAGGGTAAGCGGTACTATTTCAAACTGTTCTGCCCTAATAAGTTTCACACCTTTCTGCCTTAAAATGTTGCCGAAATATAGGGCAAAAATAATCTTAAAAAAGCTGAGGATACTGCGCTTTTTAACAATTACGAAATCCAAAATTCCGTCTGCCACTTTTGCAACGGGGCAGATTTTCATGCCTGCGCCCACAAAGCCGTTTGTTGAAATTCCCACGAAGAATGTGTTCACTGTTTGTATCTTTTCGTCAGCGGTTATTTTAAAGGAATATGTTTCGTTTTTCCTGATTTCCTTCAAAAGCATTTTAAAGTAAGAGGACGCCCTTTTCTTGCCAAGATTGTTCACGCTTTCCACAAGCGCGATATCCAACCCCGAAGTGGCAAAGCAGACGGCAAGCCTGCCCGAAACATTCATGATATCCACCGCTTTTGGTTCGCAGTTTAAAATAAGTTTGAATGCCTTAATGGGACACTTGGGAACACCCAAAGGCAAAACATAATCATTCCCCGTGCCTGCGGGGATAACGCCAAGATTTAATGCGGAAATGTTTTCTTTAAAACCGTTTACAATTTCGTGAACCGTGCCGTCCCCGCCCACGGCGATAATTGCGGTTGTGCCGTTAGCAAGAAATTCTTTTGCAATTTCTTCCGCATGCCCTTTATATTCGGTAAGGCGGTACGCGTACTTAACGCCGTTCTTATCAAGAAACGCTTTAAGTTTATTCCACTTATTTTTACAACGCCCGCCACCTGCGCGTTCGTTTACAATAAAGCTAAACATTTTCCTTTTTGCCCCCTGCCACGCCCAATATAATAGGAATAACAATTAGCTGAATTAAAATTCCCACCCAACCCGTTAGCACTGCCATTGGCATAGTGAGAGGTTTGATACTTGGATTTTGAGATAGCAGGATAGCGAACATAATTGCATAACCGCATCTGCCGATTATCATTGCCACAGGCAAAGAAATGAATAAAGGTAATTTTAAATTTTTATAAAGAAGCCCAGATACTGCACCGTAAAGCGTGAGTTCCACAAGCATAATCGGAAGCATCGGCATAAAGGGTAAATTGGCAGGCATACCTGTGATATAGTGCGAAAGCAAAGGCGAAAGGAAACCGCACACCGCGCCGTACTTCACGCCCAAAAGCAAACCGCACAAAAGCACAGGAATGTGCATGGGTAAATGCACCGTACCCATAATTCCGAACGCGTGCGAAGTTAGATAGGGAAGCAAAACGCCTGCCACCGTAAAAAATGCCGTGAGGGCAATTTTCTTAACTGTACTTAAATCTTTAACTCTTGCCACTGTATTCATAAACTAATTATACTAAGGCTAAGAATAAAAGTCAATACCTCTCAACTAAAACATCTGCAAGGTTCACAATGTCGCCTGCGCCAAGGATTAGCACGATATCCCCCCTCTCAGCTGTGCGCATAATTTCAGTGGCAATGTCTATTGTGTTATCAAAATAAGAAGCGTCCTGCTTTCCGCTTGCCACGATACCCACGAAAAGTTCTTTAGCACTTGCCCCCGCACTTATGTTTTCGCGTGCGGGATATTCTTTAAACATATGTAACACGCCACTTTCTTCAAGTGATTTTATGAACTCATGAAAGAATTTTTTAGTGCGGGAAAAGGTGTGGGGCTGAAAAACTGTGATAAGTTTTTTAGGCTTAAAAGATAGCGCAGTTGCCACTGTCGCGCTTATCTCTCTTGGGTGGTGGGCGTAATCCACAATCACTTGCGCACCGTTAATTTCGCCCTTTAATTCAAATCTGCGTTCCACACCCTTGAATGCTTTTAACCCCTTTGCAATAACCTCGGGTTCAATTCCGATTCTTCTTAGAGAGGCATATGAGGCAAGCGCGTTATATATATTATGCTTGCCCGCCACATTCAGAGTAACCTCACATTCGGGTTCGCCGTTATGGCAGATTATGAACTTATAACACCCCAGCTTATGTTCTGTGATATGCATAGGAACATATGTGAGAGTACCCTCATATCCATATGTTATCATATGTTCAGGTGTGCATTTCATCATTTGATAATACTCAGAATCCCCGAAGATAATCAGGCTTCCGTCCTGCTTAATTCCCCCCACAAATTTATCAAAGGTGTCGTAAAGTTCACCCACTGTCGCATATGTATCGGGGTGATCTTCTTCCACATTTAAAATTATTGCAATATCGGGCAGGGCTTGAAGCAGGCTTTTTTTGTACTCACACGCTTCGGTAACAAAGTAGCGGTTTCCCTTAAAAATCATGTTACCGATTCCGCCCGCAATGTTGCCCCCTATATGTGCGGTAAAGGGCAAGCCCGATAAATTTAGCACACTTGCAATCATGCCTGTGGCGGTGGTTTTTCCGTGCGTGCCTGCCACAGCAATAACGGTTTCATATTCATATGAAATTTCCTTTAAAAACATATGTCTTGCCACTGTGGGAATGCCGTTTTCACGCGCGAAAATAAGTTCCTCGTCTGTGTCTGGAATTGCCATTGTGTACACCACAAGATCTGCGCCTAAAACTTTTTTAGGTTCATGCCCGATCCAAATATCCGCGCCCCACTGATTTAAAGTTACCACTTCCGCAGAATAACTTAAATCCGAACCCGTAACTTTTTTGCCTTTCATAAGCATTAGCTTCGCTAAGCTAGACATGGAAATTCCGCCCGCGCCAATAAAATGAACGCGGTTAATTTTATCTAAAACCATATAATATACTTATGCAAAAAATAGCACAAATTCCACGATTAAATAAGCGTAGAATTTAAAAAGTGTTTTAAGTTAAAAACGGAACATTTAAAAAGTTACTGATTTAAAGCTCTTTCTTTTTCGTACTCAGTAATAATTAGTTCTCTAAGCATATCTCTTACTTCCGTTCGTAGCGGGTGGGCGATATCTCTAAAAATGCCGTCTGGTGCTTTTCTTGAAGGCATAACTATGAACGGGCCTTCATCGTTATCTATAATCTTAATGTCGTGTACCACAAAATCGTTATCAATCACGATGCTTGCAACGCCCTTTAGTTTGCCGTCATCTTTCTTAAATAGCCTGACCCTCACATCAGTAATGTTCATTGGCTGTTACTCCTTAAGTCTTTTAAAATTAAGGTCCGCAATCAAGTTCTTTACATTATATATCAAATTACGACATTTGTCAAAAATCCGTTTAAAAGCCAAGAAATTTATTTACTTAAAATTTACCGCTTAACTTTTTAGGTAACTTCAGGCTACAAGAAACCGCACGCTAAAGCACATAATTTTCTTTCTCGTACTTAAGATAATCCGTTTTTCCAAAGGGTGTGCGGTGAAGTTTCTGCACTTGAAAAATGTTCCTCGGAACTGCGTATTTGCCGATATTTTCTGAAACAAGCAGGCAGATTTTTTCTTTAATTTCTTCGCTGAGAACCACGCCGTTTGCCGTTACCACAAAAAGATTTATGCAAGGCGAACCGTTATCCAAAGCGCGCACGGCAACCAAATCTTCAATTTCTTTAAGCACACCGATAACCTTTTCCACCTCTGCGGGAAACACATTTTCGGCGGTAATCTTAATTGATCTCTTAATCCTATCCTTATAATATATGTGTCCGCTGTTATCAATTTTTCCTATGTCGCCCGTCCTAAGCCAACGCTTACCGCCACTCTCAAAGAGGGCATCGTTTGTTTCTTCACCCAAATATCCTTTCATAAGAGTTGAACCTGATAGGCAAATTTCGCCCTCGCCGAAAGGTAAAATATTTCCGTCCTCAGTTAAAATTCCTGCCTCGTTTTTCAAAAGAGGTTTGCCCTGAGAATCGGGTTTTTCTTTAGGATTTAAGTTAAGTGAAAACACCGCCGATGCCTCAGAAAGCCCATAACCTTCCATGATAACGGCAGGCGAATTTAACTCTTTGAGGCGGTTATTAAAAGCATTTTTAAGTTCATTAGAAAGTTTATCCCCGCCACAAAAAATATGAGTTAAAAAGCTAAAATCCCCCTTAAAACTTTTTGCCTTAAGCAACCTCTTAACCATAACAGGCACAAGTGCCAAGTGGCTGATTTTATATTTCTTAATAAGTTTCGCCGATTCCTCAGCACGAAACATTGGGGTAATAATAATGTGCTGGCGCGGAAGCAAAGTATGCACCGCAACACCAAGCCCGAAGCCGTGAAAAATAGGTAAGGACATAAGCATGGAATCCGTACTTTTATATCCGCTTGTTCCTTGATACACCGTATCAATAATCATGCCCGAAAGTTCATTAAGCGCGCGGTTAGTTAGCGCGATAGTTTTAGGTTCACCCGTTGTGCCACCGCTGTGAAGATAGACGGCAATGCCGTCTGAGGGCATAGGGCATAGGGCATAGGGCATAGGGGTGGAATTATTTATAATATTTCCGCAATTCTGAATTCTGAATTCTGAATTCTGAATTAATGCTTTTTTGGCGTCCACAAACAGCTTAATAAGCAACCGTTTAAATCCCTTAGCATAATCCGACACACGGCAGACTATAGGGGCAATCCCCTCACTTCTCAATTCTTCATGCGTGCATACGAACAAATTATCATATATAAAAACAACGCGCGAATTGCAAACTTTAAGCGCGCTTAAAAATTTTGCCTTGGAAAGTTTGGGGTGAATTAGGTTAACAGTTGCACCGATTGCGTTAGTGGCGTACAGCGCAAAAATTGCCGAGGGCGTATTGGGCAAGGCAATAGCCACAGTATCGCCTGCGCGCACACCGTGAGAAATTAGCAAATTTTTGTACTTCTCAATCTCTAAAAACATTTCTCTCGCGTTAAACTTGCGCGAGAAGTAAATCATTTTAAGTTGCTTGCTATCCTTGCAACCTTCTTTAAGATAAGAGTACATACTCATATTTGAATCTATTTGCATATTCGTATTTGAATCTATTTGCATATTGATATTCTACTAAAATTCTTGCCGATTAGCAATTATTTAACACATAACGCGGTTGTGGCGGTGCATAGGCTTATAACAATTAAGAATTAAGAATGGTGGATTCTAAATCTCATTATATATTAATCCATAATTCTGCATTCTGAATTCTGAATTCTGAATTAGAAAGAGGTGTTTTATGTTATTCAGTTCAATTAAAGGTAAGCAAGTTTTTGCAATAAGAGAAGCTAAGTATATCGGCGAGGTTACAGGCGCATATGTGCATATGAGTAGTGGTAAGGCGGAATTTTTGATTCTTTCTTCCGCGCCGTTTAACATATTGCCATATGCGCAGGTGTTCGGAAACGGCGAAATGCTAACAATTAAAAGCACCGCGTGCCTTAAAAACGATTCGGAAATTGATTTAACGAAACATTTTTACTTCAACACATGTGTGCATATATACAGCGTTTCGGGCGAACACATGGGCATATCACAAGATATTGATTTAAATGCAAAACCTGACGAACGCCTTTTAATTAGCGAAAACGGCTTAACGATTCCGCTTAAAAAAGTGGTTTCGGGCGGAAAAGATGTTATGTTCGTGAACGAAAACGGCAAAAGGGAATTCACCGTGCGAAGAGTTAAGCAAGGTGAAAAAAGGCAAACCCCTAACGGCATGGTTTCCGAAACACAAACGGGGGGTACAGTGATTAACACGGCAATAAGCCATTCCCCTGCCCTATCCTCTCACGATTATTCTTTTCTTTTAGGACGGCGCGTGGAACAGGACATTGGGGACATTGCAAGAACCTTTTTAATAAGGCGTGGAACGGTGATTTCAAAAAAGACGATTGAGGACGCAAGAATTGCAGGTAAACTTGTGGATCTAACAATAAACTCTCTAAAGATTTAACCGCCCTCTTTCACACTTTTTGCTTGGCTTGCGTAATATGTAATTAGTGCCTCTTTAAAAGGAAGCAATGAATAAATAGCACGAACGATTGCGGACAGATTTTGGAAAGACAAATTTGGCAATTTGCGAACCAAGGGCGTAGTTGGGCTACGCTAAAGGGGCGGAAATTGACGGATTTTGTTCCAAAAGATGCCGTGAGTGTCGGGCAATCGCAAAGCGATGGTATTTGTTCGGTGATTCCTAAACAACAGAAAATTTACATAATAAGGAGGACATTATGTGTAATTGCAAGAAAAACAACGGTTGCGGAAAAAATCCCTGCAACCCCAATCCGCATCATTATGAGTACGATAAAGTGGTGGCAACATGGAAAACGGTTCGCCATTATAAAATAGACACTTATGACACGATTGAAGCAGTGTGTACAGACGGCATCGGCAACGACAACATGGCAAGCTGTGTTGGCGGGGATAGCTGTGGCGCAGGTTGCCAATAGTGAAACGAAGAGTTTTATTAAGTAAGCAGTAAACAAAAACGGTAGCTATAGCTACCGTTTTTGCATAATTATAAGCAATATTAAATTATTCGTTCAGTTCGGATAAGTCGCTAACTTCGCTAACTTCTTCCGCATTAACGGCTTCAGTTGTTTCGTTAATCATTGGTATTATATCATTGGCGTCATATATTTCCTGAGTTCCGTCTACTGCTAAAACTTCTGCTTGTGCCTTTTTCTTTCTTGGTTTGAAATCGGCAAGTTCTGCCGTTAGTTCTGCTTTTTCGGTAATTTCTTCTTCGGTTAAGGGTTCGCCTGTTTTGGCTTTATCAATAAAGTACCGTACACGCAAAAGTTTTGCGCTGTTAACCTTATATTTTAAGGAAACTATGAAAGCAAATGTCATAACCACGGCAATGGTTATACCCATGGTTAAGGAAATGGCGGTTAGCGCGCTTTTTGGCTGAAGTTGCGCCATTTCCGCCCCAAGCCCCGGCACTTGCCCTGCCAAACTCAAAATCTGCCCCACCATAAATATTGCAAGCGCGTTTGCAATCTTTCGTGAGAATGTCATAACACCGCTGAATGTGCCTGTGGGACGCGAACCCATTTTAAATTCTGCGACATCAATGGTATCTGCAAAGATTATCCAAGGCATAATTTGCGCGCCTGCAAAGCCTATGCCTGTGATAACCGCAAATATAGGCACAAGCCAACCAAGCGTAGTCCAACCGGGGTTAAAGATTGCAAGCCCTAATCCGCCCAAAATGTACAGCGGTAAGCCTGTGCGGTACGCGGTTTGCTTGTTATATTTCCTCATTAAGTACATGATTACAGGAAACATAACGGCAGCCATAACCATAATCGGTGCGGTAACGAAGATTGTACTCATTCTGTCGCCACCGAAAAACGCAATGGGGATAGGGTTTGAAACATCTCTTAGAACATCGCGTGCATAATACATTGCAAGCGCGCCCACCACATCCATGCAGAAGAACGCAGTAACATACATTATTAAATGAAGAACAAAGGCTTTAATCTTAAAAGGTTTTTTGTACTCATTAAAGCTAAATTTAACCTTTATGTCAAGATAAGGGGTTCTTTCTTTTGTGAAAAACGAAGTAAGGATTAGCGGAATTGTGAACAAAAGCCCGAACCCAAGAACGATAATTAGATAAAAGGTTATGTAAGGAATTTCGCCTTTGTCCAGCTGTTCCATTACCATGGTAGGCACTAAAAAGCAAACCGCCGCGCCCACCATATTGAAAATGGTTTTAATGGTGTTAGCATTTGTGCGTTCTTTATGATCGGGTGAAATATCCGAAACCATGGAAGAATAAGGCACTTGCGATAATGAGTTTATGCTACAGAAAAAGCAGAATGCAAGAAGCGAAATTGTGAACCTGCCCCAATAGCTGTTAAGCGAACTTGTATCCGCAAACAGGAATGCAAGCGCGGGGATAATAAGCAATGCGCCCACAAAAATCATAGGACGGCGTCTGCCCCACTTTGTGCGCAAATTATCCGAAATTATGCCAAAAAGTGAATCCGTTACCGCGTCCACAATTTTAGCAAGCGCGACTATTAACCCTGCGTGTCCTGCGTCTAAGCCCACAACATTGTTAAAGAAAAAGAATAGCACCACGGCAGTGAGTGCCGCCCAGCCTGAACCGAAAATATCGCCCATGCCGAAAATCAATTTTTCTTTTAAAGGTATTTTGCCGTAATCGTCAGGCATTGCAACAGATAGTTTTGTGTCGTCCATTAGTGTTCTCCGAAAGTTAAAGATTTGGATTTCTTTCTATAGTACCACAATTTCCCACAAATTTCAATAGCAAAGTAAAAATTTTATTAGCGGATTTTTATCTTTATAATTTAAAATATATATATTTAGTTTGACAATATGTTTTAAATAGTAGGATAATATATCTATGAACAGTTTAAAAATAACAAAGGAAATATGTAAAGGATGCTCTCTTTGTATCGTTGCTTGCCCCAAAGGGGTTATCGGCATTTCAAAGAAGAGTAATAACGCAGGATTTCATTACGCTGAAACCGTGAAGCAAGAGGCTTGCAATGCTTGCACCTTGTGCGCGGTTATGTGTCCTGATTCCTGTATCATTATTGAAAAAAATTAAAAGTTGAGGTACTTTCTATGAAAGAACTAATGAAAGGCAACGAAGCTATTGCAGAATCCGCTATAAGGGCGGGCTGTGATGCTTTCTTCGGATACCCTATTACCCCCCAAAATGAAATCCCTGAGTATTTCTCAAAAAGAATGCCCGAGGTGGGCGGTGTTTTTGTGCAGGCGGAAAGCGAAGTGGGCGCAATTAACATGGTTTATGGCGCGGCAGGCGCAGGCGCAAGGGTGCTAACCTCAAGCAGTAGCCCCGGAATGAGTTTGAAGCAAGAAGGCATAAGCTACATTTGCGGTGCGGAACTTCCCTGCGTTTTGGTTAATGTGGTGCGTGCAGGCCCTGGGCTTGGCGGAATTTTGCCCTCACAAGCGGATTATTTTCAATCCGTGAAAGGTGGCGGACACGGTGATTACAAAATGCTTGTTTATGGGCCTTCAAGCGTGCAAGAAGCGGTGGACATTATGTACATGGCTTTTGACAAAGCGGATAAGTACCGTATGCCCGTTATGATTTTAAGTGACGGTATGCTTGGGCAAATGATGGAAGCTGTGGAAATCCCTGATTATATTGATAAATCCAAACTTCCCAAAAAAGCATGGGCAACGGACGGTAGCGGTGTTGGCAAAAACCGCAGAATTGTAAATTCGCTTTACATAAATCCAGACGAACTTGAAGCCCTTAATGTGAAACTTGCTAACCTTTATAAAGAACTTGAAGAAAAAGAAACTCTTTATGAGGAATACCTAACAAAGGACGCGGAAACGGTTTTTGTGGCTTACGGCGTTACCGCAAGAATTGCAAAAAGCGCGATTGATTCCTTGAGGGCAGAGGGCATAAAAGCAGGACTTGTGCGCCCTATCACCCTTTTCCCTTTCCCCAAAAAGCCGTTAATTGAACTTGCAAACGCTAAAAATGTTAAGCGGTTTATCGCGGTTGAATTAAGCATGGGGCAAATGGTTGAAGATGTTAGGCTTGCAACAGAATGCAAAAAGCCTGTGCTATTCTTTGGCAGAATCGGCGGTAATGTTATGACGCCCGAAGAAATCGTGAAGTTCACAAAAGATAATCTAAAATAAACAGTGGTACAAAAACACCGTAGGAAATATTTTAAAAGCGGTGTTTCTTAAAGAAAAGCAAGCGGGGGTGCGTTTATGGGGGTTGTTAGCCTTATTTGTAAGCAATGCGGTGGCGCGTTAGAGTTTCCTAACGATAAAGAAAGCGGATTTTGCGTGCATTGCGGAACGAAAATTGTTATTAAAGACGAAATTATCAATATAAATAACACATTTAACACCACGCAAAACACCGTGCAACATATCACTAAAAATGTGTACGGCGCAGAAGGAAAGGACGCGGAAGATTACATTGCCGATGCCGAAAAGTGGATTAAACTCGGAAATACCCAAAAAGCGGTTGAATTATTCGTGAAAGCTACTGAGGAATGCCCCGATAGCTTGCTTGCATGGCAAAAACTTGCAGAGTGCATTAGCCCTGCCGATTACAGCAATTTATCCGCCTGCGTAGACGACTTAACTGCTTCATGGCGAAGCGTTTATATATTATCTGAAGATAAAAAAGGTTCGCTTACAAGCTGGATTTCCGATATCGTTAATAAATTTAAAATTTCCACAAACAAAGAAAAGTCAATCACCGTTTGCCCTGCTTATGAATGCGTTATAAGTGAGGTTATTTCCATGGCAGGAAAACTTGGCGCGGAAAGCGCGGGTGCTTCTGCCCTGTTTGAAAACGGAAGATTTCTTGACACATTGTTTGACATTAAAGCCACAATGATAGGCGATAGCAAATCAATTTTCGTGGACGAAGAACTTACAGCGGAAAATTTTTATAGAAACTTAAGCAAACTTGCAAACGATAATCAAAATAAGATTTTAAAACAAAAACTTCTTGAATACGGCGATTTAAAGAATACTTTATTTTACGGAAAAATATATGACGATGAATTTTTAAGGCTTAAAAAGGAATCAGGCTTTAGCGAACAGCAGGCGAGAGAGGATTTAAGACGGGCAAGGAAAGACGGCAAAGATTTAAGACTGCGTGAGGAAAAAGAAAAAGAGAAAGAACGCATTCGGAAGGAAAAGTTTAATGAGATTTTGCGCCAACACGATATTAAGATAAATAACCTAAAAGCCGAAATCGCAAACGGCACAGCGGATTTGGATAAATATATCAAAGGAAGCATTGAGGAATCCGATTCTACGGCTCTTGAACTTTGCTTTGCACAAATTACAAAAAAAGACGCCAAACAATATATTGCTT
>WQYD01000029.1 GCA_009781445.1 Bacillota bacterium | reverse complement strand
GTGCGTACTTTATGCGTACTTTACCCTTTCGCTCGATAAGGTATAGTGAATGAAAAGTATATAATGCAAGCGATACAAGCCGCCAAAGACTAAAAATATCATATTATAGGCTTAAAAAGCCCCTTTTTTATAGAAAACAGGCAAGATTAAATCTACTTAACCTTGCCTGTCTATGGTGCGGTCGAAGGGACTTGAACCCCCACATCGAAGATACCAGATTCTAAGTCTGGCGCGTCTGCCATTCCGCCACGACCGCTAATTTCGTAGCTTTGATATAATACCATAAAAGTTTTGCTTAAGGCAAGCAATTTTTATTTATTCGTGCTAAAATAGCAGTGTAAGTTCTGGCGCAAGCCTACGAAAAAAGCGGTGCTTTTTGAATAGGGGCTTATCGGAGGCTGTTTTGGATACACCAAAGTTAAAATTTAAGGAAAAAGTAGGCTATGCTTTCGGCGATGCGGCGTGCATGCTTGTGCTTGCCACCACGAGTGCGCTTTTGCAAAAGTTTTACACGGATATTTTGCATATCGCGCCTGCGGTGATAATGGTAATGTTTTTAATTGTGAGGATTTTTCATGCCGTGGTTGATCCCGTATGGGGGCGGTTTATTGACACGCGCAAGCCCTCAGAACGCGGGCGTTACCGCAAGTGGATTCTTTTTATGGCTTTGCCGTTATCGGTTAGCACGCTTTTAATGTTTATAAAAATCCCCGGGTTCAGCGTAACGGGTTACATAGTTTACGGCTATATCACTTATGCTCTTTTCGGCGTATTTTTCACCGCGATAAACACCCCTTACGGCTCGCTTGCCACAGTTATGACTACGGATTTAGAAGATCGCTCAATGCTATCCATATTCCGCTCGGCAGGCGCAGGGATAGGCAATGTGCCTGCTATGCTTGTGGCAATTATGTGCTATGTTACGCTTCAAGACGGAACTTCCCAAATGAATTACACGCGCCTTATTATCGGCGTAATTGTGATTTCCGCTTCCTGCCTTCTCTTAAGCATTTTTTGCTATCTTTGGACTAACGAACGCATAGTTCACCACAACGAGGACACGGCGCACAAAAAGGGCAGAACAAAAGAAATTGTGGTTAGCTTATTTAAAAGTAAATCATTCGTTTCTTTAAGCATTGCCGCCATGATAATTGTGGGTTCGCAAATGTTTGCGCAGGCTTATTATGTTTACTTATTTGAATACTATTTTGAATCACCCTCGCTTTACATGATTGCCATGATATGCACATATCTTCCTGTGGTAATTCTCGTTACCATAACCAAAAAACTTGTGGTTATTTTCGGCAAAAAATTGCTTTGCACGGCAGGGCTTTTTGTGGCAGGGTTTTTAAATGTGCTAATGTACTTCGTGGGCGGATACCATGTGGCGATTTTCTTAGTGCTTTGCTTCTTTGCAGGTGTGGGGGCGACTTTCCTTTTATTGCAGGTGTGGGCTATGCTTGGCGATGTTATAGATAATCACGAAAAAGCCACAGGAATCCGTGAGGACGGCACAACTTATTCTTTCTTCTCATTCGCGCGAAAGCTTGGCATGGCGATAGCAGGCTTTTTCTCTGCCGCCGCACTTGCGTGGATTGGCTATAAGGTTGGCGCAGACGCAGTTCAAGAAAAATCCACAATAGACGGAATGTACGCAATGGCAGTGCTTATCCCCGCGGGGCTTTACTTTGTGGGTGCGGTTGCGCTATTGTTCTTTTATCCTGTTTTAGACAAAGGTGGCAACGATACAGCTATATCCGATAGTAGCGAAACTTTAGCAGAAAGTGGCGAACAAATAGAAAGCGATAACTCTGCTGAGATATAAATAAAATTATTTTTTAAATAATGTAAGGTTTTCACAATCCAAAGCGTGTTATTAGTGAGGGTTAACTTGAAAGGCATTACAAGAGAGGCTTTTATCTGTAAAGCGGTTGAAGAATATGCGGATATGATTTTGCGCATAGCTTTTCAATACACGCAAAACAGGCAAGATGCCGAAGATATAATGCAGGAAGTTTTCCTATCCCTAATGAAGCACGGTGATTTCAATTCCCAAGAACACCAAAAGGCTTGGCTTATCCGTGTAACTGTGAACAAATGCAAGGATTTATTGCGCCGTTTAAAAATTCGCCAAAATGCGCATTATTGTGGCGTTAGCAGTTACGGAATGAGTCAAGACGATTTGGAAGTTCTTGACGAAGTGAATAAACTTCCGCCGTTGTATAGAAGCGTAATTTATTTATTCTATTATGAGGGCTATACGGCGAAAGAAATTGCCAAATTTTTAGGGAAAAGAGAAAGCGCAGTACATACCGCTTTAACCCGTGCAAGGCAACACTTAAAACACTTTTTAGAGGTATGAAATGAACCGTTATAACAATGCATTTGGCAAAATAAGCGCAAGCGAACAGCTGAAATCAGAAACCGCAAACAGGGCATTGAGTCATGTTTCCACCAAGCGGAAATCCGATTTTAGGGTTAAATTAGTTGCTATAGCAACGGTTACTGTGTTTGTTCTGTGCTTGGGATTCCTTGGATTTCAATTTAACTTAAGCAACGGGAATGTGAACGGGGTAGTTAGTTTGACACGAAGTGCCATTATTAATGAAATCAAAAACCAAACCGAAGATAATCCAAGAGAGGATGCTAATAGTGGCTGGTTTTTTGAAACACAAAACCCGACTACCCCCGAAAGCGACAATAGCACCAATTCTTCTGGTAATTCGGGAAATTATGCAGGCACAAATGTGCAAACAGAGGGAATAGACGAAGGCGATATAATTAAGGTAGACGATAATTATATTTATGTTCTTTCCCAAGCGGGTTTGGTTATTATAAGCGTTAAAAATCAAATGGAAATAAGTGTGAAAATTGATTATGATAATTTTGTGCCTGTGGAATTATTTATCCTTGGCGATAAGTTAATTGTAATCGGCGGAATATACCATTCTTTTTATTTGCCACAGCATTCAAGCGGTTTAGGGGCAGATGTGTTAAACGGCTTTTGGCATCCCTCGTATCAGCACACAGTTGTAAAAATTTATGATTTGAATGACAGGAAAAATCTAATCCTTTTAAGCGAAACCACAGTAGACGGCTATTTTGAAACAAGTCGCTTAATCAACGGCGAATTGATTCTGATTACTAATTATTATTTCAATTTGTATAATGAGGAAACTTACATTCCGAAAACAAATTCAAAGGAAATTGATTCAAAGAACATTTTCGTTTGTAAAACGGGCGAATACCGCAACTATTTGATCATAACTTCCTTAAACATTCAAAGCCAAAATATGAAGCAATCTGCCTTTTTGGGATTATACAGTGGCACAACCTATGTTTCTGCGGAAAATCTGTATTTTTTCAACACCGATTATTCAAGCCTGTACGATAAATTCTATAATATTGCAAGAGATAGCCTTATTACAAGAGTATATAAAATTAACCTAAGAACATTAAAATGCACGGCAACAGGCAAAATAGACGGCATAGTTGAAGATAGGTATTATGCAGACGAGTATAACGGAAACTTAAGAGTTGTGAGTTTCGTGCAGAATTACAGAAATTGGCAAGCAAGAAGCACGAGTGTTTTTGTTCTTAACGCTAATTTAAAGGTTATGGGCAAAATAACAGGCATTGCGCCTGACGAAAGGATATATTCCGTAAGGCTAAAAGGAAATGACGGTAGCATTGTAACTTTTAGAGATGTAGATCCGCTGTTTAAGCTTGATTTATCAAATCCATGGAATCCAAAGGTTTCAAAAGGGCTTAAAGAGGACGGCGTTAATGATTATTTGCAATATTTAACCAAGGATTATCTTTTGGGGCTTGGCAGAAACACCATTCAAACAGCTTGGGGTTTTGTGTGGGGCGGAATGAAAATTGCGCTTTACGATATGCGCGGTGAAGATGCGGTTAATATCAAGCACATAGATATAGGTAAAAACGCGCAAAATGTTCATGTATATTCCGAGGCACTTTGGAATCCAAAAGCTATTTTGAATGACACCGCAAAAAATATGTTCTCAATCCCTGTGGTTATTTATGAGTACGGCTACGCGAATGGAAATTATAAATATGTGGTAACGCAGGGTTTAATGGTTTTTGAATATGATTTAACGCAAGAAAAAGATGAGGATAAACTAATCCATAAAGGATTCCTCACAAATTTGGAAGCGGAAAATGACTATACTAATGATTGGGCAAAACTTTATCAAGATAGTTTCAGCCACATAAGCAGGGGCGCAAGGGTAGGGGATAGCATTTTCACGATTTCGCAAAGATATATCACAAGCTATTGCGTAAATACGCTTGAAGAAACGGGCAAACTTGAAATCGGTGATTTCTCAATCCTTTGGAATTAAAGCTAATAAAAACATTGCGATAAAAAGGCTTTAGAAAAAACTTAAAGATTTATTAAAGCAAAGTGCTTGCAACAAGGCTAAAATTAAGCTATAATTGATTGAAATTGCCGATTATAGCA
Source organism: Bacillota bacterium (assembly GCA_009781445.1). GTDB lineage: Bacteria > Bacillota > Clostridia > Christensenellales > DTU072 > WQYD01. The sequence goes on along the minus strand of WQYD01000029.1, from coordinate 19,773 downwards.
CGATCCATTAGCTCAGTCGGTAGAGCACGTGACTTTTAATCACGGTGTCCCGCGTTCGAGTCGCGGATGGATCACCACTTAAAAAACTCTCAAACTGCGTTTGAGAGTTTTTCATTTTTGATTGAGGAATCACTGAACAAATATTGCTTCCTTAAGAAATATTTTAGCTTCCCTCTTAATCAATGAACATTTTTAAAACTTCGCCCAAAGCGCAAACCATTGAATCAATTTCTTTTTTTGTTATTATCAGCGGGGGGACGAAGCGCAGTGTGTTATTTCCGCAAGCGTTAATGATAAAACCCTTTTTTAACATGCTAACCACAATGTCCTTCGCTACTATTTTATCGCTTATCTTTGCGCCAAGCATAAGCCCTAAGCCCTTGACTTCTTCTATAAGAGGGGAATTGATTTCTCTTAGCCTTTGCTTAAAGTGTTCACCTGTGCTTATCACGCTTTCCAAAAAGCCGTTAGATTTCACCGTGCTTACAACCGTGTTTGCCACTGCGCAAACGAAGGGCGAACCGCCGAAAGTTGTGCCGTGATCACCAACGGAAAATGCGGAAGCAACCTCAGCTTTTGCTATGCACGCGCCTATCGGCAAGCCACCGCCGAGGGCTTTTGCAACACACACAATATCGGGTTCAATGTTAAAGTGTTCATAGCAAAACATTTTGCCTGTTCTGCCGATTCCTGTTTGAACTTCGTCTATAATCAAAAGTGCGCCGTGCTTTTTTGTGAGTTCACGGCAAGCCGTCATGTACTCTTGCGAAGCTGTGTGTAAACCGCCTTCACCTTGCAGGCATTCAATAATCAGTGCGCAAACTTCGCCGTCTGCAAGGGCTTTTTCAAGGGCAGGAATATCGTTAAAAGGAATGTAATCCCCAAAGCCGTTTGGCAGTGGGGCATAGGGCAAATTGTACTTCGGTTGCCCTGTGGCGGTAACGGTGGCAAGAGTTCTGCCGTGAAAAGAATTCAAGGTTGAAATAAATTTAAACCGCTTTATGCTTTGGTTATGAAAAAATTTGCGCGACAGCTTTATGGCGCATTCGTTAGCTTCCGCACCGCTGTTGCTAAAGAAAACTTTTTTGTTTTCATTGCCGTCCGTTAACGCTTTCGCAAGGCTTGCCTTATGTTCGTTATAAAAAAAGTTAGAAGTAAGCAGGGGTTTTTTTGCCTGCCGTTTAATTGTTTTCACAATTTCGGGGTGGTTATAGCCAAGGGAATTTACGGCGATTGCCGAAAAGAAATCCACATACTTTTTGCCGTTTGTATCCGTGAGGGTTGAACCTTTTCCGCTTGCGTAAGCAATGTTAAAGGGTAAGTAATTTCCCATTAAAAACTTGTCAGATTCTTTTTTTATAAGTTCAAAATTGTTATTGATTTTTTCCATGCACAAATTGTAGCAGGGCAGGGCGCAAAAGTAAAGTAAATTTTAATTAAGGAATCAATTTATTCGTTGCTTTCTTAGACAAAAACAAAATCGGCAGTTCTGTTAAAAGTGTGGTATAATTAGTTAAGCTAAAGAATCAATAATTAAGTAAAAGAGAAAAACTATGTACACAAAATATATTCTTGAAACATTTGATAAATTGGTTATGAACAGAAACCGCCCCGATAACATATGTGAGGGCGTAACTTTTGAACATGACATAAGGTACGGCGAAGAAAAACTTGAAACCATGGATTTGTTTTATCCGTCTGTTCGCACGGATAAGCCACTGCCTATCATATTAAGCATTCACGGTGGCGGGCTTTACGGCGGTGATAAAAACACCATTAGGGCAGTGCCAAGTTTTTTAGCGTCCAAGGGCTATTTTGCGGTTAGCATAAATTACCCTCTGCCCCCTAAAAATAAATTCCCTGCGCCCATAAAAAGCGTGTTTAAAGTGATTGAATTTTTAAAAGAAAACAAGGAAAAATTTAACCTAAATTTAAATAAAATTGTGCTTACGGGGGACTCAGCAGGCGCGTACCAAGCATCGCTGATTTCCTGCATAATTAAGGACGAAAACATATCAAAATCACTTGATTTAGTGCCACCTTGCAAGGGTGAAGATATCGTGGCACTTATGCTTTTTTGCGGATTTTATGAGGTTAAAACTTTCCTTAAAAGTAAGCCCAAATTCGTGGTGCGTGATATGGTAAAAAGCTACTTCGGTAAGGTGCTTAAAGAAGAAGATATATTGAGTTTGCACGCCTCACCCTTGCGCTTTGTTACTAAAGATTTTCCGCCCTCATTCGTGGCTTACGCCTCGCGCGATGTGCTTAAAAATGAATCAATAAACCTTATAAACACACTCAACGAAAATGGCGTTTTTAACCGTTCTTATGAAGGTAAAAAAGAGGGGCATGATTTTCATTTAGACTTTAGAAAAAGTGAAACAATCAACTGTTTAAACGAAGCTGTGCATTTCTTAAATCATGTGTTTTTAGAGGGGTAAACATATGATTTCATATCTTTTAATCTGTTTTATAATAGTGCTTCTGTTTATCCGCCCAAGGCGCAGGACGCTCAAAAAGCTAATGGCAGACGAACTCATTTTAAAGAAAGTTCCGAAAAATCTTTTTAGCGAACCATATGAAAATATGACTGTTTCAAATGCTAAAGGCGAATGCTTTGAAGCAAGATTTTACCCCGCGCTTTCGCCCTCAGAAAAATATATAATTATATTGCACGGGCATAACGCGTCTGCTTTAAGTTCGGTTAGATACCTTGCGCTGTTCAGAGAACTTGGCTATAATTGCCTTATGCCAAGCCTAAACCGCTGTGGCATGAGTGACGGCAAATTTATATCGTTTGGCAAAGAGGAAAGCGAAACGGTAAGGCTTTGGCACAGTGAAATCAAACGCATAAACATATGTGCAAGCGTGGGAATCTTCGGTGAATCACTTGGCGGTGCTACTGCGGTTATAGCTTCTTCGCGGATTAAAGACATATGCTTTCTAATTGATTACTGCGGTTTTGCGTCTGTTATGAATGTGGTAAACGGGTTTATGAAAAAGTTCTTTCCGCTTTTCGTTTTCTACTTCGGTGTAAAGCTAATGTTTAATATGGCGGGAATCACACATGAGGATTCCCCAATGTTTAATGCGAAGAATGTTACCTGCCCCGCGCTTATCATGCACAGCAAGTCCGATAGAATGATTGAACTTAAAAACAGCGAAATTATTTATAACAACCTCATAAATTCATGTGATAAAAAACTTAAAATTTTTAACGGCGCACAGCACGGGCTTTGCCACACGGATTGTAAAGAAGAATTTGAAGCTGAGGTTAAAGCATTCGTAATTAAAGCGGAACAAACATATGTAACGAAAGGGGAAACATATGAGTAAACACGAAAGAAATTGGCTTTTAAGGTTTTTAACAGGAAGCGAAACCCACACGGCGCAGGGTGATAAAAAGCTGAACTTAAAGCAGATATTCGGCTTCGGCGCAGGTGATTTCGGGCTTAGGTTTATATGGGACGGCATGGCGCAATTTTTCATGCTGTACATAACTAACAGCGTGTTCTCAAGCTACGATGATAACACGCGCAAAATGGCACTTGCAGTGGTAGGCACAATAATTTTACTCACAAGGATTTTGGACGGCGTTGCCGATATTGCCACAGGCTTTCTAATTGAACGCGGAAGATTTAAGGGCGGTAAGGCACGCCCTTGGATTATCATATTCATATGGCCTTTGGCACTTTGCTTTGCCATGCTTTTTAATGTTCCGCTTTCCATGAGTGTTACGGGTAAAATCATATATGTGGCAGTGTTTTATAACCTCGTAATGGCGATTTTTTATTCAGGTGTTGCACTGCCCTATAACACGCTTTTATCCATGATAACGCGAGATCAACATGAGAGGGGCGTGGTAACGATAATTAGAATGGCACTCGGCGCGCTAAGCATGGCGGCAACCACATTTATGGTTTTGATTTTTAACGCATATGAGGGCGGTGAAGAAAATCAATCCGCATGGACTCTTTTTAATTTGATATGCACCGCATTTTTAATCGGTGCGGTTTTGGTTACTTACTTTTCTCAAAAGGAAGTTCACTATAATGAAAAGGCGGTTAAGGTGGGCTTTGGCGAGGGTATGCGCGCGCTTGGAAAAAACAAATATTTCATTATAATCACGATATTCACGCTTTTGTTTTACACAAGCGGTGCGCTTACCCAAAGCGTAAATGTTTATTATTCAAAGTACATTCTCGGTAGCCTTGATAATGTGATTGTGCTTATGCTTGCCTCGTTTGCGCCCATGCTAATCGCGTATCCCTTTTTGCCCAAACTTATGCAAAAATTCGGCAAAAGAAAAATTTGCCTTTTTGGTTTGGTGTTAAGTACGGCAACTTGCTTTATATATTTTATTGATGTTAATTCCATTTGGTTTGCGTCCTTGGGGCTTTTGTTTAGAAACTTGGGGCTTATGCCCACCAATGTTATGTTCATGGCGTCTATCACGGATACCATTGAGTACGGCGAATGGAAAACAGGCGTAAGGACGGAAGGGCTTATTAACAGCGCGGCAAGTTTCGGCATGAAAATCGGCACGGGCATAGGCGGTGCGATAGTGCTTTGGACTTTGGCGATAGTGGGCTTTGATTCAGAACTCAGCACCCAAACCACAAAAGCAAATAACGGCATACTTCTTTTAATGATTGCCTTGCCTGCGATAATGTACTTGATTATGGCATTTCTTATGTACTTATTTAAACTTGATAAAAACTATAACCAAATTATTAAAGAATTAGAAGAACGCAAATTAAAGGCAAGCGAAATTAAGGAAGAGGAAACAGCGCAAGAAGAACCGCAATCCGAAACACTAATATAAATTTCAAAAATTATTTTGAAATTAACTTCCGATAGTTTATAATTAATTTATGAATAAGATTGATATAAGAAAACAGGCTTTCACAATCCCCAATATCCTTACTTATATAAGGATACTTTCAATTCCCGCGATAATATGCTTCACGGTTATTAAAAGCACCTATGTGGGCGCGACTTCGGCTTTCCCTAACGGCTTTCCGATTATAGGGCTTTGCATTTTACTATTCGCCGCGCTAACCGATGTGGCAGACGGTTGGATTGCGCGGAAGTTTAACATGACTTCCGATGTGGGCAAAGCGCTTGATCCGCTTGCGGATAAATTAATGCACCTATCCGTGCTTATTGCCTTGGTTGCCTCAGGGCATGTGCATTATGCGTTTTTAATTGTTCTTGGCGTAAAAGAAATTATCCTTATTGTGGGCGGTATACTTTTATTTAAGCACGCAAAAGTGATTCAAGCAAACATTCAAGGCAAAATTGCAAGCACGATAATTTCAGTGGCGGCAATGATGTCATTCTTCCATGATTTCTTTAAGGAAAGAGTTTTTTATCTTGATTGGATTGTGTGGTTTATCGGAATCGCGATTGCGTATTACGCATTGATACTATATTTAAAACTTGGCGTTGATCTTGGCAAAAAAACTTTGCAAGAGGAAAAGGAAGAAAGAGAAAAAGCTACCATTCTAACAGAACCGAATGCGGAAGTTAAAGAGGAATCAGATACTAATTCCGAAGAATAATTATAAGAACGAATCTAACGAAGTAACCTATAATTCTACAAAAGTAATCACATTAAGCCCGACTTTTTGCTTTATGCTTGAAGTTGGGTTTTTTGCATTATGGGCAGACGAATTGTGATAACTTCAGGAAAGGGCGGTGTGGGCAAAACGAGTGTTACGGCTAACCTCGGAATGTGCCTTGCAGGTTCGGGCTTTAGCGTTGCGCTTGTAGACGCTGATATGAGCCTTAATAATCTTGATGTTACCATGGGGCTTGAACACCTTGTGGTTTATGACATGGGCGACATTATAGACGGCAAGTGCAGGCTACGGCAAGCCTTGGTTAAGGACGAACGGTTTGAGAATCTTTACATACTTCCGTCTGCAAAAGTTAACGCTGAAAAAATCTCTCAAGCAGAATTTTTTAATGTGGTAAAAGAGCTTAACGATTTATTTGATTTCGTGCTGATTGATTCGCCTGCGGGCATTGATTTAGGTTTTCACAGAGCGGTTGCTTCTGCAAGAGAAACGCTTGTGGTAACCACGCCCCACATAGGTGCGGTGCGGGACGCCGATAAGGTTTGCAACCTTTTATTTCAGTACAAGCAAGAGCGCGCGCACCTTGTGGTAAACCGCGTTAGGGCGGATATGGTGAATGACGGAAGAATGATGCACCCTCATGATATTTCTTCACTTTTAAAGCTTCCTCTTGCAGGCGTTATTCCTGAGGACGATAACATAACGGTAAGCGGAACTTGCGTAAATGAGAACCACCCCGCGTTCAAAGCGTACGATATTTTTAAGAATTTTATACTTGGAAATTCAGAAGAAATTTACGAACCTAAGAGGGCAGGAATGCTTTCGCGAATTATAAATTTTTATAGGAAGGGCTAAATGGAAAGCAAGAAAACCTTTAACAGACTTCAGCAAATTTTGCTTAGCGATAAGCCCGTTTCGGGCGAATTGTTGAGTGCGCTTTTATCGGATTTGCGTGCGGTTTGCGGTGATTATTTTGAATTTGATAAAAGGGCTTTTAAGCACAATTTGGGCGTAAGCGAAAGCGGAAAACATATGTTTTTGCTTGAAATTGAGATTGATAGGGTTAAGAATTTAAAAGCACCGTAATGGGCTTTAAGGCGCGTTTATTTTCTTTAGCGTTTCACCAATTTTGGTTCTTAGGCTGTGCTTTAAACATATGTCGCCCACCTCTTTTTCATTGAGTTTTGCTATTTTTTGTAGCTTTTCGTCTACCACAATAAATTCGGTAATTTGATTATTTTTAATTTGCTTTATAAGTTCCACAAGCGGTAACACTTGGTTCACAATCACGGTTTTTAAACTGAGAGGATGAGAGGTATCTTTTACCACAGATGCGTTTCTTGCCATGTGAGAATAGGTGTCCTCTTTGCTTTGGTGTAAAGCGGAAACGAACAGCATAAGCGCCACAATTCCAAGGCTGTAATTTATTTTTATAAACACGCTTAAAATAAATCCTGCCAAAAAAAGCAATGAAAATGAGATGCCCAAAACCTTAAGAGTCTTAACCGCCCTCAAAGGTTTTTTGGAAAGTGAGGTTAAAATTCTTGCGCCGTCAAGCGGGTACGCGGGTAAAAGATTGAACAATGCAAGCACGATATTTACCCTGCAAAAAGTTTGCGTGTAAGCGTACGAAGAGGGGACAAGCCACCAAAGCGCGGTGATAAAAGAGGCAATAATTATGTTGCACAAAGGCCCTGCAATGGCAATAAAAAAGCTATCCTCTTTTGCGATATTTGAACCGCCCGAAATCACCGCGCCAAAGGGCGTAAGCGTTAATCTCTTAAGCACATAACCGCGGTTATAGGCAACGCGTGCGTGTCCTGCTTCGTGAATCACCGCCGAAACAAGCATATTTATTAGATAAAGAAACCGCCCTTGCAAAAGCATAAAGGCAGAATAAACCCAAAATGAAAAATGAATCTTTAGCTTAAACATATAATTTTTTTCTTCACACTTGAAAAGTTTCTTTAAATAGTGTATTATTAAAAGAAAACCGATATGTGAGGATTGCTGTGAAAGATTGTAAATTTAGCTTAACTTATAAAGTAAACGGATTATTAAAAACCGAAACCCGTTATCAAAATGAGGATTTTGCCATAGACGCGAATTTTAGTGAGGGTGCGGTAAAACTTATTTTAAACGCGAAAACGCCCCTTGAACTTGTGAGTGCTTCGCTTGCGTACGCTTATCAATATAAAGAGGGCGATAAGTTTTATGCAAACGGTTACCAGGCGTGGACGCTTAGCCGTGAGTACGCAAAAGAGGATATCATTTCTCAAATGGGCTGGCTTGCAAGTAAGAAATTTGCAAAAAAGTTTGCAGGAATTTCTGGTGATTATCATTTCAAAAATTATTCAAAAAAGGCAGGAATTTTCCACAGCCACACTTACGCTTATATAAGGAATAACGAAGAGGTTGCACTTTACGGTTCGCTTAACGAACGGTTTGGCTTCACTATTTTTAATATTGATATGAACGGCGGTGCATTCGTAATTGAAAAGGATATTTTGGGTGCTTTAGTTGAAAAAGATTACGAACTATTTAATATCGTGAAATTTAACGGCGGTTATGACGAAGTTTTTGATAAATACTTCGCGCTTTGGAATGTTAGAAAACCCAAAGTTAATTTCCTTTCGGGCTATACCTCTTGGTACAACTATTTCACAAAGATAACCGAAAAAATCATTTTAAGGGATTTAGAAGGACTTCAAGTGGCGGAAGATAAGGCAAATATCTTTCAAATTGATGACGGCTACCAACCTCATGTGGGTGATTGGCTTGATTATTCAGAGGATTTCCCTAACGGCATGAAGCCTATTGCGGAAAAAATCCACGAAAAGGGGTATCTTGCAGGCATTTGGCTTGCGCCTTTCAGCGTAAGAAAAAAATCCCGTACGGCAAAAGAAAACCCCGATTGGTTAATTAAAGATAAAAACGGCAAACCAACCTTGGGTTGCCTTGCGTGGGGCGGTGCGTACACGCTTGATATGTACAAAGACGGGGTTAAAGAACACATAAAGAATTTCTTCAATGTGGTGCTGAACGATTGGAATTTTGACATGGTTAAACTTGATTTCTTGTACAGCCAATGTATGGAACCGCGTTACGGCAAATCACGCGGGCAAATTATGGTTGAGGCAATGGAATTTTTGCGCGAATGCGTGGGCGAAAAGCTAATGCTTGGTTGCGGTGTTCCGCTTGGCGCAACATTCGGCTTCGTAGACGCCTGCCGAATCGGTTGCGATGCGCACCTAAATTATAACGGCGCGTTTTACCATAAATTGAACCTTTGCAATGAAATTCCTTCCGCAGGTAACGCGATTCTTGACGCGGTTTTCCGCCGTCACCTTGATAAGCGCGCTTTCCTTAACGATCCTGATGTTTTCTTCTTAAGAGATTTTAATTTAGTTTACAGCAAAGCGCAAAAACTTCTTCTTGCAAAAATTAACAACATTTGCGGTTCTGTTCTCTTCGTTTCAGACGATGCGGGCAATTACGGCGATTGGGAAAAAGATATTGTGAAAAAAGCATTCACAAAAACAGATGCCAAAATCACCTCTGCCGAATTTGTGAGTGCAGACACTGTAAAAATCTCTTACACCGAAAACGGCGAAGATAAACGCATTACCTTTAGCGTGGCAACAGGGGAAAACGATATAGGGGAATGGTGACCTTAAGTGAAACGAGAAACATGAAAAGAGAAACATGGCGGATTCTAAATCTCATTAGTATAATTCCACCATTGTGCGCTGTGCGTTGTGCGCTGTTTAGCTTCCCAACTTCTTAACCGCAGAAAGCAATCCAGCATTCAGCGTGCTTGGTTCGGTTATAACTATGCTTGAGGGGCGTTCGCGCACAAGTGCGATTATTGCGTTATAATCGGGGTTGTTTGTTAGGCGCGGTACGGCAAGGGGCATATTGTTAGTTAAAAGCCTAAGCATTTTTGTGGGTGCGCGCAGTGTTTCAAGTTTTAATTTGGGCGCAGTTTCAGGATCAACGGCAAGCAGGAAGAAGATCAATTCATAAATATCGTCTTCTTCCGAACATTCCGTAAGCAATCTATTAGCAAGGCAAACTATATTTTCCCATGATTCTTTAAGTTTAGAATGGCGGAATTCATAAAGAGTGCTTACCGAAACGGAAGTTAACCCCAAGAGATCTTTTTCCACTTGCACCGCTTCACCGTCCTGATCAAAACTTAAAAGCGCACCCAAAAGCGCGTAATGCGTAATGTTATTTTTATCAAGTTTCGTTATCCCTTGGCTTAGCACGCGGTACTTATAAAAGATTAAAATAACCGAACTAATTATATCTTTTATTATTCCGCTAAAGTGAATTTCATTAAATTCGGTATCTATAGCTACAAATTTAACATAATTTGTAACTCTTGTGCTAATTCCGCTATATGCACTAAGCCTCTCAAGAATGTAATTCTTTTCTGCTTCTTCTTCCTTACCAAGTGTAATGCGCAAGTTTGCCATAGCAATAGTTTATGCAAAGCGGAACGCATAATGCATGAGTATTAATTCAGAATTAAGAATTCAGAATTGTGGATTAATTAGCTAATAATGAAATTTAAATTCCACAATTTGTATTTTATATTTCATATTTTATATTTCATTCAAGCGTTATGCTTAAAAATATGTTACAATATATTATATTGTAAATTTCGCAAGAGGGGTTACCTATGGATAAAAATCTTCACACAAGTTACAGCGCAAAAGATATTGTTACGCTTGAGGGGTTAGACGCGGTTAGAAAACGCCCCGGTATGTATATCGGAACAACGGGCGCAAAAGGGCTTCACCATATTCTTTGGGAAATAGTGGATAACGCTATGGACGAAGCTATGAACGGCTACGCAGATAAAATCAGCGTAACGATTTATGACGATAATTCGGTATCCGTGGAAGATAACGGCAGGGGTATACCTGTGGACGATTTAGGCAAGAAGGACAAAACCGCACTTGAAGAGATTTTTACAGTTCTGCACGCAGGCGGAAAATTTGATAACGAAAAGTACGAATTCAGCGGTGGCTTGCACGGTGTGGGCGCAAGCGTTACCAATGCGCTTTCAAAGTGGCTTAGGGTGAAAGTGTTTTCGGGCGGAAGTGAGTACATTGCGGAATTTCACAGCCCAGAGGTAGACGGCAAAATTAAATCAGGGCAAATTAAAATGCCTCTAACAAAACTTGCCCCCTCAAAAAAGCGCGGAACACTCGTTACCTTTTTGCCAGACGACAAGGTTTTTGATAAAGAACTTTATAATTACGATTTAATTAAAAACAGGCTTCGCGAACTTGCGTTTTTAAATAAGGGCATAACCCTTTCGGTTGAGGATAGGCGCGTAAAAAATGAGGAAGGCGCGTATAAAAAAAGCACCAATCTTTACAACGGCGGAATTTCGGATTTTGTGGAATATGTGAATAGGGCAAACGCAAAGCAGGGCGATAAGGTTATTTATGTGGAAAGCGAACGCAAAGCCTTTAAGGTTCAGCTTGCCATGCAGTACACAGAAAGCTACGGCGAAAAAACCATATCTTTCGTGAATAATATTCCCACCACTGAGGGCGGTTCGCACGAAACGGGCTTTAGATCTGCAATCACAAAATGTATGAACGATTATGCACGCAAGAATAATCTCTTAAAGCAAAAGGACGCAAATTTACTTGGCGAAGATTATAGGGACGGCATGACTGCTATTTTAAGCATTAAAATGCAAAATGTGCAATTTGAGGGGCAAACCAAAACAAAACTCGGCAATCCTGAGGTTAAAGGGATTGTGGAATCAATGATTTCCGAACAGCTTGATTTGTTTTTCTCAATCCCTAAGAATAAGGATTCGGCTAATTATATAGTTAAAAGAGGAATTGAAGCGGCGAAGGTAAGAGATGCGGAAAAGAAAGCAAAAGATGCCCAACGCTTAAAAAATGCAACCACAGGTTCGGTGCTTGTGGGCAAATTCAGCGCGTGTTCGGGAAAAGATCCCACTAAAAACGAACTGTTTATAGTTGAGGGTGATTCTGCGGGCGGTAGCGCAAAACAAGGGCGGGACAGAAGTTTTCAAGCAATCCTTCCCCTTAAAGGAAAGCCGTTAAATACCGAAAAAAAGAGGATAGACGAAATCCTGAAAAATGACGAAATCCGCGCGATTATCTACGCCCTCGGCACAGATTTTTATAGGGATTTTAACATTAAAAACCTTAAATATCACAAGATAATTATCCTTGCCGATGCCGATCAAGACGGGGCGCACATAAGGGCAATTTTGCTAACATTTTTCTACCGCTATATGCGCCAACTTATCAGCGAAGGGCATGTGTATATAGGCATGCCACCACTTTATAAGGTGCAAAAAAAATCCGATATCCGCTACGCGTATAACGATAACGAACTTGAAAATATCACCACTGAATTCAAATCGGGCTATGTTATCCAACGCTATAAAGGGCTTGGCGAAATGAATTACGATCAGCTTTGGGATACCACTCTTGATCCCAAGAAAAGAACTTTAATGCGTGTAACCATTGACGATGCCGCAGAGGCGGAATTGATAATTTCCACTTTAATGGGTGATAATGTGGAATTAAGAAAAGCGTTTATAAACGAAAACGCCAACTTTAATAAAACAGACAACTTTGCCGAAAAGCATAGTGAATAATTTAGAGTGCAATAAATCCTAAAGGTTTTCTTTAGCTTAAAGCGTTTCCAAAACTGCAATTTTCGCCGAACAGCAAAACACCTTTGTGGCGGTTATCAGTTCGTCTATTTTTGGCATAGAGGGGGCAATTCTCACATTGCTGTCCTTTAAATCTTTTCCGTAAGGATAAGTCGCGCCTGCGGGGGTAAAGATTACACCTGCTTCTTTGGCAAGGGCAAGCGTCCTTTTTGCAGTGCCGTCAGCCAAATCCACAGAGATAAAATATCCGCCGTTCGGGGCTAACCAAGAGGCAATTTTCAATTCGCCAAGTTCTTCGTTTAAAACCTTTAAAACCGCGTCAAACTTCGGCTTTAGCACAAGGGCATGGCGCGCCATATGCGCCTTTAAGCCGTCTGCATTTTTAAAATAAAGCGCGTGCGCAAGCTGATTTAATTTATCATGCCCGATAGTTTGGTAAAACATTTTTGCCTTAGCGTCATTAATATTTTTCTCGCTTGACGCAAAAAAGGCAACCCCTGCACCCGCATAGGTTATCTTACTTGTGCTTCCGAACATATAAAAAATATCTTCATTTCCGTGCTTTTTTGCCTCGGCAAAAATATCTTTAAGCGCGGTATCACCGTTAAAGCCGTGAACCATGTATGCGTTATCCCAATAGATTCTGAAATCTTTTGATTTGGGCTTTAAAGAGGCAAGCCGTTCCACGGTTTTATCACTATACACTATGCCTTGGGGGTTGGAATATTTGGGTACGCACCACATTCCTTTCACGGTTTCGTCCTTAACTAAATTCTCAACCGCATTCATGTCTACGCCTTCGCTTGTCATAGGCACGGTAATCAATTCAAAACCAAGCTGTTCGGTTATTCCAAAATGCCTGTCGTATCCGGGGGAAGGGCAAAGCCACTTAATTTTTTCCTGCTTAGTTAGCGGTGTACCGCCAAGAACGCCGAACTGCATTGCACGCATAAGCGTATCGTACATTATATTCAGGCTTGAATTTCCCAAAACGCAAATTTCGCTTGGCTTAACGCTAAGCAAATCGCAAAAAATCTTCTTAATTTCGGGGATACCGTCCCCGATTCCGTAGTTGCGGTAATCATTCGTTTCGCTGAACTTAGTTTGGGAATTAAGCATATCCAAAAGCCCCGAAGATAAATCCAGCTGTTCGTAAGAGGGCTTGCCTCTGGACATATCAAGCCTAAGCCCCAATTCTTTAAACGCCAAAAAGCGTTCCTTTTCAGTGGCAAGAAGTGCTTGAAGTTGTTCTTTTGTTTTCGTTAAGTAACTCATGGCAATAAATTTGGCTATTCCTCGTCATTTGCTCTAAGCACGATTCTTATCGGCGTTCCTGAAAAATCAAAGGCTTTCCTTAATTCATTTTCAAGATATCTGCGGTAAGAGAAGTGCATTATTTGCGGGTCATTTACGAACAGTATAAAGGTAGGGGGGTTTGCAGACGGCTGAGTTGCGTAAAACAACTTAAGCCGTTTTCCGTTCTTATGCGGAAGTTCATTTTTGGCAATAGCATCGCCGATAACATCGTTAAGCGTGCCTGTGGAAATCCTGCGCGAAGCGTTTTTATAAACCTCATTCGCTTGCGAAAGCACGGCGTCCACGCGTTTCCCCGTGTGCGCGCTTATATATATGGATTTAAAATAATCCATAAATTTCAATTCGGTTTTAAGGGTTTTATTAAATTCGTTAACCGTGTTAGTGTCCTTTTCAATCAAATCCCATTTGTTCATAACCACCACGGAAGGTCTGCCTGCCTCGTGCGCAAGCCCGAGGATTTTTAAATCCTGCTCGCTGATTGATTCAGACGCGTCTATAATCGCAAGAACCACATCTGCCTTGCGTATCGCAGATATTGCACGGATAACGGAATAATATTCCACATCTTCGGATACTTTCGCTTTTTTCCTAATGCCCGCCGTGTCAATAATCACATATTCTTGATTGCCCACTTTAAAACGGGTGTCCACGGCATCTCTCGTTGTCCCCGCGATAGGGCTAACGATAACCCTTTCATAACCCAAAAGTTTGTTAACAAGCGAAGATTTTCCCGCGTTAGGTTTGCCCACAACTGCGATAGAAATCGCGTTATCTTCTTCCTCGTCTTCTTGGTTTTTATCGCCAAAATGCTTAACAATTCCGTCAAGCAAATCACCAAGCCCAAGGCTTTGTTCTGCGGAAATCGGAAAGGGTTCACCCAAGTTTAATTCATAAAAATCATAAATAGGGGAATTGTCTGAACTATCCACCTTGTTAACCGCAAGCACCACAGGCTTGCCTGCTTTCCTGAGATACGAGGCAACATTATAATCGTCAGAGGTAATTCCTGTTTTGCCGTCCACCACAAAAAGAATCACATTTGCAGTATCCACCGCCAAATCAACCGCACGGCGGATATATGTCCACATAGCGTCATCGGAATTGAGTTCAATACCGCCTGTGTCAATAAGAGTAAAGGAATAACCGCACCAATCAACATCGGCGTAAATTCTATCCCGCGTTACCCCCGGCATATTATTCACAATGCTTATCCGTTTGCCTGCCATTTTGTTAAAAAATGTGGATTTTCCAACATTCGGGCGACCAACGATAGCCACTATAGGCTTGTCCATTCCTTATTTCCTTTTCCTATTTCCTTCCACCAACCACCAACCACCAATCACAAATTAAGCGTATCTATCAACCCCAAAGCAGTGGTAGGGGAAACGGATAGCTTAAATTTAAGTTTTTTTGATAGCTGTTTCAGCGTTACGCCGTCAAGAAAAACATCAGAAAATTTCTTAAGCATAACGCAAGGTAGTATTACCTTATTATATACGGATAAGTCCTTGCCTTGCAAGGCTTTTAGTATATCATGCGCGGTAACAAGCCCCGTAACCGTAACCGTTTCACCAAAAAAGGTATTGGGGATTTTAAAAATGTCTATCTTCAGCCCCTCAAAACTTCTTTCAAGAATTTCTTTCGCGCTTTCAATTACAGGGTATCCAAGCACCCCAGTGATAATGAGGGCGCGCTGCGGCTTAATTTCCGCCCCCTCAACCGCCTCTTTAAGTTCGTGCAAAAATAGGGCGGTTGAACCTGCGCCGTTTTCAATTTGATCAAATTCGCCGTAATATTCATAGGGTTTCACAGGAAGATTAGCGTAGCTATACATTTCGTCAGAACAATAGCAATTTAGCCCCTTTTCATAAAATTCTTCCACGGTTTTAACGGTGGCGGTGGCTTCCTCTTTGGTGGGAATCTCAAGCGGAAAAAGCCCATATCGGTGCTTCGTTAGCCCCACAGGGACGACTACGGCAGATAAAAGCGAATCGCTTAGGCTTACAAAAAAGTTAAGCGTTTCAACCAAAACTTCACCGCCGTTGATTTTGGGAATAAGCACAATTTGCGCATTTATCTTAATTCCGCCTGCCACAAGCCTTTCAATTATGCCCTTAATATCCGTTTGCTTTTTGTCGTCAATTTTCGCCCCAAGTAGCTTTTTCCTCACTTCGCAATCCACCGCATGAACGGACAAATAAAGCGGTGAAAGCCTATATTTAAAAATTTCACTAAAGCATTTTTCAGTTAAATTGGTGGCGGTTATGTAAGTGCCTGTAATGTAAGATAGGCGGTAATCATCGTCCTTAACATAAAGCGATTCCCTAAGCCCTTTGGGCATTTGATTCACAAAACAAAACACGCAATTATTACGGCAAAGTTTCGGTTTCTTAATGTTAATAAAATCGCTTTTCATATTTTAACAATTGATTTTAATATCCGACATTCGTAAGTCGTAAATCGTAAGTCGTCATTATCCTTAATGAGATTTAGAATCCACCATTGTGCGCTGTGCATTGTGCGCTGAATCCTACTCAACCTCACTCACATGCTTAACCGCTTTCTTAATCTTTTTGCCTGCGATAACTGCGCGTCCTTTTGAAGTTCGGGTATCCAACATTATGCTTTCGGTATCCAAAGAGGTAAGTTCGTTATCTTTATCCACAATCGCAATTTCATAAGGTTCAAGCACCTTGCAGGCGAAGATAACCTTATTGTCGTCTGTTTGCAAGTCAATAATTCTTATGCCTTTGCTGTCGCGTTTGAATGCGTTAAACTCTCTTGCGATAACGCGTTTCGCCATTCCTTTTGAGGATAAAACCACAATTTCGCCCACAGGGTGATACACAAGTTTGCCGTCCTCTTTCACACCCTCAACGGTTGTTTGTCCCGCCCAAACCACTTGTTCTTTTGCGTTTAGGTTTGCGCCTGCCACACCGCCTGCAATCCTGCCTTGCACGCTGTAGCCCTCTGCAATGGTGTGAATGCAAAGCCCGTCTGAGGTAACGAACATCACATTTGCGTGCTTATCCACAATCTCTGCGCCTATAACTTCATCGCCGTCCCTCAGCACCATAACTTGGTAAACATCTTTATTCACAATGTACTGGCTTATCGCGGTGGTTTTTACATAGCCGTTTTTGGTGTATAAATAAATCTTGCCTTTTTCAATTTGTTCTGCTGTAAGCGTAATTGCCTTAACCGCTTTTTCCTTATCCGCCCCGCCGTCAAACAGCGTTCTTAGGCTTAAGCCTTTTTCCGTCCATTTCCTTTCTTGCAAATTATCCGCGGTAACCCTGTAGCAGTTGCCTTTGCTTCCGAACACAAGAGTGGTGTCGTTCGGTTCAGCTTTCGCAAGCGAAACAGAAAGCCCCTCAATTCCGCTTTCGCTTGCCTCTCTGTGGCTTGAGGTGTAATTGCGTGCGGAAAGCATTTTAATTCCGCCCTCAATGTCTATCGCCACGATTCCGCGTTTTTGCGCGCGCTTTGTGGGATCAAATGCTTGAACTTCAAGATCCTTAAAATTATCCAAAATCACGGTAAGCCGTTTTGATTTATAGGAATCTTTAAGTTCGGTTAATTCGTTCTTAATCACCCTTAGCTGTTCCCTCACCGAACCAATAATTTTAGTTAATCGTTCAATGGTAACTTTTAGTTCCTTAAGTTCTTTTTCAAATTTAACCACATCAAGTTTGTTGATATTTCCAAGTTGCAAGTTAAGAATTGCTTCCGCTTGTTCACCCGAAATTTCAAAGCGGTGTCTTAATTCCGTCTTGGCTTCGTTTCTTGACGCGGAACGGCGGATTATCGCAATAACCTCGTCAATATTAGGAATTGCAATCAATAATCCCTCAAGAATATGTTCGCGCTTTTTTGCGATATGCGCCTCGTGTTGCGAACGCTTTAATATCACGCTTTTTTGGAATTCAATATAATGCTTAATTATTTCAATAAGCCCCATTTGCTTGGGCTTACCGCCTGCAATTGCCACCATGTTCACATTGAAGTTTGATTGAAGCCCAGTTTTTATATAAAGTTTATTAAGCATTAAATCCGCATTTTCGCCCCGTTTTAGTTTGATAACAATGCGCATACCGTTTCTATCGGATTCGTCTGCCACATCAAGAATATTTTCAAATCCGTCTTTCTTATCTTCCTTTAATTCAAAAATCTTCTTCTGCACGGAATCTTTATTCACATTATACGGAAGTTCGGTAACCACGATATTTTGCTTGTTTCCCTCAGCATTTTCAATATCCGCCCTTGCCCTAAGAACCACTTTCCCATGCCCCTTTTCGTACATTTCAAGTATTCCCTGCCCGCCAAGCATAAAGCCACCGCTTGGGAAATCAGGGCCTTTTATAATTTCCACAAGATCTTTAAGTTTAATTGAGGGGTGTTCAATCACCGCAATAATTCCGTCTATAACCTCACTTAAATTATGCGTGGGGATATTCGTGGCAAGCCCGATTGCAATGCCCGTTGCGCCGTTAACCAAAAGGTTAGGAAGCCTTCCGGGTAAAACATCGGGTTCTTGCAATGAATCGTCAAAATTCTTATGCCAGCTAACTGTGCCTTTTTCCAAATCTTTAAGCAGTTCCGTGGCAAGTTTATCAAGTTTAACCTCTGTGTAACGCATCGCGGCGGGGGGATCGCCCTCAGCAGTTCCGAAGTTGCCGTGTCCGTCCACAAGTGTCATGCGCATATTGAAATCCTGCGCCATTCTCACCATTGCGTCATAAATAGATTTATCGCCGTGGGGGTGATATTTTCCCATGCACTCGCCCACAACCCTTGCAGATTTTATATAACTGCCGTCTGGCTTTACCCCAAGCGAATGAAATGTGTAAAGTATGCGCCGTTGCACAGGTTTAAGCCCGTCCTCAACCCTCGGCAACGCACGATCCAAAATAACATATTCCGAATAGGGCATCATTGAATCAGGCACAAGCTGTTCAATAGGGCGTTCAATCACATTTTCCACATGATTGTCTGTAATGTCAAAAGCGTTTTGTTTTATTCTCATAGTAGTCCTCTTTTTTTTCAGCGCACAGCGCACAACGCACAGCGCACAATGGCGGTTTTTTAATTCAGAATTAAGAATTCAGAATGCAGAATTATAGATTGATTAATAATGAAATTTAAATTCCACAATTCGTACTTCGTACCTTGTACTTCGTACCTTGTACTTCGTACTTCTCAATAATGATATTTAGAATCAATCATTGTGCGCTGTGCGCTGTGCGTTGTGCGCTGATTCGTAATTAATTCAAATTCCGTCATTATTCGTCCTGCGTTCCGCACCATAATTCGGTATCTTCAGTTCAAAGGGCAATCCGCCGTTCAGTTCCACTTGACGGTAGAACAGGTTAACGGCATCAGACGGTGTCAGTCCGATTTCGTTTAAAATGCGTTCCACATTCTGCTTTAAATTTTCATCAAGCCTCGCGTGCAAAACACTCGTTTTCGCCATGCCGAAATTACCCCTTACATTAGTTATGCCCTAATTGTATCACAAACATAACATAAAATCAACAAAAATATACAAATTGTATCACAAATATTTACCAATTAATTTTCAGCACCAAAAAATCGGCATAAAAAAGCCCGACTCTCGTAGTTCGGGCGGTGCATGGGCTATACCCATGCCTGATTAAGATTCTATTATACTCACCGAACAGCACCCCCTGTCAACGCTTTTTAACTTATTAACTATACATTATACAGGATTATATAAAAAAGAGGTTGACGCGCCATATCGTATGTGATACATTTTAGAAATGAACGATTTTAACAGTTTTTTAAATGAACAGCTAAAAGATCCTGAGTTCAAAGCGGAATACGAGAGTTTTATAGCTAAGGCTTTGTCCCGCCTTAAACGAAAATATAACAACGAAACAGAACTTGCAATGCAAGAGGGCAAGCAACTTGCGCAGGATATTATCGCAGGGGATAAGCAGGGCTACACTAACATTGACGATATGCTGAATGATTTGAATGTTTAAGGCAATTCTGCCACAAGGCTTTTAAGCAACGCGCTTCTTGTTTCACGCGGAACGCACAGCACGGTTCACTTACATAAGCCGTAAAAAGGTTTATCAAATTTACAAAGAACAGCAGGAAAAGGACAGTGGAACAGATTCTTAATCTAATTTACCAAGAATTACTTGAGATTCGTAAAACGCTAAGCAGTGG
>WQYD01000028.1 GCA_009781445.1 Bacillota bacterium | reverse complement strand
CTTTTCCGCGTAAAACACAGTTACAGGAATTTTTATTGCTTTAAGGCTTTCTGCTAAAATGTTCGGTTGCTTGCACATAAGCCTCAATTTATCCGCACGCGTTAAAAAATACGCAAATTTGCAAAGCCCCCGCCAAAAGGGTTTAACCCCTTTGGGTGAAAGGTTTATGCCCGAAACGAATATTTCGCCAAGAATTTCGGGGTATTTCATAGCAATCAAAAGCCCGATAATTCCGCCGTCCGAAAAGCCGTAAAGCAAAGGCTTTTCCAAATTCTCGTGCTTTATCAAATTCACAATATCTTCCGCCATATCCTCATAGGTTAACCGCTTAACCTTTTCGGATAAACCGTGGCTTCTGCTATCGGGGCAATAAACCGCATAATCTTTGGAAAGCCAATTCGCAACTTTAGCAAAAATCTTGCCGTTTTCCGAATTGCCGTGGACAAAAATTATCGGCTTATGATTGGTATCTTTTGCCGATATTTTGGTGTAAGAAATATTTACACCGCTTGAACTAAACGATTTTGTTTCGTTCACGATAGGGCTTACTTCGGGTATATTGTTAGATAGTGCCATGCACACATGATATCACGAACGGTATCATTATGTAAATACCGTATATAAGAAGTTAATGAGAAACCCCGAAGTTTTAAGGCTTCGGGGTTTGTGGTTGTGTTTAGATAAAAAGCGTTTCGGGTTAGTTTGCTAATTTAAAAAACTCTTTTTGTGCCGATAAAGTCTACTATAAGTTGAGAGGTAAAATCGGCTGTTTTTTGGGCGTATTCCGCCACAAAGCCAAAGTTATTAATTTTGGTTAAGTAAGCGGATTGCAATCCGATAGAAAGGTTTACACCTGCATTTTCGGATAGAACATCAATCTGCCTTATTTGTTCATGAAGTCGCAAACAAGTTTACTTATGAAGCCATTCGCTACGCTCATTTATGAAGTGTTGCTTCGCAACATGAAGTGACCTCGCCTCTTTGGCGGACTGCGTACACTTCGTTCCCTCGTCCTTGCAAACGCAAGCGTTTGACGGCTCGGGCGTGGCTATAAATTTACCGCCATGCGAACTTGTTCGTTCTTCATAAGCGAAGCGTCTTCATATCTTCATGGCGAAGCCACTTCATTGCAAAAGCCCAAAATCCTTGAGGATTTTGGGCTTTTGCTGGTGGGAGAAGGTGGATTCGAACCACCGAAGTCACTGACAACAGATTTACAGTCTGCTCCCTTTGGCCACTCGGGAATTCTCCCATGGGTAATATATTAAGGTAATTATAGGGCAATGTCAAACCGTTTTAGTATGTTTTGCCGTGCAAAATTTAACAAGTTTTATAAATTTGCAAAATTTATGCTGTTTTTTGGGGCGAAATTTCAAAAATGGTATTGACTTTGCGCGCGCGCTTGTGTATAGTATATAATAGGGAATTTTTTTAGGTGCAAATATAACCTTAAATAATGTTTCATTAGCAAGCAGTTAATTTAACCTGATTATTACCAAAACTTTGGCAGATTTTGATAACCATATAGTTTTCTATATTGTGTTGACAATTTTATGTTATACTAATATTATACGCTAAGTATAAAAAGGGGCTACATAAATGACAAAAGAAGATTTGCTGAAAGAATTTTTACCTCTCTTTAACACGCATAGGGAAGGTGTAGAAAGCTTTATCACTAATCAAACTGACGATTTTGTAATTAATAGAATTTTAGATATTGAAAAAAATCATTTGGCTTTGGTTCAATTAAATCAAATGCTAGTGTTTTCAAAAGCAGGCGCAGTATCTCAAGGCTTTTTCGAGTACTATTGGTGTGAGGTTCCGCCCGAGCATAATTATCGAATAAAAACTCTAGGTTATTATCCTAAGCAATTTGACTCGGCTCAAAAATTTGACAACATATCGACTACAAGTCAATTATTTTTTGGCTTTTATCGAATATTCGTTGACTGTCTGTATAATTTCGGAAATATTACTGTAGGTTATAATAAGTTGAGAAAATTGAATAAACAAGAACTAGTTGAGTTTTTCAAACGCAAGAGAATCGATTTTGTAAATATAATGCAAAGAGGGGCGGCTTTAAAGTTCGACCATATTGACCCCGAAAAAAAATATTTAATCTCTGAAAATGTTTGTAAAAACTTTGGGGATAATATTGATATAGAGAGCGGTTTAGAAAAACATCTAATAGAGAGTTACAAAAAAGCAAAAAGTAGAGGCATTAAGCGAATAAGGATTAAAAATCTTCTGAACGAAGAATATGCGCCAGACCAAGACCGACAACTTCAATTTGAAATTACTGCAGAAGACATAAAAGACAAAGAGGTTCAAAATGAAGAAGAGATAAGGGCTCTTATAAAACCGATAGCCCTTGACTATATCGAAGCAAGAAAAGCAGCAAGAAAAAATACAAATTTGTATCTTTCGTTGGTAAATGATTTAGATGTATATGTCGCAACATCGATGAGAAATAAAAAAGACTTTTTAGCAGTTTCGGGATTTATTGAAAGACTTTTTCATGCGGAAGAACTAAAAACTTTGGATTTAAGATACTTTGACCCCACCATGAGCGCAGCAGACGGTCATGAAGATAAGGGGATAATCGAATGCCTAATGGTTAAATCTGCCAAGGTATTGATTTATTCGGCTGGCGAAAAAGAAAGTTATGGAAAAGATGCAGAGGCAGCAATGGCTTTAAGCCTAGGAAAGCCTGTTATTTTCTACTGTGAAAAGGCAGATAAGAATAATTTATTTAAAAATATACATCCTCTAACTCGTTTAATATGTTTTGAGACAGGCGTGGTGTGCGGTGCAATAATTTGTAATACCGAAAAAGAAGTTCAAGAAATAATAAGAAGGATTTTCTATAACGATATGTTGTTTGAATTAAAACAAGACGAGAATAAACAAGGGTACTATAAACTTTATGAAAAAAAGACCCAATCCGTTATTAGAATTCAAACTGATGATAAACTATTGGAATCAAGTTTTTGGAATTTTTATAATTCCAAATAATAAATTAGGATAATTAGGCAGATTAGATAAAATACCCCTTACCGATACTAATTTTTGGTTCGCATACAATATGGCTTGTGCCACTAAAAACCCCGAAATAGTTTTGATTTTGGGGTTTTTTAATTGAATATTTCTTCATTCCTAATTAAATCTTTACTTTTTATCTGCGTTTTACTTTAAAACTTCAAAAATGGTATTGACTTTGCGCGCGCGCTTGTATATAGTATATAATAGCGAAAGCTTTTTTAGGAGGATAAAATTACATGACAACAGATTTAAAATTTGAGATAGTTAAAAATCTCGGCATTTTAAGCACATCAAACAGAGGGTGGAACAAGGAACTTAACTTGGTTAGCTGGAGCGGAAGAGAGGCAAGAATGGATCTTAGAGAATGGAGTCCTGAGCATGACAGAATGGGCAAAGGCGTTACTTTAACTAACGAAGAAGTTGCCGAACTCAAGAAAGTTCTTAACGGGCTTGACATTTAGGCAAAAGTAAACGGCAACTGCCGTTCTCGCGGTTATGCGGTTCGCACCCGCAGTTTTTTAGTATGAGCATTAGAACAAGATGGTACAAAGATGCCGTTATTTATCAAATCTACCCAAGAAGCTTTTGCGATGGCAACGGTGACGGAATAGGTGATATTAAGGGCATAATTTCAAAACTTGATTACATTGCAAGCCTTGGCGTAAACGCGGTTTGGCTTTCGCCTTGCTATAAATCCCCGAATGATGACAACGGCTACGATATTTCGGATTACCGAGATATTATGGACGAATTCGGCACTCTTGACGATTGGAAAGAAATGGTTAAGGGAATGCACGCAAGGGGCATTAAGCTGATTATGGATTTAGTGGTGAACCACACTTCTGACGAACACGAATGGTTTAAGGAAGCCAAAAAGGGCAAGGATAACCCTTTCCGCGATTATTACATTTGGCGCAAGGGCAGAGGCAAGAACGGCAAAAAGCCCCCAAATAATTGGACTTCGCGCTTCGGTGGCACTGCTTGGGAATATGACGAGGCAAGTGAGGAATGGTATCTTCACCTTTTCACCAAAAAGCAACCTGATTTAAATTGGGATAACCCAAAAGTTAGGAAAGAAGTGGGTGATCTTGTGAAATATTGGCTTGATTTAGGGGTAGACGGCTTCCGTTGCGATGTTATAACCTATATCAGCAAAGTAGAAGGATTGCCGAGTGGCAAGTTCGCTTTGGGCGCGGTGGGGGACGAGAACTTCACTCACGGGCCTAATATTCACCAATATCTTCATGAATTAAACCAAAATGTGCTATCTAAATATGATTGCATGACAGTGGGCGAGGCTGCGGGCGTAACCATTGAACAAGGGCTTCTTTATACCGCTGAGGATAGAGACGAACTTGACACAGTGTTTATGTTTGAACATGTGGAAGCGGATACCTATTTTAGATTACTTCCCCGCAAATTTGATTTAAGAAAGCTAAAAAGAATCCAAGCCAAATGGCAAAATGGTTTGAGGGGGCGCGGTTGGAACAGCCTATATTATGAAAATCATGATCAACCGCGTTCGTTACCGCGCTTTACAGGTGATTTCGGCGAACTGCGCGCGCAGTCGGCAAAAATGCTTGCGGTGTCTTATCAATTTTTGCAAGGCACGCCTTATGTTTATCAGGGGCAGGAAATCGGAATGTCTAACTATCCGTTCAAATCTCTTGACGAAATGCGCGATGTTATGGTTAGCTATGTGCGCGGTGCGCTTGGAAAGTTTGAACCGATTATGCGTCCGCTTATCCTTAAAGTTTTAAAGAAACGCGCAAGAGATCACGCACGCACGCCTATGCAGTGGGCAAATGCGAAAAACGCAGGCTTTTCTACCGCCGAACCTTGGATAGCGGTTAACCCAAATTACCAATTCGGCATAAATGTAAAAGAACAAAACGCTGAAGGCGCGGATTCAATTCTTAATTTTTACCGCCAAGTAATCGCGTACCGCAAAGATAACGATATTGTTAAGCTGGGCGCGTATCAAGATTATTTAATGAAATCTAAGGACATATATTGCTATGAAAGGGCTTACCGCGGTGAACGCATTTTGGTAATTTGCAACTTTAAAAACAAGGAAGTTAAATTCAAAATGCCTAACGCAATTCCCTTTAACAGCGTGGAACTCAAACTTCACAATTACGGATATGATCGCAAACAGCCCGAAACAACAATGCTAAGACCTTATGAAGCAATGGTGTTTTTACTGAAGTAAAAAAACCAAAAACTAATTAGTTTTTAGTTTTATGTTAATCATTAACAATTATGGCACTAAAAAAACGCCCCATGTATCACCGCAAAAAACACCCGCGGAATTACACGGAGTACAGCAAGTATTATCAAGACAATTTGTCCACTGCAAAGCGCAGTGAATTTGCTGAGTACAATTTTAATGATAATGTGGATTCAAAAAGACCTCTGCACACGGAAGTTCCCGTTCCGCTTTCAGAGTGGATTATAATTATAATCCTATCACTTTTGCCGATTATAAACCTATTTTGCTTTACCTATTGGGCTACAAACCCTGCCGAAAAACTTAGAAGCAAAAAGAATTTCGCCAAGGCTTCATTAGCTGTAAGCCTTGCGGTAATTGCCGTTATCACAATTTATGTGTTAGTCGCCGTGTTTGCATTCGGTGTTGATATTTGGGGCAACATTAAAAGTTTTTTTGAGAAATAACGGTTTTATAGAAAAACAACTAATTAAATTCACTAAATTTATAATTACGCCACAAATAAAAAACAGGCTGTTCAAAAGCCTGTCAGTGGTGTAAAAACGCGGTTTTTGGGCGCAGGAGTGTACTGGGCGTACATGACTAAGCGCAAAGTTCCGTTTTTGCGCCAATCACAGTGCTTTTCAACAGCCTGTAATTACAGTTTAGCTTCAATTATAGTGAGGAATTTCGCCTCATCACTCATTGCGATTTGTGCGTGGGGTTGGGAAGCGTCAAAATAAATGCTATCCCCTTCCTTTAGGTAAAATTCTTTTTTCTCACCGATAACGATTCTTAAAGAACCTTTTACCACATAGTTAAATTCATGCCCTGCGTGCTTCACGAGTTCGGGCGTACCGCCTGCTTTAATAGTTACAAGCATGGGCTGAAAACGGCTATCCGCAAAGTCGCTGTTAAGCGAAACGAAGGAATACCCTTCCGCGCGTTCCACTTCCTTGCCTTTGCCGTTATAAACCACGGTGGCGGTGGTTATATTTGCCTCTTTGCCCGAAAGCAAAACCCCCGGTTCAAGCATTAACGCGTGTGCGATTGAATAAAAAAGCCCGATAGAAAAATCCTTCTTTCCGCCCTCGTACTCTAAATATTCCGCTTCTGTAAGGTTTAATTTTAATGCAAACTCTTTGGCGGTATAGCCCGAAAATTCGCGCAAATCCTTAATTCTTGAACACAAATATTTTAGGTTTTCCATATAATAATTCCTTTATTCTTGTGATATTTCCGCTACCGCGCTTTCTTGTTCTTCGGTTAATTCTTCTTTAATGTCCGCACTTGCAATTTCGTCCGCAACTTCATTAACTGCGACAATTTCCGCTACTTCTTCTTTCTCTTCAATTTTTGCGCTTTTCTTTTGCGCGCTTTTCTTATTTTCCGCCCCAGCTTCGGCAGGCTTTTCCGCACTAAGATTTTCGCCCAATCTCACCGCTTCAAGGAACGCGTGAACGCATTTCATGGTTTTTCTGCTTGCTTTCAAGAAGGGGAAAAGGTGGTAACAGTGGGTATCCGCCGTTTTCACGCTGTGGGATTCTTCCACATAAATTCCTTCTTGCTGAAGTTTTTCAATAAGAAGTTCGCTTTGCCCTGCGCAAAGAGGATCTTTTTCTGAGTAAACAATAAAGGTGGGGGGCCATTCTTTGGTAACGAAATTGCAGGGGCAAATGTATTCAAAATATTTAAAGGTTGAAACTTCACGGCAATCCTTGCTTAATTTAATGCCTGTTACGCTTGAACCGATACTTCTTGTTAGCCCGAAAGGTAGCTTGCCTTCAATAGCCTTTTGGAAATCAAAGGGCGCGCAGAATGAGATAAGCGCGGTGGGCTTAATGTCCACTTTTGGAAGTTCCCAACCGATTCTCACCTTTTCGTTAGTTAGCGCGCAGGCAACCATTGTCGCGGTGTATGCGCCACTGCTATCACCTGTTAAAACCACGCGGTTTAAATCAAGATTATGCTTTTCCACGAATTCAGGGGCGGAAAGCACCTTTAAGCACTCAAAAACATCTTGCAATGCGGCAGGCAGGGGGTTTTTTGGTGCAAGGCGGTAATTAAGGTTTGCCACGAACCAACCGCGCCCAGCGAAATCCTCACAGATTGAACGGCGGTATTTTTTATCACCTTTAACGAACGCACCGCCGTGGATATTCACGAGAAGCGGTAACTTTTCTTCACCCTTTTTCCAGCACAAGTCCATTTTTTGGTGCTTGTGTTCCCCGTAAGAAAGGTTTTTTTGCTTTCCGAGTTTCCTATCCCTCTTGTAATTCATTAAGGGGTTGCAAGTAAAGTCAATTATGGTGAATAGTAGTTCCGCACGGTTCATTGATTATCTCCTTCAAAATAACGGCTAAAGAATGCCGTAATGTGTTTATTGTGTTTATATAGATTTTAGCATAATCTATACACACTTTCAATAAAATATGCTAAAATATAAAGGCAAAATATAATTTAAAGATTTTTAGGAGGCAATATGGCAGATATGAAGATAGCAATTATAGGTGCAGGCGAGGGCGGATTGGTTTTGGCTTCGCGTTTGTGCAAGGTGGGTGGCTTTGAGGTAACAATTTACGAAAAAGATAACCTAAGTAACCTAAGCTATGATTGGACGGACGATGCAAGGCACGAGGTTTATAACGAACTAAACATTCCTTTGCCCGATAAAAAGTGGTATTTCCGTAAAAAAGATTGGGATTTTAACGCCTGTGATTCGCGTCTTTGGCTTAAAGGCGAAACTAACGGCGCACTTATTGATTATTCTATGCACCGCCGTGCTTTAAAGGAAGTTTTGGTAGCCGAGGCAACCAAATACGGTGCAAAAATAGAATGGAACACCCCTGTGGAAGGCGCAATCCTAAACGGCAAAACCGTGGAAGGCATAATTGTAAACGGCAAAGAGATTAAAGCGGACTTGGTTGTGGATAGCGGTGGCGCACACAGCAAGATAAGAGAACAGCTTTCAAAGGATTTGGGTTTCCCTGCACAACCTAAGGCTGGTGAGTGCTTTAAGGGTTTCCGCGCGTACTATAAATTTAAGGAAGGTTCTTCCCCCGATCCAAGCCGTACAAATAAGGTATATTTAAGGCACATGAACACAAAGGGCATTTCATGGTGCATAGCGGAAGATGACGGCGAAGCAAATGTCCTTGTTGGCACAATAGATAAGCTAACAAAAGAGGATTTAGAAGTCCGCCTTGAGGCATTGAAGAAGGATAACCCCATTTTGGGCGGTGAATTGGTTAAGGGCGGGGGGATTTACAGCGTTCCTGTGCGCCCCCCAGCGGAACGGCTTGTGGCAAACGGCTTCGCGCTTATCGGCGATGCAGGCTTTTTCACAATTCCCCTGCTTGGCAGTGGCATGGCGTCTGCTTACCGCGCGGCTATGCACCTTGCAGGCGTCCTTATTAAAAATCAATGCGCAAGCATTGAAAACCTTTGGAATTATCAGGTTAAATGTTATAAAACATTCGGCGCAAAGCATTTTGCCATAAATGTAATGAAAAATTGGCTTCTATCAGCCAAAGCAGGCGATGTGAAGTATCTTTTTGAATCGGGAATCCTTGAAAATAAAGATATGCTTAACATTGCCATGGGCAACCCTGCCAAATTCACCCCCAAAGAAATGCTTGAAAAGCTAACCAAAGGTATCACGAGAATCGCGCTTTTGGTGGAACTTAATAATGTGCTTTTAAAATCAAACAAGGCATATAAAACCGCGCTTACCATTCCGCTTAATTATAACGAAAAAGCAATCAGTGCGTGGATTAAGAAACTTATCTATTAGCGCACAACGCACAGCGCACAGCGCACAAAGGTGGAATCTAAATCTCATTACCGAATTCACTAACCGTAAAATGGTAAAAAACATATTAAAAACCGCATTATTATTCGTAGTTTTTTCCGCGCTTGTTTGCGCGCTATTTGCGTGCGGTAACGGTGGCGAAGTTTCACCCCAAATTGTTGCGGAAGAAATTCCCGAAAGTGGCGAGATTAGCACCGCAGGGCATTTGGTGTGGTTAAGCAACAGGGTAAACGGTGGCGAAAGGTTTTTTGGCAGAGATTTCACGCTTGTAAATGATATTGATTTGCTTGGCATAGAGTGGATTCCCATGGGTTCAGGCACTGCCACGCAGTATATTGACGCGCTTTATGTGGACGCGGAACTTGACTACGGAAATTATTTTGCAGGAAACTTTAACGGCAACGGCAAGAAAATTACTAATTTTAAAATCACAAAAGAATATGAGTATGTGGGCTTTTTTGGCAGAAACGCAGGCACAATTGAAAACCTTGCCATTTCAGACTTCTTCATAAATGTTGACGCCAATCACGGAATTGAAGGTATCAGTGACGAATGGGAGCAGGGCAGAAATATGATTATGGTGTTTGCAGGCGGAATTGCAGGGCGCAATTACGGCATAATTGATAATTGTTCTTCAAACGGCGATATTAAGATTTCGGTTAAAAATGTGGGCAGGCATTCTTTTGCTGTGGCAGGCGGAATTGTGGCGGCGAATTGGGTAACAGGCACGATAAAGAACAGCCATTCCCTTGGAAGCGTTCAATCATTTGCCGATGTGGAATCGGTTTCGGCAGGGATAGCAGGGGGGAATTACGGAAACATCTTAAACTGCTACGCGAATGGGGATATCACCGCGCTAACGCATTCAGACGCTTACGCGGGCGGATTGGTTTCAAGAAACCACGGCACGGTAAAGGATTCCCACGCCACAGGCAATGTAAAAGCCTTGATACAAAAGCAACTTAGGTTTAATTCAAGTAGCTTCGCGGGCGGGCTTATGGCAGGGAATTGGAGTAGCGGAATAATAGATAATTGCTATGCTTTGGGCGAGGTTACCGCGAGTGGCGGAGTTAATGCTTTTGCAGGGGGGCTAACAGGCGAATGCGCAGGCAAAATCTATAACAGTCGCGCCGAAGGCAATGTGCTTTCCGAGGCAGGTATTAACGCAGTTGCAGGCGGTTTTTCAGGAACATTTAACAGTTGGAGCGAAGAAAAATCCGCGCTTATAGAGAATTGCAATGCCTTTGGGAATGCTACGGCGCATGGTAGCATGAGGGCTTATGCAGGGGGCTTTGTGGGCTTTTTAGAAGGTGCATTTTCTATTGTGCGCGATAGCTATGCGCATGGTAGCGCCGAGGCAAATGCGCTTGAGGGAGATACTTATCAAGATCCGTGGATAGCTTTTGTGCGAATTATTGAATATTGATTCATATGAAAAACAGGCTTAAAAATGTTGTAATTTTCATATTAGTGATTGCCCTCTTGGGGGTTTTGGTTGCTTGCAATGATTCAAATAGTAATGGAAACGGTAGCCATGGCAACGGAATTTATGATAAACCGTATATTTGCGATATTGCGGAAGAAGAAGTTTTAGAGGACGGCGAGATTAGCACAATAGGGCAACTTGCGTGGCTGAGGAACAGGGTAAACGAGGGCGAAAGGTTTTCAAATAAAACATTTACGCTTGCAAACGATATTAGCCTTAACGGCAAAGAATGGATTCCGATAGGGGTTTACACAGGAACTATTAAGCAAATGATAGAAGCCTTTGAACCCGAAACTGAACTTGAACTTCCAAACTATTTTGCAGGGGAATTTGACGGCAACGGCAAGAAAATTACCGATTTTAAGATTACGCACCGCTACACTTATGCAGGCTTTTTTGGCAGAAACGCAGGCACTATTAAAGATTTAACCCTTGAGGGTGTAAATGTGAATATTGGCGTAGATCACGGAAAGGGTGGCGCAAGGCAGGAATTTCACCAAAATGAAAACATGGTTATGGTTTGGGCAGGTGGGCTTACGGGGCAAAATTACGGCACAATTGACAAATGCACCGTAAAAGGAAGCGTAAAAGTATCTGTTAAAAATGTGGGCGAACATTCTTTTGCGCTTGCAGGCGGAATTGTGGGGGTTAATTGGAAGCACGGAATTATTAAAAATTCTACCTCTCATATAAACGCAGAGGCTATTTCGGATATGGAATCAGCCTCAGGAAGCTTCGGGGGCGGAAGCTATGGCAAAATTGAAAGTAGCAGGGCAACGGGCAATGCGCAAAGCAAAGCATTTTCGCACGCTTATGCAGGCGGTTTTATTGCAAGAAACCACGGCAGGGTGGAAACCTGCCAAGCTGAGGGCAACGCAACCGCGACAACCGAATCTTTAAGCGGAATAACCCAAAATTTTGCGTTCGCAGGCGGATTGATTGCAGGAAGCTGGGCGAACAGCACCGTGGAAAATTCACGCGCTTTCGGCAAAGCAGAAGCTAATGCAAGCTGTGATATTTTGGGCAATATAGAAACTCTTGCGGGCGCGTACGCGTACGCAGGCGGAATAATAGGAGTGCTTCAAGGCAAAATTATCAAAAGTGATTCATTCGGCACGGCAATAGCCGTATCCACCACACTTGCGAGTGCAGGAGGAGTAGTGGGGCAACTTGAAACATGGAAAGCCGAAATGCTTGGCACGCAAATCATTGATTGCGAGGGTGGTGTATCGTTTACAGCCACCGCGCCTTTTGCTTATGAGGGAGAAATGTTTGGCAGGCATATAATAGAGTATTATATTTAATTCAGAATGCAGAATGCAGAATTGAGGAATTTTTTAGCATTAAACGCTCTAAAATTACAAAAGTCGTATGACTTTCGTTAAATTTATTGCTCTGACGCTTGTTTTTGGTGTTTCGCCATGCTATACTTGAGCCATGAAAAGATTTTTAGAAGATAATTTATTGGCATGGAAGAACCGTGAAGATAAAATGCCCCTGCTTGTTTTTGGCGCAAGGCAGGTTGGCAAGTCCACCACTATCTTTGAATTCGGTAAAGCTCATTATTCCAATGTTGTTGTGTTTAACTTTGAACATAACAAGCCCTTGCACGAGATTTTTGAAAAAGACCTTGACCCTGTGCGCATAGTTCGCGAGTTAACGAATATTCAAGGGCAAAGCATAAACGAAAAAACCACCCTCATTTTCTTTGACGAGGTGCAAACCTGCCCCAAAGCACTTACTTCGCTTAAATACTTTTGTGAACAAGCCCCGAATTATAACATTATTGCCGCAGGCAGTTTGCTTGGTGTTGCTGTAAACCGCAAAAAGGCTGAGGATAACGGCACATCTTTCCCTGTTGGCAAGGTTGAGCAATTAACCATGTACCCCATGACATTTGAGGAATTTTTATTTGCCAAAAATCCTCATATCCTTGAGAGCATTAAGGAATGCTATTTAAGCGATTCCCCCTTGCCAATGCCTCTTCACGAAAAAGCGTTAGAACTTTACAGG
This sequence comes from Bacillota bacterium, assembly GCA_009781445.1. Lineage (GTDB taxonomy): Bacteria > Bacillota > Clostridia > Christensenellales > DTU072 > WQYD01. Next base: position 11,910 of record WQYD01000028.1, on the reverse strand, counting down.
GCATATTTATTTACAGGCGGTATGCCAAAAGCCGTTTACGCGCATATCCATAAGGACGGCGATTTTGTAAGGTTTGCGCAAAACGAAGTTCTTAGCTTTTATTCCGCCGATATGGCAAAATACACAACTGCATCAGAACAAATCAAAATCGCTTCAATATATGACAGCATACCCTATCAGCTTGCGAAGGATAATAGAAAATTCCAATATAGCTTGATAGGAAGTACGGCAAGAGCCGTCTCTTACGAACTGGGGCTTGCATGGCTAAAATCGGCAGGTATAGTTATTCAGTGTAACAAAGTTAGAGAGGGCAAAATACCGCTTGCTTTTTATGCAGACGGTTTGTCTTACAAGATTTATATGTCCGATGTGGGCTTGTTAAACGCAAAGGGCAATGTTCCCGAAAGTTTAATTTTATCGGATTTGCGCTTAGGTGGCGAGGCAAAAGGCGCAATGGCTGAAAATTATGTGGCACAAGAGCTTATCGCTAATGGGCATAAAGTTTATTATTGGGAAAGCGGGAACCAAGCGAGCCTTGATTTTGTGATACAAATCGGGGACGATTTCGTTCCCGTTGAAGTTAAATCAAAGGACAATGTTCAAGCAAAAAGCCTCAATGTTTTCGTAAATAAGTATAAGCCTGCATATTCTATAAGGGTTTCTTCTAAAAACTTCGGGTTTGAAAACGGAATAAAATCGGTACCCCTTTACGCAGTTTTTTGCATTAAGCCGTAATTGCTCATAGGTTAATTAAGAATCCAGAATGCAGAATTATGGATTAATTAACTAATAATGAGATTTAGAATCCACCCCTATGCCCTATAACCTATGCCCTATGCCCTCGTAATTTGGCTTGATTTTTCTTATTTACTGCACAAATTTATGCCAAAATGTGCAGTAAGTGAGGTAAATTTTGTTTTGGCATTGGCACTTTTTTGGCAAAAGTTTGGCACTTCTACCCAAAATACCTTTATTTTGGTAGCTATGGCAACAGCTTTTTAATGTTTTACTATTCTTAAACCGCAGGGTATTGAATTCGCGCGTGCGTCTTTAATATAATATATAGGCGGGCGGTTGAGCTTGCGCTACAACCGTAATTAAGAATTCAGAATGCAGAATGCAGAATTATGGATTCTAAATATCATTATTGAGGCAAGTGCCTTGCAATTCAGAATTAAGAATTCAGAATGCAGAATTATGGATTCTAAATATCATTATTGAGGCAAGTACCTTGCAATTCAGAATTAAGAATTCAGAATGCAGAATTAACGGAAGCGAATAAAGAGATAGCACGATAAAATTAAGAAACGAATGAAAGAAAATGCGGTAAAAGAAAAAGCTCTTAACTTTGCGGTAAGAATTGTGAATCTTTACAAGTTCTTGCGGGAAGAGAAGAACGAACACATAATGTCTAAGCAGTTAATGCGCTCTGGCACAAGTATAGGCGCAAACATATCCGAAGCACTGAGGGGCGCAAGCAAGAAGGACTTTATGAATAAGCTTACAATTGCGCTCAAAGAGGCAGGCGAAAGTGATTATTGGATTACTTTACTGCGAAGAACGGATTACTTAGACGAAAAGCAACACGAAAGCATAAGTAGCGATATTAGCGAAATAATAAAACTCTTGGTGGCGATATTAAAGAGAAGCCAAAGTTCTCAAAATCCTTCCACCATTCTGAATTCTGAATTCTGAATTCTTAATTAAACCTGAGGGTTACTAAGTGCAAAACGGCAAACAGATAAAAAGTTCATTCAAAAGTTCTTCCGCGCGGGTACGCAAGCCTGCGTGGTTATTTTTGTTGTTTTTAGTGTTTGCGGTGAGTTTTTTAGTTTTTAGCTTAACGAATGCAAATCTATTGCCCGAAAGCCTAAACATTTCAGAAGAAATTGAAAGTGCGGACGCAATGACAAACCTTCCGACAATTCCGCGTAATGTTCAAATGCAGGCAGGTAGCGCGTCAGCAAACCTTGGCACAGGGCATCTTGATTCCGCAAACAGAAGGCTTGATTTTAGAAGAAATCAGGGGCATGGCGATCCTGCATATTGGGGCGCGTCAGGGCTTAACGGTCAAACCGCGGCACCGTACAGCTGGATAGGCATTGGCGGTAACCAAGATAACGGCTTTGTTATTTTAGACAGCGGTAACTATGTGGGTTTTGGCACTGCACTTGATTCGCATAGTTTAAATATGCTTGCGGTTTATGTGAGGTTTACGCTAAGCAACGAACTTGTGGATTTAAGGCGCGCAGGCAGGCTTGAGGTGCGATTCGGATTTGAATACCGCACAATAAGAAACGGCGATTGGGCGGCGGTAATGCCGGGGCGGGCAGGGCTTACCATGAGTCAACTTACAGACAATAGCGGTATCACAATAAACCGCCCCACAACATCGTCTACCCTTGTGGACAATACAAGCCATGTTAGTAGCTGGATTAGAACGGATAATGTCTTTGGTTGGAACGACACAAGTACCACAGGACCGTGGTGTACACTCGGATCTGTTGGTAATAGTACAGACGCAGATCTTTTTGCAGTATTTACAATTCACAGAACATCGGGAACAATGTACTGGGACGGCATTAACTTTTTTATTCGCCACCTTGATTACGCTTTAAGGGTTACAGACGCTGGTACTCATTCAATCACGGCATCAAAAATGCATGTGGGTACGCTTAACACGCAAGAAGCGGGCAACTTTAACAACACAACCGCCCAAGCAAGGGCAATAAACACAAACGGCGCGAACCCCGGGCAAACGAACCTCACGCACCTCGGTAGTAGCGCGCTTACTGTGGGTAGCACAAGCGGTTGGGGCTATGTGGAACTAACCGCAAGCCACCACACGGGATATGTGTTTGTGGGGTGGTTTAGAAGCAACAGGCTTCTTGTTTCCACAGATGTGCCGTACGCAAATTTTACAGACGGCAGTGTTGAAAATTACCGATCGTGGCTTACAAACAGGATAGGTGCGTCTAATTCCGCTTGGCTTAGCGTTTTAAACACAGGTTCTGCCACTGTGGCAAGGGTGGGGCGGTTTGCACGAACTAATTACGGTAGCCCCAACCATAATGTGAACAACACCTCTGTTAACGGTCATTATTACACGGCTGTTTATTTACCTGTTACTTACACTGTGGGCTTTCACCGAAACGCGCCTTCGGGGGTTACTGTTCAAACCACCCACGCAACCACAAGGTTTCAAAGAGATACTTCCGCCAACCTTCCGCTTTATAACCCAACCACAAGCCCCGTAAGAGGGTTTGACGGCTGGGCAACGACTTCGGGCGGTGGGGTTGCTTACGCTAATGCGGGGCTTATGCTTAACGGAATTTCGGGCTGGCCCGAGGACACTTCTGGAAGCCGCGCAACCACATTCCACGCGTCAACAACTAATGTTAACAGCGGAGATAACTTAACGGTTTCCCTGCATTTATACGCGAAATGGAGTGCGATTTCAGGCTCAACCACAGGAACGATACTTTTTTATGAACAACAAAGCCCGATTGTTTATCAGGGGGACGGCGAAACATATCAAACCATGCGTTACACAGTGAGGATTGCAAACGCAACAGGGAACGGAACAAATCTGTTAGAAAGCGATAACGGCGCGGTAACAGGTAATATTCACAATCATGTGGCGCTGAGAGGGCTATACGCAAGGTTTTTAAGCGGATATCAGGACGGCGAACGCATTAAAATGGAATATTCAGGCGCAGGAGGAATTTGGGAAGTGCCGTTTGCCTCAGGCGCATTTATAATTGAGGAAGATTGGGAGGCGGCACCCGTTAGAATTTGGTTTGATCTTGGTACCGATTCTGTTAACTGGGTGGGCTATGCACACCACGGTTATGGTGATACCCGCTGGGCGTACATAGACACATTTACAGGGCAAACGGTAAGCCACACAATTTTCCCTATAGCAAATGCCAAAAATGCGCACGGCACACCAACGGTTTTTTGCTTTATGGGTTGGTGGACTGCGGCTTCGGGTGGCACGAACATTACCATGACTGATATCACCCCTGCCACGCTTGTTGGCACGCGTGCAGATCAAGGCACAACTTGGGGGCATAGCGGAGGCTTAAGGCATTTGTGGTATCACGGCAGGTGGTCTGCCGAGGGCATAGCCCACGATTTGGCTTCGGGTTCCACGCAAACAATTCCATTAGCATACTTGATAACAAACAATACTACAGGCTGGGTTCACCGTGGCGGTAATGCCAGCATGGGCTATAACACAAGCCACTGCGGTACTAACCGCCTTGGGTTGCATCGTTCGGATTCGCGTTCGTCAATTTTTGGTAGCATGAGTAGCTGGAACAACCACTATATGACGCGTGACATTACGATTACCGGTAACGCGGCGGCGCACCTTGCGGCAGGCGGAACGCTTGATATAAGATTAAGCTATTCGGTGGTTCTTCATGCAAGCAGATCGGGTTCCGTTACGGCGAACACAAGAGGCGGAGTTATGCTTGAGTACGGAAGCACCGATTGGAATGAAACAGGAGATTTAAATAACAGTTCAAACGAAAGAATACGGCATACCACAGGGTGGCTTGCACAAGTTGCTAACAGTGGTGCCACGGTAGGACAAAGGACGGACAGCGGTACCCTTAGCGTAATCGCAAGAGGCACGGGCAGGAATATCCGCATAACCCTCTTTATGGGTTCAAGAAATGACGGTGTTTCAAATAACGGCCACCATAGTATAAAATTCAGTGCCTTATCCATGCCGTACTTTTCAGTGGGAGCGGCAACGCAAACAAACTGGCGCAACGACGGTAATTCAAGAGGAACGCAAAGAACCGTTAACCTTTATGTTTCGGGTTCGTCAACCCTTTTAAGTTCTTTTATTATTCCCGTAAGTACGGCTTTCACATTACCACCGCCCCTTGTAAGAAGCGGATTTACAGGCCCCACAGATACAAATATGTTTATGGGTTGGAGTACCACTCAAACAGGCACAACAGGACTTTTGCGCCCAAATACCACAATAGCGGGAGGCACAGGCGCGGTAAACTATTGGGCTGTGTTCCAAACCACACGACGATATACCGTGCCGTCTGCTGATATTTATAGGGTTCAAGCGTCCGCTTCAGAGGGGATTTCTGCCCAAGAAGTAATAGTTTGGCGTCCCCCTCAAACAAAAAATCACAATACCGCATATAACTTAACGGGCGTAAGCAATATAACAGGCTTTACCGCCACGGAATCAACCACGGTTAACGGATATACTTGGCAGTTGCAGGGCAATACCACAAGGACGAACGGCAGGATAGGCGCACGAACAGGCACGGTTAATCAATCCACAACCACCGTTGCTACCACCACAGGCAATAGCCATGTGGCAAATGCAATTTACTTAATCCGTTGGTTTAATCCTTTCCATTCGCAAATGGTTGTTAACCGCACGCTAAGCACAGAGGTGGATTACGGCACGGCTATTAACTTAAATACGCTAATCACAAGCCGAACGCACCCTGCAAGCGGTTCTGAATCAGAGATTGTAAGGTGGTCGCGTTCAACCACAAGTTCAACCGCCATTAACTTTGAACAGGCAGGCTACGGCGGTTTTGGCGTGCTTAGAAATGTGAATGTAAGCAATTACGGAAGCACAGGAAATCCGTTTGTGTTTCAGCTTGAATTTAAAATTGAAAGGGGCGGTACAACGCTGACTATAAGGCGGACTTACACGGATTTAACCGTGCTGGCGGTTATCCACCCTATAAAGGTAAACATAACTCACGCTAACTCTCAAAATTACACCGCCTCGCCGATAAGCGTGGCAGGCATGGCAACGCTTACCGCAGTGGCAGGTACGGCAGGGGCAACGCAACTTGCCATGCAAACCGTGCTTGATAGCGAGTTTACCGCAGACACAAGCGCATTCGGTACTGCAGGGTGGGGGCTTAACCTTAGCTACGGGGTTTTTAACTTCACACCAAATGTTCTCGGCACAGGGTACACGGCAACCTCGTCTGTTATCCAAAACGCGGGTACATATGTTTTCAGCCGTGTTTCACTCGTTAACACCCTCGGCACACCCTCGGCAAACGCAAATTATGAATTCAATGTAACCACAAGCGATAATAAGCAGGATTTACACGGCACTCAACCGGGTGTTACTGGAATGGAAATAACCGTGGGCAGGGCAGACGCTTATGTGTTGGTGCATAGGTTCAGCATGGTTTACGGCACTTCGCTTACCGAGGTTAACACTGCAAAACTATTAAACGGCAACACCGAAACTTTGGGGCGTTGGCATTTGGAAACTTACGGCTTTTTTGATTCAGACGAACTTGCAGGGCAAACTCAACTTCTTTCCGCCATGGCTTGGGAAACGGCTACCCCGCAATGCGTCCTAAATTTTGCAAACGCAGGCACGCATAATATAACTTACTCAATTTCCGCTTTGCGTGCGCAAGAACGCAATAATTATATAATAGACGCATACTTTACAGACGCTTCAGGGCAAGGCACAACACTGCTTGCCACAAACACAAATGCGTCAATGGGAACAGGGGGCAACACAAACGGCACACCCAACAGCGGAACAACAAGCGGTGGCTTCACAGTTACCCTAAGGCAAATCACAATTAATTGGAGTGGAATAACCTCTGTGCAATATAACGGTGCAGGGCAGGGGCGCACAGGCACAATCACCCACACCCAATCGGGTTCTGCAATTGTGGCAGGTGGAAGCATTAGGGTAAGCGGTACAATTTTGGGAACTTCGGTGGGCGCAATAGATAATCCGTTTAATTCCACAAATTTAACTTCAACAACCACAACATTTAATTTTCATATGATTAACGCAGGCACTTATAGCCTGCCTGCAAATTTAACCCCAAGTTGCACAAGGGCGGGCTGTACTCTCGGGACGGCTTGCGCTAACTATCAAGTTACAAACGCCACCACGCAATTTGAAATTACCCCAAGAGAATTAACCGTGCAATGGGACGGTACTAATAACACAAGTTTCACTTATATTTATAACGGCGGTATTCAAGGGCCTACACTCACAGTTGGAAATATAGCAAGCGCGGATACGCTAAGTTTCGGCGCAACTTCAAATAACGGCATTTCAATTTTTAGAAACCAAGCCACACAAGGCATATCGTTTACAATAGATAAAACCGTGGCAGGAACTTTTGTGCAATCACATTTCGGCGCAAGGGCGGTGGGGGCGCAGTACGGCGTAACTGTATCGTCCGTGATTACCGCGCTTGGTTCGTCTATTTCCGCAAACTATGTTATGCCTGCCACAGGGCTTACCGCCACATGGGTAATTAACCAAAGGGAAGTGGTGCTGTCTTGGAATCTTTTAGATAACTTATCATATGTGTATAACGCGCAAAACCGCCAAATTTCGCTTACCGTAAGCGGTGTGCAAACAGGGGATACCGTGGTTCTCGCAAACACAGGCACAACCGCAGGCTGGGCGGTGTACCCCACGAATTTCAGCATTACTTCCACGGGGCAGGTTTTTGATTTCAGCGCAATAAACGCAGGCACTTACACTATCACAATAGGCTTTGCTGTGGGCGGAAATCCTGACGATAATTATGCCTTATCAGGCGCAACGCAACGCACGATTACAATCACTAAAAAACCGATAACCGTAACATGGGAAACGGTGGCACTTGGGGGCGCACCGCCGTGGGACGGCTTTAGCACAATGTATTCTAACCAACAGCGCGCGGTTATTGCCACGGTGCTTGACGGGGCGGTTAGTGATACTTGCGGGCGCGTGTACACCGCAGACGCAAGCGGAATGGGCGGTGTGCAAAATATGCTAACATATACAAACCGCACAGGCACAACCGTGGCGCAGTACAACGCAACTGTGGCGTTCCTCACAAGCGGAACGGCGAATAATTACCAATTCAGTGATAACACCACAAGCCTTAGCGGTTCAGGCACACGCGCGCAAACATGGCATATTACGCAAAGGATTGTTGAATTTAATTGGTTCGGTGTGGGCGGTGGCTGGGCAGAACTTTCCACGGTTTATGACGGCACGCAGAAAGAGGTAGACACTTTAATTTCAAACCTTGCAACAGGGGATAGCGGTGTTACGCTAATAAGAGGCGGAACATTTACCGCCACAAACGCAGGGGAATACACCGCCACAATTACAGGGGTAAGCAACAGCAATTACCGCTTGCCTGTGTTTGGTGAAGCGGGCTATGATAAACTAATCCAAATTTGGGACATTTCAAAGCGCACAGTATCGGCGGTTTGGAGTCCTGCACCTGTAAGCGGAAAGTGGCTTGATTTTTATACGGGCGCGCATATATATAAAACGCTTACTCTAAGCAATATTTCCACAAGGGCGCAACTTGGCGTTACCTTTGCGCTTGCTTCCAACCCCGCAGGTTTGGAACTTTTTAGCGTTAGTGGCGGAAGTCTAAACAATTCAAATGCTTTGAACCCTGTGGCTTCAAGCACGGCGGTAGGCAGTGGCACAGCGGAAAGCATGAGTATGAGTGCGGTGTTCAGGGCTACGCTTAAGGGTGAATATTCAATTGCACTTTTTGGGTTTGATAACGATAATTATATCCTTGAAATCGCAAGTGTGGAATGGAATATTGACGAAAGAGAAGTTGTGATTTCGTTCAGCGCGGAAACGCTTTCATTTGTGTACAATGCGCAAAACCAAGGCGCGCTTATGGGTGTGCTTGGTGTGGTAAGCGGTGATTATATTAACCTCAACTTCACAATCACAAGGAACTCACTTGCCCACGCAAGCAGTACGATTTACAACCTTGAAAATAAAACTCTCGGTTTAGGTTACAATGAATTCGCGCAAAGAAATGTGGGGCTTTACACAGTCACGATTACGGGCATTTCGGGTGCGGATTCGGATAACTATAAATTAAGCGGAACGCTTTCAAAGGATTTCAGCATTACCCCTAAGCCCATAGAGATTCATTGGGAATGGGACGATAACGGCACTGTTAAACCGTTTACAGACGGCTTGTTTACTTACAACGGATTGCTTAGAACCATTACGCCGAACTTCACCACAGGCGCGGTGGGCGCAACGCATAACCTTGTGTACATTGGTGATTCAATTACCCTTTCTGCCACAGGCAACAGCCAAACAAATGTGGGCAATTCTTTAAGCACCGCATATCAAGCCGTGGCAAGCATTTCGGGCGGTGCAGATATAGGCAACTATTCAATTTCAATCAGCACAAAAGCGTGGTGGATAAACCAAGCAAAAGTTAGTGTGGACTTCGGCGCAACCCCGCCCGCTTTCACTTATAACGGTTCTTGGCAAGGAATCACCGCAGAAGTTAGCGGGGTGTTTGCAGGCGATAGAATCAGCCTTGATTTTAACGGCGAGGGCATAACCGCCACTTCCGTGATAACGGCGAACACAGTTACCGCAATCAATTTTTATGCCGTTAATGCAAAGGCTACAGCGTATCAAATTACGCTTAACGGAATATCGGATTCAAATAGCGCGAACAATAACTATGTGCTTTGCAACGAATCTGAAACAGAGGCAACATATGTAATCAATCCTCAACCAATATCCATAACCTCTTGGGGAACAACCTCATTTGTGTTTAACGGCAGTGAACGCACGCTTAACACCACGCTTTCGCCTATTCACTTAAATGTGCTAACAGGGCAGGACGCTGTGAGTATTAACTGGAATATTAACCTTACTTCAGATCCTCAAATAACTAACAAGGCAACCAATGCGGGCAACTACATGGCTATTGCTTTAAGCGTGGATAACACGAATTACACACTTACAGGAACCACGGTTGCAAGCTGGGAAATCACCCCTGCACTTGTAACGATTTCTTGGACGCATGAAAGCCCTTACACATACGATCGCACTGAAAAAGGCGTTACCGCCAATATAGTTTCCGCAAGCGGTGCAACCACTGACGGCTTAAGCATTTCATATGAAATCGGCGGTGAAACAGGTGGCAGAACATGGGCAGGGGTAGCCACAAACGCAGGGCTATATGTGGCAAGGGCAGTGCTTCTTGGCGGTAACGGCAACTATGAATTATACGGCGGAAACCTTGCGTTAAATTGGGAAATCAATCCTGCGCCTGTTACTGTGGTTTGGAATATTTTAGATTCAGAACCTGCCACTCTTTACCAAACCGCTTTCACTTACAACGGTGGGGCGCAGGGTGTGTATCCGCAGTTTATAGGGCTTATCGGTGAGGACACAACGGGTACTGTAAATTATTCTTTTGCAAGCATACTAAGCGCAACAAACGCGGGGGAATACACTTCAACAATCCTTTCGTTGGCAAACACAAATTACACTTTAACAGGGGGCTTAAGCCTTGATTGGGAAATCAATCCTGCCGAGTTAACAGCTTCGTGGCATATGTTTAACACCTTAAATATCCCCTACACCGTGCCTTACACATTCAATAACAGCGCACAGGGATTAACGCTTTCGCTTACTGGATTTGTGGGTTCAGATACAGCCGTTGCATTTGTGATTAACGCCACGGACACATTTGTAAGTGGCACTAATGTTACGGCTGTTAACCAAGGCACATATGAAGTTTTTGTATCTCTTGGATTGGGTGTTACAAATTACATTTTAACAGGCGCAACAGAAACGGAATTTGTAATCAATCCTTACCAAATCACCCTTGAATGGATAGTTAGCGGAACGGCGAATTTATATAACAGCGAACAAGGAATTACCTATAACGGCTTGCCTCAAGGGGTAACCGCAAGGGTAGCACTAACCTCATTCGGTTTAAGTCCTGCGCTGACATTTACATATGAAACCATAGGCTCAAACATATGCAATGAGGCAATTTTAAAGGGAACATATACCGCAAGAGTAACCGCAATAGAACCTGAGGACGATAATTATATATTAGGCACGGAACTTGAATTGATTTGGAAAATCGTGGAAAGGGTGATTGAGATTTCGTTTGATCCTGCCACGATTACGCACACTTATAACACTTTAGAACAAGGTGTGCTTATGGGCGTAAGCGGTGTAATGGGAAGTGATAGAATTAACTTACATTACGAAATCACAAGGAACTCTTTAGCCCCCGCAAGCGGTGCAATCAACAATCTTGAGAACAGGATTTTAAGCCTTGGTTACAATGTGTTCGGGCAGATTAGTGTGGGCGAATATGTGGTAACAATCATAAGCATTTCGGGTGCGGATTCAGAAAATTATACCTTTGCAGGCACACTCTCAAAAGCGTTTACAATCAGCCCAAAGGTGATAGACATTGATTGGATACAAAGCGATAACGGCAATGAGTATAGCGAACCTTTTGTGTACAACGGCACACCTCAAGGCATTACGGCGGTTTACTCTTCGGGTGCGTCAACGGCGAATGACGGCTTGGTTTACGATAGCGACAGTGTTTCGTTTGACTACTTAAATAACCTCTTCACAAACAGCGGAAACTACCAAGCGCAAGCGTCCTCACAAAATGAAAACTATATTATCCGCACAGGCGGAAACACCAAGGCTTGGGCAATCACCCCTGCCACGCTTACAGCTTCATGGCATATATTCGGCACAGTAAATGACACATATGCTGAACCCTTTACATTCAACAATTCCGCACAAGGCTTAACCCTTACCCTCACTGGATTTGTGAACGGTGAAACAAGTGTGGCTTATGTGCTTACCTTAGACGGCGCAACCGTTATCGGCTTAGACGCAACAGCGGTAAACGCAGGAACTTACGAAGCTATAGTGTCCTTACACTCAAGCGTTGTTAATTATATTTTAACAGGTGTAACAGAAACTGAATTTGAAATCACCCCCTACGAAATCTCTCTTGAATGGTACACTACAAACACAGATACAATTTACTCGTTGCCTTTCTCGTACACAAGTCTGCCCCAAGGCATAACCGCAAGAGTAGCCCCTATAAACTT
>WQYD01000027.1 GCA_009781445.1 Bacillota bacterium | reverse complement strand
GTGCTGGGATTCATGGTTTGCCCGCCCTCAAGCACGACATCTACGCCGAGTTGGGTAAAGATTTCTTTAATACCACTGCCAAGGCAAATTGCCACCATGGCGGATTCTTTTTTTGGTGCTTGGGTTTTGCTTTCAATTTCCTTTTTGAATTCGCGGTTTTGCTCAAGCATATTTTCAATTTTCACATTGTCAAGTTCGCCAAGCTGAAGCGCATAGCCCATTGCCTTATCGGGCGAATTTGTGTGAACATGAACCTTAACAAGGGATAAATCACCTGCCACAACCACGGAATCACCCATTTTTGCAAGCCTATCTCTAAATTTATCAATATCGGACATTGTGGTAATTTTTTTAAGATTAACCACAAAGAACTCTGTGCAGTACGCAAACTCTATATCTTCAAGGTTATGAACATCGGGTAAAAATGCGATATTTGCCGATAAATCCGCTGATTCTGTAGCCTCAGCAACAGAAACCTCTATTCCCGCAAGGCTATTGTACATTCCGTAAATAATTACAAGGAAGCCTTTACCGCCTGCGTCCACAACCCCTGCTTTCTTTAAAACGGGCAACATATTAGGCGTATCTGCAAGGATTTCTTCACCGCGTTTGAGGATTAGTTGCAAAAAATCAAGAAAATCGGGCTTTTTTGAGGCAATTTTAACCGCATAATCGCCCATAAGGCGCGCAACAGTGAGAATTGTGCCTTCTTTTGGGTTTGTTACCACATCGTAAGCTGTGTTTGCACCGTTTTTAATGGCAAGTGCGAACTCTTTTGTGGTAATATTGTGCGAATCTTTGAGTTTTCCTGCGAATCCTTTGAAAATCTGCGATAAAATAACGCCAGAATTGCCCCTCGCACCCTTTAATGCGCCCTTAGTTAGCGCATTGCAAACGCATTCCGCACTGCATTCGCTAACCGATTGCAGTTCTTTTACGGTGGACGCCATGGTTAAATTCATGTTAGTTCCCGTGTCCCCGTCCGGCACAGGAAAGACATTAAGGCTATCAACAAGGTTCTTGTTGACTTCAAGATTCTTGGACGCTCCCAAAAACATAGCCTTTAAATCGCCAAAAGTTATGCTTGCTATCATATATTCTTTGCCCTTAAGGGGCTTATATCTCTATTTGTTTGAGTGGGCTATAATCTCACACCCACCACATGCACTGCCACGGATTTCACACGCATACCCGTTTGATGCTCAATATTATATTCAACTGCGGATTTAAGGCTTTCAATAACCGCGTCTTTATTAACGCCGTCCTTTAAAATCACATAAAGGTCAACGAAAACGCGGTTTCCCATGGTGGTAACCTTTGCGCCCTTGGCAATCGGCACTTTTCCAAGCATAATCAGAATGCTGTCTGAAAGCCTTCTTGGTGCTAAATCCACTATGCCGTAAACCTCTTTGGCAACACGCGAAGCGATCACCGAAACGGCATCGTCACTTATTGATATATTGCCGTAAATGTTTTGAGTATTCAACGCCATAGACTTTACTATAATACACTAAAGCAGAGTAATAATGCAATATTTTCACTGCAAATATTTTTTCTATGGGCAATTTTTCGCCATTTTTCCCAAAAATATGCGCTTTGCCATGTTTTATACGCGCAAATATAATAATTATATTTAATTTTATTTACAAACTACCTTTAAAGGTATATAATTAACCATTGTACGGACAATTTTTTTAATGAGGTATAATTATGAGTAGAGTATGCACAAAGTGCGGTAAAGGACAAATGAGTGGTAACAAAGTTAGCCACAGTAACATCAAAACCAAAAGGGCTTGGGGTGCAAATGTGCAAAAAATTCAAGTGGAACAGCCAAGCGGGGCAACCAAAGCGGAATATGTTTGCACGCGTTGCATTCGTTCCATGAGAAAAGCGCAAGTTTAAGCGAATGCTTAAGGATTTTAAAATCGGCAATTACACAGACGCTGAAAACGGCACAGGCGCAACGGTTATAATTTGCGAAAAAGGTGCTGTGGGCGGTGTAAGCGTGAAGGGTGCTTCCCCTGCCACGCGCGAAACCGATCTTTTGAAAAGCGAAAAAACGGTTGAAATGCTTAACGCCGTGGTGCTTTCGGGCGGAAGTGCTTTCGGGCTTGAGGCGTCCTCAGGCGTAACCAAATATTTAAGCGAAATCGGCGCAGGCTTTAAGGCAGGCAAATTTATTGTCCCCATTGTTTCGGGGGCATCTCTTTTTGACTTGGAATTTAAAAATTTTGCTTATCCGAATGTGCAAAACGGTTACGATACCGCCAAAAACGCAGTTTCAGGAAATTTTGAATTTGGAAATATAGGCGCAGGGACAGGCGCAACGATCAGCAAGGTTCTCGGCGCAGAAACTTCCGCAAAAGGCGGGCTTGGCGTTAAAACATTTAAACTCAACAACCTTGAAATCGCGGTTTTCGTGGCGGTTAACGCGGTTGGCGATATAGTGAAAAACGGTGAAATTTTGAGTGGCGCAAAGCACGAAAACGGTGAATTTTTGGATTCTTCCAAAGTTTTCACGCTTGGTGCAACTGCCGTTACCCCCTCAAACACCACAATCGGCGCAATTATCACAAACGCAAAGCTAACCAAAGTTCAAGCAAACATTTTGGCGGAACTTTCTCACAACGGGCTTGCCCTTTCCTTATCCCCCTGCCACACAGCGTTTGACGGCGATGCCATGTTCGTTATGGCATCGGGCGAAACCGATTTTGAATTCAACGCTTTAACCGCACTTATCCCAAATCTTGTGGCGGAAGCGATTCAGTCCGTTGCTTTGCAAGCAGAAACTCACACCCAAAAGCGTGTGAATCCCGTTGTGCTTAAGCTGTTTAAGAAAGTTTTTGCCAAGGCAAAAAAATAGTTTTTTTCGGTGCGTCCACTGCGTGGACTTAAATCCGCACAATGAACGCACAACAGTATTAAACGGTTTCTTTTTTTGATTTTCTAAAGAGTCTTAGAATCGGCTTTAAAAAATTCGGGCATTTAAAACAAACAAGTTTCATGATCAATCTCCTCGCGTCCATTTATATGCACAAGGATTTCATTTTGTTACATTAAACTTTCGTTGCTTTATTTTTTAAGCGCACTAATTGCGTTCGCGGGGTTTTCGGCATTAAAAACTGCGTTTCCTGCCACAAGAATGCTTGCCCCTGCCTCTTTGGCTTTTTGTGCGGTTTGGGGGTTAATTCCGCCGTCTATTTCAATAGGAATATCAATATTGTTCTTTGATAGATAATCCGCTATTTCTCTCACGGTTATCAGGCTGTCTTCAATAAAGCTTTGCCCGCCTCTGCCTGCATAAACACTCATAACCAAAACCAAATCGCACAGTTTGAACAATTCTGAGTAAGGTTTCCACGGAATGTTTGGGTTAAACACAACGCCTGCAAGCACACCGCTTTCCCGTATTTTTTCAAGAGTGGCTTTGGGGTTTTCAGATGCGTCTGGGTGAAAAGTGATAATATCTGCACCTGCACCAATAAATTCGCCGATATATCGTTCGGGTTTATTTATCATTAAATGAACATCAAGGGGCAATTTGGTTTTTTTCTTAAGGGAAGCAATCATAGGCATTCCGAATGTTAAATTGGGAACATAAGCCCCGTCCATAACATCGCAGTGAACCAAATCACCGCCCCATTCTTCAATATTTTTAACCGCCTTTTCCATGTTTGCAAAATCGCCTGATAAAATTGAGGGGGCTATCATTATCTTGTTTTTTGAAATCTTTAGCATATTTATCCTTTATTTATTGTTTAATAATTCGGTGTACAGGGTTATATATCTTTCGTATCTTCCTTTATCAATTTCACCGTTTTCTACCGCCACCCTAACGGCGCAATCGGGTTCGCTTATGTGATTGCAGGCAGTGAATCGGCATTTATTTGGAAGTTCCAAGAATTCATTATAATAAAGGCGCAATTCCTCATGAGAAACATTAAGAATCTCAAGCAGTGAAAAACCGCAAGTGTCGGCAATTTTTCCGCCGTACGCATTAAAAATTTCTATGTGGCGCGTGGTGTGCTTTCCGCGGGAAATCTTTAAAGAAAGGGTATCAGTTTTTAAATTTGCGCCAAGAATCCGATTTAATATGCTTGTTTTTCCCACCGCGCTTTGCCCTGCAAGAACTGCCAGCTTTTTATCAATCAGTGGCTTCAATTCCTCAAAGCCCTCGCCCGTTACGGCGGAAATCACAAGCGAATCCACAAAGTTTTCGTAAGGCTTAAGCGCATTCAAAACCTCTTGGCTTTTCGCTATGTCGCATTTATTATAAACTATTATCGGCTTAATTTCTTGAATATAGCAGTTAATTAAAATTTTATCCAAAAGCAAAAAATCCGCAACGGGTTCATTTGCAATCACGATTAACGCCAAATCCACATTCGCCACGGGCGGGCGCATAAGGAAGTTTTTCCTTGCGATAACTTCCTCAATTACCGCAAAAGGCGCGCCGTGCGAAAGCCTAACGAAATCCCCTGCCATTAAATTTTGCGTTTGACGAACGGACGATTGCCCCTTAAAATCACCCCGCGCCACCTTTAATTTGCCAAGCGCATGGGCAACAACCGTGGCATCGCCACATTCAACCGTGTACCTATTTGAAATGATTTTTACTATTTGCCCTTTCACTCAATAAATTTGGCTTACCGCTCTCTAAAGTATCCGATAAAGTATCTAAATAAGTATAGCGCATTTATTTAATATTGTCAATCATGCGTAAACCCGCATTACCCAACTATAGGCGCGTTTTTACTTCCTTTGGGCTGTTTATGTTTTTGCTTGAATTTCCATATACTAATCAAACTGTTCTATGGGGGACTTGCGTATGAAAAAGCCACTGAATATGGATAAATATGCTATAAAGATTAACAGGCTTCGCAACGAACGCGGGTGGTCGGTTTATCGCTTATCGCAAGAATCGGGCATACCCGAACAATCAATAAGCAAATGGATTTACGGCAGTGCCACAATCACCCTTCCGCTTTTAGAACAAATTTGTGAGGCTTTCGGCATTACGCTTGCGGATTTTTTCGCCGAAGGCGCGTTGATTGAATTAACCCCCGAAAAGAAAACACTTCATGACGACTGGCATTCGCTTTCAGAAAATGAACAATCGGCAATTCTTGCCGTAATCAAAAGTTACAAAGACGGCAGATAATTAAAGGAAGCAATGAATAAATAGCGCGAACGATTATGGGCAGATTTTGGTTAAATAAATTCGGCAATTTTTGTCCCAAAGGCGTAGCTGGGCTACGCTTAAGGGGCGGAAATTGACGGATTTGTTCCAAAAGACACCATAAGTGTCGGGCAGTCGCAAAGCGAAGGTATTTATTCAGTGATTCCTAAAGCACACCAACCCATGCTTGGCTTTATTTAAATCTTTTTTAACCCTATAGCCAACCCAATACCTAAAACCCAATTCAAGTTGGGCATTAAAACCGCCTTTTCGGCTTTTTCTATAAGTTCCTCTAACGCTATTTCTGTCTTTATCATATAATTGTTGATTTGTTGGGCATTTAGGGTTTCGTAGGTTGCTTTGTTGGGGGAATAAAGCAAATAGTTCTATTTATTAAATCAAATTCCCAGCTATAACTACCGTCAATACGCCTACCGTAGACATACAGATTTATATTTAATGTTTTTTTCTTTTTATCAAGCACAAAACTAAGTCTGTCGCGACCTACGTAGCAACGATAGTTTTCAAGGTTTTGAATTTCGTAAACTTCGCTATCAAAATAAATTTCGTAAACTTCTTTATGCGGTTTTGTAGAACTAATTTTTTTAACTAAAATTTCTTTTTTGTCAAACGCACCTTCATATAACATCTTCGTTATAATGTTATCGCGTTTTGTGGTAATTTTTGGCTTTTGTGCAACAAGTTTTGGGCTTTCTGTGTCCGCATTTAAATGGAATATATAATTTTGCGAAAACCGATCCCAACAATCTTCGTCTTTCTCGTCAGTATACCAAACTTCAACTTCAAAATTTTTAATCTCACCGCCGTTTTGAAGTTTAAGATTGTTTGGAACTTGATCAATGTTTAGATACGGAATATCTTTAAAAAACTTCCATTTGGGCTTATGTAAACGCGACTTGCATATTTTGCCGTTGTAAATAACCGCAAACTGCATAGAGCGCACATCGCCAACTTTATCCAAATTCAAGTATTCAATTATTTCTAAACCGTCATTATTGTAAAGCGTGGTGGTTACTTTATCGTTGCGTCTTTTTCGTGTCCACGAGCGATTGTGCCATTTCTCAAGGTGCGTTTCTTCACAACCGCCACTTCCGTCCGAATACGGTTCGCGCTTAATATTAAACGCATAAAATAATTCAACTTCGTTGTAATTATTATGGTTACAAAAATCCTTAAAGAAAGCTTTTATCAACAGGCGTCTGCTGGCTTTTGAAAAGCCAAACCTAAACCATACTTTATGAGGGCCGTAAGAAGAACCGCCGTAAGTATACCATTCCAACGGATAATCTTCGGACTTATATTCTTTGCCCTCATAATGAACCACAAAGTTAACTTTTTTGCCCCAAGCGTACTGATAAACCTTAATCCCGCCCGCATCTTCATCGTATCCGTATATCCAACTCATTTAACTTCTTCCTTTTTAAAACCTTTAGTTGTTTCACTTATTGCTATTTTATCCCTCACATTTCCATAACTTGCTGACTATGGTTTCGTGTTGATTATACGAAACTGCCATTCCGCTTATATCTCTGCCCATATCGTACTCAATCTCTCGGTTAGTACCATCGGGGAAATACATCGTGCCTTTGCCGTGAATTTTGCCGTCAATTACTTTGCCAATCCACCGATAATCGTTTTCAAAAACCAATTCTTGAAAACCATTGTCCTTAAGATACTTTTCAAATTTTTCTTTTTCTTCCCAATATCCGCATCTTTTCATTTCTTCACCTCTTTTTTTACAGATAATCCTTACGGACAATTATGTGTTGTGCCGTCTTGATAAGTAATAACACCTTCACCGTGCATTTTGCCGTCCTCAAAATTGCCCTCATATTTCACCCATTTTTTATACCAAAATGAATCATTACTTTCGGTTACGCCTTTACACAAAACCTCATATTCTAAAACCCCTTTGCCGTGGGGCTTTCCGTCCTTAACTTCGCCTGTGTATTTGTGTTTTAAGTCGTTCTCGGTATATTTTATTGTTTTGATTTTTGTTTTCATTTTAACTTCCTATTAAATGATATTAGCTTTGCAAATGAAGTCGCTTCGCTTATGAAGTCGGCTTCGCCTTATGAAGTGCTTTCTTGCGAAAGCATGAAGTGAAGTGGCTAAATTCTTTACCGCCATGCAAGCCTGCTTGCTCTTCATAAGCGTAGCGTCTTTATATCTTCACACCGCCTCGCCTCTTTGACGGGTTGCGTTGCTACGCTATCCTCACCCTTGCAAATGCCAAATGGCATTTGTCGGCTCGGAATGCCACTTCATTATCGCAGGTGCGTGCGGTCAACTGCGCAACATGGTGTTGCGTAGTTGACCGCACGCACCTGCGATATCCGCCCCAAGGCTTCTTCTTGCCGTTACGGAAAGCCCAAGTGCTGAGAGGGACTTTTCAAAGGATTTGACGGCGGACGGGGAAGCGGGTTTTATGGCTTTTTCTTTTACGAAGTTTAGGGGGATAAGGTTTAAGTGGCATTGGAATCCCCTTAACAGGTTTGCAAGTTCTTTTGCGCTTTGCTCGTCTGTTACCGTTTCTGAGGTTGCGTATTCAAAGATTACGCGCCGTCCCGTTTCACTCACATAATATTTTGCGGATTTGATAATTTCCTCAATATTGTGCTTTTGGTTTAGGGGGATAAGGCGGTTTCTTTTTTCATTTGTGGGTGCGTGCAGTGAGATTGAAAGCGTAACGGGAAAACCGCTTTTTGCAAGAAGTTTAATTTTATCAGGGATTCCCACAGTGGATACGGATATATTTCTTGCGCTAACATTTAGCCCGTTTTCCGCGGTAACAAGTTCAAGAAACTTAATTAAATTATCATAATTATCAAGCGGTTCACCGCTACCCATAAGCACAATGTTAGTAACTGCGCGCTTGCCTGCAACCCCGCCGTTTAAGCGGTTAGCAAGAAGAACTTGCCCCAAAATTTCGCCTGCCGTTAAATTGCGCACAAGCCCCCCGATTCCGCTTGCGCAAAACGCACACCCCATACGGCAACCCACTTGCGTGGAAACGCAAAGCGTATCGCCATAGCCGTGGGGCATATAAACCCCCTCAATGATATTGCCGTCATTCAACTCATAGAGGTATTTTTTAACACCGCTTTGGTTTTTGATTTCATGCTTAAGCCTAACCGCAACCGCAGTATATTCCGATTTAAGTTTTTCCTTAAACACAGCAGGGATATTGGTTACCTCTGAATAATCCTTATTCTTAAGCACCATATCATGAATTTGCTTAGCACGGAACTGAGGCTCGCCAAGGCGAACTGTGAGGGCAATAATTTCGTTTTGATTTAAATCTTGAAGTGAGAACATAATTTTAGGGATAAGGGATTAGGGAATAGGGTTAATTCAGAATTCAGAATTAAGAATTCAGAATTATGGATTAATTAACTAATAATGAGATTTAGATTCCACCATGTTTCTCGTTTATCGTTTCTCGTTTCTCGTTTCAGCGTTGCTTGCTGAAAGCAACGCGAAATAAAACCCTTCCGTTGTTCCGCTTGGCAAAACTTGGTTTTGGGATTCAAGAGTGAATGTTTTGGAATCCTTTAGAAAGGTTTTAATTACTTCTTGGTTCTCTTTTTTTAGTATTGTACAGGTGGAATACATTAGCGTTCCGCCTCTTTTTACATACCGCGAAGCGTTACTAATTATCGCGCTTTGAAGTTTGCTTAGGCTTTCAATATCGCCCTCTTTGCGGTTGAAAATCATATCCTGCCTTTTAGATAAAACCCCAAGCCCCGAACAGGGAACATCCGCAAGCACAATATCGTACGCGTCCTCATAATCCTTATTAAACACGGTTGCGTCTGCCCCAAAAATACTTAGCTTTACTCTCATGCGCCTTGCGTAAGCCTCAATGAGTTTTAGGCGGATTTCGGATATATCGGTTGAAGTAACTTCCGCACCCTTTTCTGCCATAAGCACGCTTTTGCCCCCTGGGGCAGAACAGAGATCAAGCACTTTTTTACCGCGGATATCGCCAAGCGCATTTACCGCCATTATGGAAGTTAAGCCCTGAAAGGTAAGTTTGCCTTCACTAAAAAGCCTTTTGATTATATTGCTGTTTTTAACAAAATAGCCGAATTCGGTTTTTTCATAAGCCTCTGAAAGCGCGCTTTCAAAATCTTTTGGGCTATAATTTTTGCTTAACCTCACATGGTTTTCGTGCCTTGCTTTTGCAAGCAAGATTTCCTCATAGTTTAATGGATAATCATTTTTAACCGCGTTAATTATCCAAAGAGGTAAGTTAAATTTTGCCTCATAAAAATCTTGACTGTTCTCATGAGGCGCAGGCAATCCGCCGTTTACCGCAGTGTGAAGAACGGCATTAACATAACCCTTAAGTTCTTTTTTGCCTATCGCCCCCACAAGTTCCACGCTTTCATTAACCACGGCATACGCAGGAATATCCATGTACTTAAGTGCGTAAAACGCTTGAAGAAAAATGATTTTCGCGGGGGGCTTTGGGGCTTTGGGGCTTAAGGCTTTGAGGGCAAAACTTAGTTCGTAATACCTTTCAAGAACGCCAAGCACAAGGCTTACCACAAAGGGACGATCCTGTTCAGATATCTCTAAATCGTTAAGCGCGATATTGGCGTAAGCCCCCTCTCTAATTATTTTGCTTAACGCTTTAAAGCCAAGCAAAAACCGTTCCGTTTTGCTATTCATTAAACCGTTCCCCCTCATTTACGGGGCGTCCCCTGAAATAATCCGCCCCCGCCATTACCTTTCCGCCCTCACCTTGAACGGATAAAAGTTCAATAGGAAAATCTAAGCACATAACCAAAACACCGCGCTTATCCGCCCTAACCACTGTGCCGAACGGTGCGCCGTTTGCTTCAAATGTGCTTGCCTTTGCTTTGAGGATTTTCAAATTTCCGTGGCGCGTTTTAATGTAAGCAGACGGCGCATAAGCCATTGCCCTTATAAAATTAACCGCTTTTTCCGCCGTTTGATTAAAGCTAAGGTGCGCTTGTTCTTTAGAAATTTTCTTGCAGAAAGTTGCCTCGCTTTCATTTTGAGGGGTGAAAACCGCCTCGCCCTTTTCAATCAAATTCAGTGCCGTAACAAGTGCTTCCGCGCCGATAACCGCAAGTTTTTCCATGGCTTCGCACGCGTTTTCGTCTGATAAAATTATGCTTCTTTTCAAAATCATATCACCGCTATCCACGGAAAGTTCGGTTTTCATTATAGTAATTCCGATTTCGGTTTCGCCGTTTAAAATCGCGCATTGCACGGGGGACGCGCCCCTATACTTAGGCAAAAGCGAACCATGCACATTGATAACACCGCCCTTAGTTAAATCAAGAACTTCCCGCGACAAAATTTGCCCGTAAGCGGAAGTAACCATTATATCCGCAGTTAGCGAACGCAAAATGTCGCAGTTTTCTTTTTGCGATATTTTGTCAAACTGAAAAATCCTCAACTCCTTTTCAAGCGCAAATTGCTTAACTGGTGAAAATTGGGTTTTGCCCCCTCTTGCATTAACCTTATCAGGTTGCGCCACCACAGCAACAACTTTATGGCATGAGTTTAATATGCCCTCAAGCACTGTTTTTGCAAAATTTGGTGTTCCAAGGAAAATTATTTTCATTGTTCTTTTCTAATTAAGAATTCAGAATTCAGAATGCAGAATTGTGGATTTTTATTTAAGTACGATGTACGAAGTACGAAGTACGAATTATGGATTAATTAACTAATAATGAGATTTAGATTCCACCCCTATGCCCTATGCCCTATAACCTATGCCCTCAATCATTTTCACTTTTCACTTTTCTCTTCCCCTGCGCCCTCAATCCTATCTATAAAAAGCACCCCGTCAAGGTGGTCAAGTTCGTGGCAGATTATGCGGGCAACCCAATCTTCTTTGGTGAGAGTCATGGCTTTGCCGAATCTGTTTTGGTAAGAAACGGTTACGGTTTTGGGGCGTTTTACCATGCCTTTGCCCTCTTTTTGCACGGAAAGGCAACCCTCGGAATCTAAAACTTCACCCTCGGAAGCTGTTATTTTTGGATTAACAAGTTCAATAAGTTCCTCATTATACCAAACTATTGCCACGCGCCTTAAGATTCCCACTTGGGGGGCGGCAAGCCCCACGCCGTCTGCTTGGCTTAAGGTTTCTTTCATATCGTCAAGAAGTTGCCAAAGCCTTGGGCTAAAATCTATAACCTCACGCGATTTCGTTCTTAGCGTTTTATCGCCCTCTTGTAAAATTGTTCTCGTAGCCATTTCGTTCCTTAAAGCGCGTTTTTATTTTCGCGCTAAAAAAGCTGTTGCGGATTTATTTCAATAAACACCGCCACATTTTTGATTTCGGTTGACGCGTTTTGATAAATCTTATCAATAACTTCGTCATTAGCGTCTGCTTTCGCCCATATCAGGATTTGAAAGCGGAAATTATTTTCAATGCGCTTTATAGGCGCGCGCATAATTTGGATTCTGATAATATCGCCTGCGCTTTCCTCAATTAACTTCTTTTGCTTGGTGTAAATTTCTCTTGACGCGTTCATTGCGTTCTGCTCTTCTTTTGCAAGCATAAGAATGCGGATAATTTTTGTGAACGGCGGAAATTTTGCCACTTCCCTGTTATTTATTTCTTTTGAATAGAATCCCTTATAATCATACTTCAAAGCGAAGCGGAAAACAAAGTGATTGGGGCTGTAAGTTTGCAAAACCACCTTTCCCGCCTTGCGTTCCCTGCCCGCGCGCCCCGCAACCTGCGTGATAAGCTGAAAAGTGCGCTCTAAACTGCGGTAATCCGAAAAGTACAAGGATTGATCTGCGTCCAAAATGCCCACAAGCGTAACGAGAGGGAAATCATGCCCCTTTGCAATCATTTGCGTGCCTACGAGGATATCCGTGTTATGTTCGGCAAAGCCTGATAAAATTTTTGAATACGAATCCTTTCCCGAAGTCGTATCCAAATCCATTCTTGCAATTCTTGCGTTAGGAAAAATTATTTGAAGTTCTTCCGCGATTTTCTGAGTGCCTGTTCTGCCCTCTTTTAGCCCCTTAAATCCGCAAATGGGACACTGAGATATTGCGTGATATTGGTTTTTGCAATAGTGGCATTTTAAAGTTTCGTCCTCTTTGTGGTAAGTTAAACTTACATCGCAATCCGCGCATTTCGCCACATATCCGCAAGAACGGCATCTTATAAAAGAGGCATACCCTCTGCGGTTTAAAAATATTATAGCTTGCTCACCGCTGTTTATTGTTTGTTCAATTGCTTCCAAAAGTTCGCCCGAAAATGCAGAAACATTGCCGTTCCTAATTTCCTTTTTCATGTCCACAATATCAATCAACGGCATTTCTCTTTGGTTTACGCGGTTTAAAAGCGTAATCAATTTATATTCCTTATTTTCCGCTTTAAGATAGCTTTCCATGCTTGGGGTTGCACTGCCAAGAATCAATTTTGCATTGTTATATTCCGCCCTCAATTCGGCGATTTCTTGAGTAAAATACCTTGGATTCGTTTCGCTTACATAGCTACCGTCATGTTCTTCGTCTATGATAATCGCGCCCACATTTTGAAGGGGGGCGAAAATCGCGCTTCGTGCGCCAAGCGCAACCTTTGCTTTGCCAAGCCTTAATCTGCGCCATTCGTCATACCTCTCACCGTCAGAGAGTTTTGAGTGAATGAGGCTAACATTTTCGCCGAATCTTGCCCTGAACACGCCAAGCATTTGAGGGGTTAAGGAAATTTCAGGCACAAGCATAATTGCAGTTTTACCCTGCTCAAGCACCCTTTCAATAATATTTAAATAGACTTCGGTTTTACCGCTTCCCGTTACCCCGTGAATGAGGTATTTTTTATCACTTCCGCCACAAATTTTTTCTATGGCTTCGCGCTGTTCTGCCGTTAGCACCACATATTTTTCCTGCGCGGGCATCGCAATAGGAACGCGCTCAAGTTCCTCTTTCCTTTTAACCACAATGCCTTTTTCAATAAGCGAATTAACGGTTGATAGGGAAAATTCTTTTAAAATATCAGCCTCAAACATTCCGCCCTCAGAAAGCCTTTCAATAAGCGCGAATTGGCTGAATGAATTTCTTCTAAGAACGGAAGAAGCCGTTTCGGTGTTAAAATTTTCACATAAATCTATGTAATTCCTTTCAAGTGCCTTTACCTTTCCGCCACGAAGTTTGCTTGGAATAAACAGCCTTAGGCAATCAATATAGCGAAGTTTTTTCTTGCTAAGCGGTTCTAAAAGCCACACCATTTCGGGCAAAACCACAGGATAAGGATCAAGTGCCTTAATCACGGCTTTGGTTTCACGCGGTGAACTCTCTGCCGTTCCCACCACAAAACCCTCAATTTCCCTATGCCCGAACGGCACTTTTACCCTCATGCCTAATTCAAGAGGGAAATCGGAATGGTAGAAAAAAACTTTATCTACCTCACTGTTTGAAATGTCTACTATCACTTTGTAAATCATTTTAAAAGGTTTTTAATCGTTAGCAAAATCAAGTATTAAGTGCGCTAATTCGTACTTTGAAATTAAATCTGTTTGTGTGATTGCACCGCTTGCGCAGATTATTGACGCAATGTTAGTATCCGTGTTAAACCCTGCGCCCTCTAAAGTTACATCGTTTGCAACCACGATATCGGCGTTTTTTAAAGCAAGTTTTGTTTGCGCGTTTAGAATCAAATTCTCTGTTTCAGCGGAAAAAATAATCAGCTTTTTATTTCCCTTAATCTCACCCACCGCGCTTGCAATGTCCTTGGTTTTTGAAAGTTCAAGGGTAACTTTTCTTGATTTAATTTTATTTTCCGCCTTATTATTAACCGTGTAATCACAAGGTGCGCCTGCTTTAATAATTATATCCGCACGGGGCAGATTTTTTAAAACGGCGTCATACATATCAAGCGTGGTTTCCACATTAACAATTTCCGCGCCTTTGGGAACGGTTGCAGTTGTGTTGCCTTTAACCAAAATCACACTTCCGCCCCTTTCCATAACCGCCTCGGCAAGCGCAAAACCCATTTTGCCCGAAGAACGGTTAGTTAAATACCTCACGGCGTCTATCGGTTCAATAGTTGCGCCTGCGGTTATTAGCACGGTTTTGCCCCTCAAATCTTGAATCGGGGTTAAAAGATTATCTAAAAAATTCACAATATCCTTGGGTTCGGCAAGCCTTCCTTTTCCCTCATCGCCACAGGCAAGCATACCTTCGGCAGGATCTATAAATATATAGCCTTTATTTTTTAGGATTTGGATATTCTTTTTAGTGGTTTCGTTTTCGTACATTGCCGTGTTCATTGCAGGGCAAATTATCACAGGCGCATGGGTGGCAAGAATTGTGGAAGTAAGCATATCGTCTGCAATTCCACCGCTTAATTTTGCAATAACATTGGCGGTTGCAGGTGCTATTAAAAAAGCCGTGGCTTCTTTGGCATAAGAGATATGCTCTACATCGTGTCCACGGTCTTTATCAAACATATTTGTTACAACCCTGTTAGCACTTAAAGTTTCAAGAGTAAGCGGGGTTATAAATTCTTGCGCGCTCTCAGTCATAATAACCTTAACGCGGTAATTTAATTTCCTAAGCAAAGAGATAATCTCGCACGCTTTGAAGGCCGCTATACAGCCTGAAACGCCAAGAACAATCGTTTTAATCACAGCGAAATTTTCACCTTGCCTTCATAAATTTCTTTTGCGGCAAGGGATACTGCTTTAACGCTTGAAGCCTCTAATTCGCCCGATTCCACAGAAAGAAGCTCTTTAGTCCTTTTGGTTATTGCCACCACAAGTGCATATCTGCACGGGGCAAGCTTTATCAATTTATCAATTGGCGGATCTATCATATCTATTCCTCACAATATTTTCTATTATTTCTATATACGCTGTTATTATATCAAGGTTTTAAATAATATACAACTGTACGCGCGAAGTTTATTGAGAGAAGTACGAAGTACAAGGTACGAAGTACGAATTGAGGTTTAATTCAGAATTCAGAATTCAGAATGCAGAATTGTGGATTAAAAAATAATGATGTTTAGATTCCGCCGTTTAAGTTTTTGTATTTTCCTTCCTTGCCTGTTGTTTCTCGTTTATATAGTTGGCTCTGCTACCGACATCGCAAAATATGGTTGCTTTGTTTATGCCAAGTAAATCCAACTCTTTAATGATATTGTCCTTCTCTTTTCCACCTTTGACTTTATAGCTAAAAACTTCAATGTGTGTGCTTTCTTTGTCGGCAGACGCACTATCATCAAGCAAACCAAAAAGCAAAAACGAACCACCTTGGCTTTTTTGCCTTTCATTTTGAACCAGTGGCTTTACAACAAACCTCTTATATAAATCGGTGGCAACGGTTCTATATGACGCAAAAGCGGGACGCTCTCTTGCCACTTCGCCAATGAAACGCGCGAATTGAAAACAGCCGTTTTCATTAGAACGAACGGTTTTCTTCTTTAACTTGCCGTCAACATATCTGTTGGTAATACAACCATTATATTTAGAATCGCCCGATTTCATAAACTCGTCAACAAATTCCTTAATGCTTTTTTGCTGTTCATTATTAAAATGCGAAAAACAGGATAACAATAAGGCTTTGTCGCTGTCATAATTCAAAACTTCTTTGGTTTTAAGAATGTAAAAATATGCATCTTCGTCCATATCCTTCCTGCAAGCAAACCAAAGTGCAACTAATGGATTGCTCGTTAAGTCAAGTAGCCTTGTCCTGTATCCGTAATGTTGCATTTTCGCAAGCCTGCTAAGCGTGGATAGGTTTTCAAATTCTTGTGGAAAGTTTGTTAAGGCGTCATAATAATAGAAACTTTCTTCCGTTTCGGTTTTTTCGTAAAAAACACCGGGCATTAGTTTGGTTTCCTTATGATCTTTGCTTTCGCCACGAAAAAACAAACTTGCTTTTTCGCCCTTATCCAGTTCATGCTTTTTAAGTATTTCTACCAAGCTACTCACACTATTGATTTTATGCTCTTCTTTGTGCTGAATGTTGCCCCAATATTTTGTTTTCGTTAAATACCCCCTAAGTTGCAATCAAAGATTATCGCTTATTTTTGTCTTTAGCCCAAAATAGCGAATGGCTATTTATCGCGTGTGACGAAAGAACCCTTAATTCCCGCTCTGCTAATCCGCGCAATTTGATTAACCTATCTTCTTGCGATAAGCCCTCTATTATAAATGACGCGTTATGGCTTTCCATATTTGCCAACACTAAAAGCTGGTGTATGGTGGCATAGTCGCGCATGTTGCCTTTTTCTTCTTGGTTCGTGGCCCGCCATTCTTTTGCTGTTTTTCCGAACAAAGCAACATTCAATAAATCGGCTTCATCTGCGTAAACGAAACTTTTTTGCGTCTGGGTTAATTCTGGAATAATTAGGTTTTCTTTTATGGCATCTGTATGTATGCGGTAATTAACCTTTGAAAGTTCGCGTTTCGCCGTCCACTCAATTGCCTGTTGCTCAATTACTTTAAGTCGCTGAAATTCTTTAATAATATAAAGCTCAAATTCAACCGAAATCCAGCTCGCAAATTTAAAGGCAATGTCCTTATGCGCATAAGCTTCCGCATATCGTCCTTGCTTTGAAACTATGCCAACTGCATTCACACTTTCCGTCCATTTTGTTGGCGAAAGCATAAACGAACTGCGCCCTGCCTCCTTTTCAATTCTATCAAATTCGATAGAATTAAAATTTGGGTTATATAACCTTTCCCATAATCCTAAAAATTCAACAGTTCCGCGCGTACGCAACCAAGCGTTTATGACCTCACTCGGAAACTCTGCACCTTTATATTTCGCTATGTCGGTGAGTGAAAAGAAATCGCTTTCATTTTGGTGCTTGTATCGTATGTCAACACCGCTAACCGTTATTTTATTTAGAGCCATGTAAACCTCCTCTTAAGTTTGCCACCTACAGCTTTGTATTTGGCTATATTTGAAATCAAAGTCATATCTTAATCTTGCAACCTGCTTGCATTAATCACTGCCACAAGCGCATTTGCGCATTCTTCTGCTTTGCCGTTTTCGTTTATTAGCACGAAGTCGTAATGTTCGGCGCATTCAAGAACTTTTGAAGCGTTGTCAAGTCTTTTCAATTTTGCTTCGGGGGTTTCTGTGCCTCGTACGGTTAGCCGTTCTCTTAATGAATTGATATCATTAGGCTTAATAAAAACCATTACCGCTTGGGGCATTTGTTCTTTAATTTTCATTGCGCCCTCGGTTTCAATTTCAAGAATAACATCTTTGCCTGATTTCCACGCGTTTTCAACTTCGCGCTTTAATGTTCCGTAATAGTTTTCAAAATTGTAAACGAATTCTAAAAGCCCGCCCTTTTCAATTTCACTTTTAAAATCTTCCACTGAAAGAAAGTGATAATGCACCCCGTTTTCTTCACCTGTTCTCGGTTTTCTTGTGGTGGCAGAAACGGCAATATGCAGGTTTTTCACTTTTTTTACGGCAAGCGCAAGAACTGTTCCCTTGCCCACGCCACTCGGGCCCGAAACCACAAACAATAAACCGCTATTTGAATTCTTATTTTCCATAAAAACACCTATCAAGATAATTATTCTTTTAACTTAGGGGCTTAAATCCCCTCTGCCATTTTTTTAAATTCTTCCTCGGAAATAACGCTTATTCCAAGTTTATTTGCCTTTTCAAGTTTAGTTGAACCGATTGCATCACTTCCTGCCACCACAAGGTTCACGGTTTTATTAACCGAATCTGCCACGCTTCCGCCGTTTTCTATCACAACTTTGGTTGCCTCGCTTCTTTTAAAATTTTCAAGGCTACCTGTGAAAACCACTGTTTTTCCGCTAAAGATTCCGCCCTCTTTCACTTCCTTTTCTTCACGCACAGGGTTAACCCTAAGTGAAAGAAGTTTATCAAGAACCTCTGTGTTTTTAGGGTTAGTAAAATAATCAATTAGCTTTTCTGCCATAACATCGCCGAATGAATCTATCTCAATTATATCAAAATATGTTGCCGTGGCTACCGAATCAATCGTTTTAAACTTCTCGCTAAGATCGTAAGAGGCTTTTTTACCTATGGTGGGAATCCCTAAGGCATATATAAACCTTGCAAGGGTTGTGGTTTTAGATTTCTCTAAGGACTGTATTAAATTAGTAGCCTTTTTATCCTTAAACCCCTCAAGCCTTAATAAATCTTCCGCCTTTAATTCATAAAGTTTATCGTAAGA
Source organism: Bacillota bacterium (assembly GCA_009781445.1). GTDB lineage: Bacteria > Bacillota > Clostridia > Christensenellales > DTU072 > WQYD01. The sequence goes on along the minus strand of WQYD01000027.1, from coordinate 6,530 downwards.
ATTAACGCCAAGTTCATTATATAAAACCTCGGCGGTTTTTTCGCTAAAGCCCTCAATATCCATGCAGGTCCGTGAAGCAAAATGTGCAATTGCAGAAATTATGGTTGGGGCGCAGTTATCGGGGTTAGTGCAGTAAATAAAAACCTCGTCTGTTTTCACAGGCGCACCACACGCAGGGCAAACCGCAGGCGGTAAAATTTCTTGGCTATTTTCATAATGCTCAACTGCCCCCATAATTTCGGGGATAACATCGTTGCTTCTTCTGATAAGAACACGGCTGTTAATCTTAATATCTTTTTTTCTTATGTCCGTTATATTATTTAGCGTGGCGTGCTTAACGGTTACGCCCGCAATATCCACCGCGTCAAGCACCGCAAGCGGATTGATTTTAGAAGTGCGGGATACCTGCCACAAAACCTCTCTCACAATTGTGGTATATTCGTGCGATTTAAATTTGTAAGCTATAGCCCAACGCGGAAATTTTTCGGTAAATCCCAGTTCGTCCCTAAGCCTAAGGCTATCCACCTTAAGCACCGCACCGTCTGTTAAAAAGTCCAAGCGTTCACGCGAATTATCTATCAAATCAAGTTCGCCCATTGCGCTTTCGGGGGAATCAATTTTCACGAACTTATCGTCTGTCTTAAAACCGTTTTCAATCAAAAATTCCCTAATCTCTGTTTGGGATTTAAAATCAATTCCCTCATAATGCCCCACATTGAAGGCAAAATAATCAAGTTTTCTTTCTGCGGTGGTTTTGGGATTGAGGTTTCTGACTGCGCCTGCCACGGCGTTGCGCGGATTTTTAAGCGGGGTTTCTGCGGTTTTATTATAGCTTTCAAAAGTTGAAAGACGCATAATCGCTTCACCTTGAATTTCAATAAAACCTTTAAATTTAATTGCAAGCGGAATCGTTTTAATCGTCTTGATTTGCTCGCTGACATCTTCGCCAGTTTCGCCGTCCCCTCTTGTTGCACCCACAACCAATTTACCGTGGTTATAAGTTAATGAAACGGTAAGCCCGTCAAATTTATGCTCTAAAACCATGGGCGGAACAAAGCCCAGAACCTTTTTTACGCGGATAAAATACGCGTCAAGTTCCTCTTTATTTTTTGCCTTATCTAAAGAAAGAAGTTTAATTTTATGCTTATAACTTTTAAACGCTTTAATGGTTTCACCGCCCACCCTTAAGGTTGGTGAATCGGGAAGCTGAATTCCTGTTTCGGCTTCAAGGGCTAAAAGTTCGTCATAGAGCGCGTCATATTCCGCATCGGAAATAGTTGGCTCGTCAAGCACATAATAATTATGGTTGTGTTTATTTATTATTTCAATTAGTTCAAGTATTCTATCCATTGCCGTAATTATATAAGTGTTAGCGGTGCGTTTTTGATTATAAACTTTTTAACGCCTGCATCGCCGTCAAACATAACGGTTGCTATCGCCATATCGCCCTGCCCAAGCACAAGCACAATTTTGCCATTTCCGTAAGAGGGGTGATTGACGCTTGCGCCCTGCACAAATCCGCTCATACTGCTATTGTAAACCTTGGTATCGGGTTGCGGTTTTTGCGCCGTGGCAATCGGTTTTAAATTAAAGCTACCATAATTCTTAATTCTTAATTCTGAATTCTGAATTAAATTTTCGCCCCTTGCCTCTGAAATTTCTTTCTTTGCTTCCGCAATAAACCTTGACGGCAAAGACGCGGTAACGCACCTGAAAGCGTAAGAAAATCTGCTACCTGCGTGCGAAATATACAGCCTTTCACGCGCTCTTGTGGTTGCCACATACATTAGCCTGCGTTCTTCCTCAATTTCGCCGCTATTCTTAGCGCGCGAAGAAGGAAACAAATCTTCCTCACAGCAAACCACGAAAACCACGCGCCATTCAAGCCCTTTTGCAGAGTGAATTGTGGCTATGGTTACCATATCCGCACTGCTTGTGGTTTCGGAAGCATCGGGGGCAAGCGTTGCGCTTTGCAAAAAGGAATCAAGATTCATATACGGATCTTGCTTGCAAAGTTCCCCCACTATCCTTGAAAGTTCATTGATATTATCACAGCGCGACAAATCTTCCTCTTTACCTGTGGATTGGTAGTATTCCTCAAAGCCTGCCCTTGCAATCACAAAATCCACAAATTCAGGCAAGGGAAGATTTTTATTTTTAACCAAATCTTCCACGATTTCTTTAAAGTCATTAACCTTTTTTGCTGTGGATTTAAGTTCGCCGATATCGTTTATATTAAGAATAACATTCATAATATTAAGCGAATTTCTAAGTGCGTATTCACTCATATCCGATACGCATTTATCGCCTATTCCGCGCCTTGGGAAGTTTATCACCCTTTCAACCGCAGAAGTATCTTTCATGTTTGAGGCAAGGCGCATATATGCTAAGACATCTTGCACTTCCTTTCTTTCAAAAAATTTAAAACCGCCTACCACGCGGTAATTAACCCTAATGCCCCTTAGTGCGGATTCAAAAAGGCGCGATAAGCTGTTATTCCTTATAAGTATTGCAAAATCCTTACCGCGGTAGCCGTTAAAGCGCATAAGATTTTCAACTTCACGCGCCACGAATTCCGCCTCTTGATAATCATTATAGGAATAATTAAACGAAACCTTAACACCGCTACCCCTTTTTGTGAAAAGCGTTTTTTCGTGCCTTGCGCCGTTATTTTTAATCACATTGTTCGCGCAAGCAAGGATTTCGGGGGTAGAACGGTAATTTTCTTCAAGTTTGTGCATCTTTGTGCCTGCGAAATCCTTATCAAAATTCAAAATATTTTGAATCACAGCACCGCGCCAGCCGTAAATACTTTGATCGTCATCACCCACGGCAAAAATGTTGCCGTGCTTGCCTGCAAGCATTTTCACAAGTTTATATTGAACCTTATTGGTATCTTGAAATTCGTCTACATGGATATATTTAAATCTACTCTGATATTTATCCAAAACCTCAGGGTGTTTTAAAAAAAGCTGATAAGTTTTGTACAAAAGATCGCCGTAATCGGTGGCATTGGATTCAAGCATTAGTTTTTCATAAGCAGTATAAATCCGCGAAATCTCATTCGCCCTTTCAAGCGTTCCTTTAAAATCTACTAAAAATTCTTCAGGCGAAACGCACTTATCTTTGGCTTTATCTATATAATTCTTTGCAGACTCAATCACCGCGTCATTATCAATGCCCAAAAAGCGCGAAGCCTTTTTAATCATTCTTTCGCTTTCGCTTTCGTCATAAATTGTGAAATTTGAGTTAAGCCCAATCTTTTCGCCGTGCATTCTTAGCACAGACGCGCCAAGGCTGTGAAATGTGGAAACCCACACGGAATTGCTTCCGCCAAAACCGCCGTTAAAGCCCATTTCCGTGCCTGTGAGGGTGGCAATCCTTTCGCGCATTTCTTCAGTAGCCTTATTAGTAAAAGTTATTGCAAGAATGTTATACGGCGAAACATTTCTTTCAGCAATAAGATACGCAACTCTATGCGTTAACACTCTTGTTTTTCCGCTTCCCGCACCTGCAAGAACTAACACCGCACCTTCGGTGTCTTTCATTGCGCTAAGTTGGGCGGTGTTAAGGGAAGAGTAGTCAAGCATAGTATTTATTTCAGCGCACAGCGCACAACGCACAGCGCACAATGGTGGAATTGTTTTCAGCGCACAGTGAAGGATTAACTATAATGAGATTTAAATCCTACATTCGTAAATCGTAAGTCGTCAGTCGTCATTACTATTAACGATATTTAGAATCAATCATTGTGCGCTGTGGATTAAACAGGCAAATACAATTTCTTAAACAATTCAATCGCATAATCATCGCTCATTCCTGCAATGTAATCTGTTACAAATATTTCTTTCTTATCTGAAAGCGAACGGTAAAATTCAGGCACTTCGTTTGGGTGTTCAAGGAAGTAATCAAAGGTTAAGCTAAGCAATTTTTCTGCCTTTTTTTCCTGCCATTTTGCTTTGGGATTTATGTAAACCATTTCAAACATAAATTTCCTAAAATCGTCCATTGCGCTTTTAATATCTTCGCTTTGCAAAATCATAGGCTTACCGAAACTTTCCTTAATAATATCAAAAACAAGGGTGTTAATCATTTCACCGCGCTTAATGCCAAGTTTATTTGTGCAGTGGCGCGGAATATCTTTAGCGGTTAAAACCCCTGCACGGATAGCATCGTCTATATCGTGGTTAAGGTAAGCAATTCTATCTGCAATAGCCACCACTTTTCCCTCAAGAGTTTCGGGATTGCCTTCGCTTGTGTGGTTCAAAATTCCGTTTCTCACTTCGTAAGTAAGGTTCAAATCCTCAATTATATCCACCACTCTGAGGCTTTGCTCATTGTGCAAAAAATGCCCCGTTTTCTTTTCAAGAACCCTTTCGCCCATATGCCCGAACGGGGTATGCCCCAAATCATGCCCAAGCGCGATAGCCTCAGTTAAATCCTCACTTAGCAAAAGCGCACGCGAAATCGTGCGTGCAATTTGCGTAACTTCAAGCGTATGCGTAAGCCTTGTGCGGAAATGATCACCGTTCGGCGAAAGAAAAACTTGCGTTTTCCTCTTCAACCGCCTAAACGATTTTGAATGCAAAATCCTATCCCTATCCCTCTGAAATTCCGTGCGCATAGAACAAGGCAAGAGGGCTTTCTGTCGCCCTCTCGTTTGTTCGCTTTTCATAGCGTGTTCGGAAAGGAAATTCCTTTCAAAATTTAAATAATGTTCTTTCATTTACAAAAGATAACCCGCGGTGCTATGCAAAGCATACCACCACCGATACATATGTTTTTAAGTTAAATAACACCCCGCTCTGCCTATAAGTGCCGAAATAACACTTAACGGCAAGTCAGGCAACACCCACTCTGTCAATAGCTTTTAAATAACACTTAACGGCAAGTCAGGCGCGAAGGGCAAGCAATTTCCAAAGGACTTTACTTAATCGTAAACGACTGCGGAAATTGCGAAGCCCGACAATGCATCACGAAGCCGATAATTGTTATTTCTTGACTGCGGCTTGGGCAGAGGCGAGAATGGCAATGGGTACGCGGAAAGGTGAACAGGAAACATATGTTAACCCCGCATTATGGCAGAACTCTATTGTTGCAGGATCGCCACCGTGTTCGCCACAGATACCAAGTTTAATATCTTTGCGCACTGATTTGCCTTTTTCAACTGCTGTTTGAACTAAGAAGCCCACGCCCTCTTGATCAAGCCTTGCAAAGGGATCGGATTCAAATATCTTTTTGCTGTAGTATTCACCCAAGAATTTGCCTGCATCGTCACGGCTGAAACCAAATGTCATTTGGGTTAAATCGTTAGTGCCGAATGAGAAGAATTCTGCTTCAACCGCAATTTTATCTGCTGTGATAGCTGCGCGGGGAATTTCAATCATTGTGCCAACGAGGTACTTAATTTTAAGCCCTGCTTCTTTCATAACCGCTTTTGCAGTTTCCACAACCACATCTTTAACGAACTTAAATTCTTTAACTTCGCAGGTTAGAGGAATCATGATTTCAGGCACAACTTTTAAGCCTTTTTTGTTAACTTCTATCGCGGCTTCAATAACTGCCCTTGTTTGCATTTCCACGATTTCGGGGTAAGTTACGCTTAGGCGCAAACCACGGTGTCCCATCATGGGGTTTTCTTCGTGAAGTGAAAGGATAACAGCGTCAAGTTCCTTGGTTGTCATGCCGAGATCAGTGGCAAGCTCTTCAATTTCTTTCTTCTTTTTGGGAAGGAATTCATGAAGCGGGGGATCTAAGAAACGAATCGTAACAGGGTTGCCCTGCATTGCTTCGTAGATTCCGATAAAGTCTTCTCTTTGCATGGGAAGAAGTTTCGCAAGTGCGGATTCGCGTTGCTCAACGGATTTTGCCACAATCATTTCACGCATGGATTTGATTCTTGAAGCCTCAAAGAACATATGCTCTGTACGGCAAAGCCCAATGCCAGTCGCGCCGAAATCATATGCGGCTTTGGCGTCCTTAGGCGTGTCTGCGTTTGCGCGAACCTTTAATTTCTTAGCTGCGTTTGCCCATTCCATAATGGTTTGGAAACTTCCTGAAATTTCAGGTTCGGTAACTGCAAGTTCGCCTGCGTACACTAAACCTGTGTCGCCGTTAAGAGAAAGGATATCTTTTCCTGTGTACACTTTGCCTTTAATTGTAAGAGTTTTCTTGGCTTCGTCTATCACAAGATCGGCACTTCCTGCCACGCAACAACGCCCCATTCCTCTTGCCACAACAGCTGCGTGCGAAGTTAATCCGCCTCTTGCTGTAAGGATACCTTGGGCAACATTCATGCCTTCAATATCTTCGGGGGAAGTTTCAAGCCTAACGAGAATAATCTTTTCGCCCTTAGCGTGCCTTTCGGTTGCTTCTTCTGCTGTGAAAGCAATTTTACCAACCGCCGCACCGGGGGAAGCGGGTAAGCCAGAAGCTATAGGTGTTGCGCCTTTTAATGTTGCCGAACCGAATGTGGGGTGAAGCAATGCGTCAAGCTGTTTTGGATCAATTTTAAGTAACGCCTCATTCTT
>WQYD01000026.1 GCA_009781445.1 Bacillota bacterium | reverse complement strand
TTTCGTAAGAATGATAATTGCAATAGTTGCCTTGGTTATCTGCGCCGCAATTCTTATCCCTGTTCTCGTGTATGTCCTGCCTCTAATCTTTAAGCTAATCGCATGGCCGTTTAAGCAAACTGCAAAGGCGCTTAAACGGTCTAAGAAAAACAAAACTAAGGAGTAAGTTATGCGCAAGAGAGCTAAGTTAATTCTAACATTTATCCCGTTATTAATTATATTTTTTATAGCGGGATACTTCCTTTATACATGGTCAACCTTGAGGTAAATTCATATGAACACAAAAAAATGCAGTCAACTGCAAAGCGTATTTTTAAAACTTAAGAACCTTGATTTGAGGCACTATGTATGTATAGCTGTTACGGTGGCATTTGCCACCGTAACAGCTATTCTGTTTTGGGATTCTGTTGCGCGCCTATTTGGCGCGTTTAAGGATTTCGGACTTTCTATCGCATATATGTTCTGCTTCCTGCTTGGATTTGATGTTAGCTTTAAACCGGGGCTTACGGCAATTCCCGAAACGCCATCGGTGGCAACACCTGTTCCGAGTACGCCAAGTGAGTTTGGCAGTAAGTTTAACACATACTTCCGCACCCTGATAAGCGCGCAAAATTTTGCGGATTATCTTATTGAATTTCTGATTGCACTGATAATCATAATGCAGTGCTTGATGTTTATAATCCCCATGGTTATTTTAGCAAAAATGTTATTTAAGGGTTACACTAAGCCCAAGAAGAACAGAGGAATAAATACAGATTCAAAACCCCTAAAAATCGCGAAGAATACATATGCAATCACCTGTTTGCCGATTAAAAGATTCGTTATTTCTATGAGGGAATTTTTGGAAAATAATAATCGTTATTTGAGATTGTGGCTAATGATTTGGCTTATCAATTTTAATATAATTTCGGTGCTAATATCGTTGCTTTCATATTATCTGTACTTCATGGTTTCGTTTGATACGAGTAGCCTTTATGCACAATTTTATAGGCTCGTTCTTGACTTGAGCGTCATCTTCAAATATTGGTTCGTGTGGATTCCGTTTATGCCTTTTTTGTTGTTACTGTTTGATAAGGCAAGAAAGAGTGCGGGTTATGGAATTCTCAATCACCTTGAGCGAATGAACCGAGGATTAATAAGTACCTTGCCTCTTGCTGTGCTAATTACAAGCCCCATGAGGAAAGGCAAAACAACCCTTACGACTGATATGGCACTATCACAAGCTGTGTTATTTAGGCGCAAATCATATGAATTATTGGTAAACAACAGCCTGAAATTCCCAAATTTCCCTTGGGTGTGTTTTGAGAGAGAGTTAAGGCGCGCCATGGATTCACATAAAGTGTATAACCTTGCAACCTGCCGGAAATTCGTTAACGAATCGCAGTTCCGCTTTTATACCGCATATAAATCTTGCGCGAAGAGAGGTATTACGCCCAAGAGCATTAGCCCCGATAACATAAACTTTTTGTTTAATTACGACTTCAAGCGTTACGGCTTATACTATGATGATTCGTTAAAGCAAGTAAGCATTTGGGAAACGCTTGAAACCTATGTTCAGCTTTACTTTATGTTCGTTATTCAAACATCGTTTATAGTGTCTAACTACTCTATCCGTGAGGACGATAGCCTTATGGATTTGGGACATTTTCCGAGATGGCATAATGACTTTTTCAGGCGAAAAACTGCTACCTCGCAAAGGCTTAGCAGGTACGCGCATATTATGGATTTTGATATGTTAAGGCTTGGCACTAAGATATTGAAGTACAATAAAAAACGCAATGTTTTTGAGTTTGGAATTATCACATGGACTGAGGGTGGCAAAGACAGGGGCAATATGCTTGAAACAAAGGATAAAGACAGAAAAGACAAGAACGCTAATCAGCTTAACGATTTGATTAACCTGCAAATCAAAATGATTGGGCATTCTGCCATGGTGGATAATTTTTGCTTTGTTTGGTTCGTGATGGACGAACAACGCGCCATGAGCGTGGGTGCGGACTTAAGAGAGGTGTGCGAACTCGTGCATATACGCGAACGCTCTGAGCCGAGATTGACACTTAAGCTGTGTGCGGCGGAAGAGTTGCTTTGCGATGTGGTTGTTGAAAAGTTCAAGAGATCTAATGAAGAGTACAGGTTCGTGCGAAGCGATAATACTCTATTTATGCACATTTTCACCGTGCTTGCATCAAAGCTTTACGGCTATAGAAAGAAAATTTATAACCGATTTTCATATGAAGAGTTAATCTTTGAGCATGAACGCGGTAGCCAGGATGGCAAACGCATGAAGCGCAAATATTACATTATCCCTCAAAAAATATACCGCAACCGTTTTGCCACGGATTGCTTTAGAGATTATTTTAATGAGCGTGCCTTAACATCAAAACTCGGACTTCAAGACTTAGAAACATTTTCGTCCTCAAGAGCGGAATTGTCCGAATTAAGAAAAGAAGGTAGTTACTTTATTAGGGAACTTGATAAAGTTTTTATTCAAAAAAGATAAGCAAAAAACCAATAAAAGCGCGCGGTTCACAAAGGCGGTTTAGCCGTGAACCGCCGCTTGGTTTTGGTTTCTTTTACCTTAACGAAAAGTAATCTGCATTTTAAAGTTTGCCTAAAGGTTAGTATTACCCTTTAGGCTACTATGTGATTCTGTGATTTCAATCACCCTCTTATTTTAAACCAAAATACATTGAAAGGATATATTTCATATGCAACCTAATCAAACAGAAAATACCGCTACCCTATCAAGCAAACAACTCCGTCGCCGTAATTGGCTGTTTACAATAAATAATCCCGAACAAACCGAGGAAGCCTTATTGGGCTATCTTAAAGGGCTATTGCATGTTAAGTATGTCGTCTTTGGCAGAGAGAAAGGCGAAAAAGGAACAGAACATTATCAGGGCTATATTGAGTTTAGCGAACCAAAAGATTTTGGCACTATCAAAAATATATTTTCCGAACCTAATGTTAAGCCAAATGCCCACATAGACCCAAGGAAGGGAACGCGCATTCAAGCCCGCGATTATATTCTTAAGGTAAATGATTACGCGGATAAGGCTGATACCCGCATGGGCGATATTTATGAACACGGCACTTTTACAAAAAATGGTGAGCGCTCGGATATATACGACATAATGGATTCCGTTAAAGAAGGTATGACGGGTTATGCCCTTGCGGAAAAATACGGCGCAAGGTTTGCAAAGTATGAACAGTTTGCCGAAAAGTACAGACAAAATTATCTTGAAGAGAGATTCGGCAACGAACCGAGAATGCTAAATGTTGTATATCTTTGGGGCAAAGCTGGTAGCGGTAAAACAAGGCATGTTATGGAAAGGCACGGCTTTAGGAATGTTTATCGGTTTTCAAATTACGCGCGCTTCGGACACGAACGCTTTGACGGTTACCGCGGACAAGAGGTTATCGTATTTGAAGAATTTAGAAGTGGCATACCGATTAGCAATATGCTTAACTATCTTGACATTTACCCTCTTACACTCCCTGCAAGATATCAAGATCGCATAGCGTGTTATACGAAGGTTTACATAATATCCAATATTTCTATAGATAAACAATACACAAAAACGCAAGAAACCGAACCTGAAACATGGGTAGCTTTTAAGCGCAGAATACATGAAATACGGGAATTCCCGATTAAAGAAAAACAGCCCGAACAATTATCTTTCAACACCAACCAACCTGCAACAGGATTGCTATCTAAACGGAATTACGAGCAAATTACACAGATAGATAAAAATATTCCGTTTGCGCCCGCAACAGATGTGTGCATGAAAAATAGCATCGCGGAAGGGGATTTGCCTTACTAACAATTTGGCTTAATTATTAATTCATAACAGCTAAACAATTCTTCCGCAAGCTCTTTTGCTATAGTAAGTTTTGGCTCTGTTCTTTTACTGCGCCAAACGCAGTCAATGCGCCACCAATCATATTCTTGTTTAAGGCGCAATTTGTCTGTTTGAGATAAGGCGGCATAAACCGCCTTATCAACAGTTATTTCTAATTTTTGATTTGTTAAGTTAAAAGTTAGTATTGCCATAATTTTTTGCATATTATGCAACCCTCATTAGTGTACTCGCATTTACTGCAATACGGCGAACTTCTTTTATTAAATTCATCTAACGCAACATTGATGTCAAAAGAGTAAAATCCCTGATTCCATTGATGCGTTTTATCATTATAACCGCAAGCACACACATACTCGTGTACTTTACTATCATACATAATTGCTATTAGGGCATATCTGCCACATCTTTTTAGCACAATTTTTGTCATATAAATTCTCCTTAAATTATTAAAGCCCTCTGTTTTCAGAGGGCTTTAGTATTTTGTGTGTAATGTTTGTTTGATTTTGATTAAATTTTTATGTGTAATAGGCGGATGATTTCTTTTTCAGTTTCGTATACACGAGCAGCAATAAATTCAATAAACTGCTTATCGTCTTTTCTGGCTTTTTCTAAAAGACTTATATATTCGCTTCGCAATACAGGCGGAATAATTGCCATCATGTAACCATCTTGAATAAGTACGGTGTTCATTATAAGGCGTGCGAGCCTGCCATTACCATCAATAAAAGGGTGTATGAACACGAAACGCTTATGAAGTTGTGCTGCAAATTCTACCGGGTGATACTTGCTCCTTTCTTCTTTAGCCCACACCATAAGTTTCGCCATTTCGGAACTAATCTTTTTAACCTCGGTAACCGGATAGCTTGAACCTGTAATAAATACTGTCTTATTACGGTAGATTCCTGCATTGTTTGCGTCAATGTCCGAGTAGAAAAGCTTATGCATGGTAAGTAGGTCATTTTCGGTTATTCTGCGTTCGCGTAGCAACGAAAACATATAATCGTATGCTTTGGCGTGTCCCAAAACCTCAAATGTTTCTCTTAACGGTTTACCGCCAGCGGTTAACCCGTCCTCAAGAAGAATTTTGGTTTCACTTATTGTAAGTGTATTGCCCTCTAAAGCATTAGAAGAATATGTGAGTCCCACGCGATAATATGCCTGCAACTCTTTTAGTATTTCGCCGTCAAACGGGCGCACCTTATCTATTTCGGCTTTAAGTTTGTCAATCTTTAAAAAATCCATTTTTTCACCTCTCTAATAATACTTTTTTTATGATAATAAGTCAATCCTAATTAGCATATTGCTTCTTCATCTTTTGCCTTCTAATGCTTCCCTATTAAAGCGCATACAGCAGAAGAACGCCTTTGATTCGCTTTCTTCATAGTGCGAAACCATCTTGTTATGTTCATCAAAAATTCCCCATTTTTGAAATAATAGCGAATAGAAATAAGTAAATCTTTTATTCATAATAATTAAACTCCTTTGCCCGTTTAGCCGTTGGCACAGCTTTAAATCTTTTGTTGTGATAATTGCAGTTGACTGCAAATAGTTTTAATTTGCGCATTGCATTTGATTTTGTATTCTTTTGACATATCGGTTAAGCCATTTTTCCACATTTTCAGGCATGGCAATATTGCCCTTTCCTCTACATTGCACTAATTGAAATTCTTCCGACAATTCAATTGTGTAGAACGGGATTTCTGGTTTTGTTGTTTTGCGCAAAAATAGGATTATAGATGTTCCTTTGGCAACCCTTCCAATATAGCTTCCAACGCAGTGTCCTTGCATTTCGCCCTCTTCTTTTATCGCTTTAGGCGTTGCCGGCACTGCAATTAAAAACCTGCTATCCGCATATGGAAGTTTTTTAGCATATTCTGCAATTAATTTTTTGAAATTCCTTTTTTCTTTGGCTTTGCGGTTTTTTTCTTGTTTTTGAAGATTTATTCTTCTAAGCTCTTCTGCCCGCGCAATAAAAATATCATGACTATATTTAAAGTCATTCGGCGTTTTTACCTTTGTATCGTCTACATTCATTTTTAAGTAAATTACAGCTCTGATGTAATCTAAATAATCCCTAATAAAATTATGCGGAAGATACTTCCCATTCTGTGCAAGATAGTAATTATACAGCTTTTCCTCGGATATCGGAAGTGTGTCATTTCTGCCGAAATGAGTAATGTATGTATCCATAAAATCTATTGCAGGAATACTTGGTTCGTTTTTCTTCCATAATTTCACATAATTATAGGCTCTGACTTGACGGGCATTAAGATTAAATTTTGTGGCGAATTTAATATCTTCCTTGGTTGCAAGCCCACAAATTTCTTTCGGCGTTTTTCCGTTCATGTTTAATACTGTGCTTCTTTTGAGGAAATCAAGACTTAAATTGTACAACTCTGCCTTGATAAGCAATTCCATTTGCGGATACTTAAGACACATATACAACCATCTAAACATATTAGCTTTCATGTTTTCTGTTGCTTTTTCTGTTAAAAAGTATTTATACTTTGAACCCCTGAAGAGCCTTTCAATGTTATAGGGATATGTGCTTATTGGGCAATCTTCTGCAATCCAACCATAGTAACCTGCGCCGTGTATATTTCCCCTGCCATGTAGCCACTTTGTTGCGTAGCTTTTGGTATCTGGACAATACCGCGAATAAGGGTGGAAGTTCCATTTGCTATTATCATCGTAATTAATGTGGTCGCGCTGGTCTTCGCAGTTATAAATCCGAACGAGAACCCCGGTTTTCGCATTGTAGCTTGTGTCTTTATGCGAAACAAATAGCCGTTGCATCCAACCTATAGATGTTTCTTGCAAATAAGCCACGATTTGCCTTTCATAACACTGGTTGTATTGCACATTTTTAAACCTTACATTAGCACCACAAGCAGGACACTCGCCATATTTACCCGAACGCGGACGGGATATTTCTACCCCGCCCGCATTGCATTGACAATAGCCCGTGTATGTTCCGTTGTCATTTTTCTTAAAGAACATATACTTCTCAAAAACTTTATCGTTTAGCCATTCTTTAAAGTTATTAGGCAACTCGTGTGCCTCGTGCATTATTGCATAGTGCGCTTCTTCTCTGCTGATTTTTGCTGCTTTTGAAATTCTCTTAGTTCTATACACCATAATTCACCGCCTAAATAAAATCTTCAATTTCTATAATCTTTTTGCTCGCCTCACTCAGTCCTAAATACTTTGATGTAAAATCTAAGGTCATTTTGGGCGTAAAGCAAAAAGCACCTTTAGTGGCGTTTTCCTTTGCGTGTTCCGCCATCGCCTTGTACAAACCTTCAGGTGTTTTCCCCTCTTGGTCAATTTCGCAAAACGGATTCATTGCCACCACTTCTTTCATAGCCTCAACTACCTGCCCAAGGATTTCTTTATCTTCGTGCGTTTCAATATCTTGATACATCATTTTTATAAATTCTGTTCCGTTCATAAATTCCACCCCTCAATCATTTTCTTAAGCGCAGATTTGCATTTGGCTTGATTGCTACCCTCAATTTTTTGTAGCAGTGCCATAACTTCAGCTCCCAACATTTGCAAATCTTTAAATTTGACTTTAAATGTCGTCATTTCGGCATCGGAAGTAGCAAGTTTTTTATTGAGTGCCTCTATTTCACAGTTTTTTCTGGCTAATTCGTCTTGAGCCTTTTCAAGCTGTTTTTCTGCGCGTTTAAGGTTAGCTTCTGTTTCGGGATCTTTCACTGTTTCCACTTTTGCCGTTGCGCTTTTTAAGCTTGCAATTTCTTTTTCAAGGGCTTCTTTTTCCTTGTTTGCTTTTGACAGCTTACTGTTAGCATCGGCAATTATTTCGTTAGCCTGCTTGATTTCCTCTGCGCTGTTATTATCTTTGGCAGATTTTTCAAGCACACTTAGTTCCATGGTTAGTTGCCCATTATTGTCCTCAAGTTCCTTAATGCGCGCTTGCAATTCTTTAACGGAAACTGATTCAACCTCAACTGTCTTAATAATTTCTTCCCGCGTTTCGTGGTGCGCGCCCGCAAGCAATGACAGCTTTGTTATGCCAAGGCTTGCATTCAACTGCAAATACTCTTCTGAAAGGTTTTCGTATGTGGAAATATAGTTATAAGCCTGTCTTTCCTTAAACCCTACTGCCTTTTCGGCGTAGTCGCCAAAGGTTTCAAACCCTGCCACTGCGTACAGTTTTTTGTCTTTCATTTGCTTAAGACTGCACGCCAGCCTGATTAGGTGTTCCGCCGCCATAGCACCGTGATACATAATTTCTTTATGCAAATCAACGAACTGCTTTTGCTCTGCTGTGATTGTTCCTGCATCGCTAATAATTAGTTGCTGGAATTGTAAAAGCCCGTCTGCACGGGCTTCTACTACATTTTGGGATACTGTGTTTTGTTTTGAATTTTTCATTTTAGAAACTCCTTTTGTTTATTTTGTTTGTTTAGTGATTGTTCCAAATCTCTTCAAAGATTTCGTTTATTTCGGCTACGACTTTATTGCTTAATGAATAGTGCGCCTCATCGCCCCCCCAATATAGCTGAACGCATTTGCTTTCGGTATCTACATAGATATTCGGGCCGCCACAAGTAATCATTACCCTAACGCTTTCATAATCACGATTGCCGTTTATGCGAAAGGTTTCGCCGAGATGGTCGGAAAAGTAACTGTGCAGGCTTGGCGTTTCCAAATCTTCCACATCTATTTCAGCATGGCAAAGAGGGCAAAGAGTTACTAACTGGTCAGCGTTGTCGTCATAGACAAATGTTTGCCCGCATTCGGGGCATACGCGAAGTTCTCTGTCAACATACTGTTGCAGTTTTTCCGCAATATGCCTGCAAGTTTCAGTGTTCTCTTCTTTTAGTTTTTGTTTTTCTTGTTCATGGTTTGTCATAATTGTTTCTCCTTTGCGTCTTAAGGTCGCCACCTTTATTTTTTGTATAAATAAAAACACCCCCGAAGCTTTAAGCCTCGGGGGTATTAAAATTTTATTAAGTTTTTTGTGTGGTTTAGCTATCTATGCTTACTATTATCTTATAACCGGGCGTGGAAGCTGGCGCAAACTTAAGACCCATCTTTGCTAAAGACACTTCAATTTCGGAATTTCTTCTATCCCAATATGCCTGAAGCTCTTCTGGAGAAAGATTTTTGGTTCTGTTGTGAATTCTTTCACGAATTTCGTGAACTTCTTTTAGCATCTTATATTCGTTCATGATCAATTACCTCTCTTGGTGAAATTATAATTATTTTTTTGTATCCTTCTTTTAGGTTTGCTATTTCCGTCATTGCAATTGTTTTTAGCCTAACGATATGCTGGAAATTCCAACTCACAATAACATCTAAGTTTGTTGCGCTTGTTGCCGCAATATGCCTTGCGTCAGTAAGATAGTTTTTGGAAATAATGCCATCTGCGATATAAACATTAGCTAAGCGTTCAATTTCAGCACTGCTGGGAATCAATCCAATTTTATGCTCTTTTAAGAGATCAAACATTTGGGTTCGTCTTGGTTCTGGCGCATCGTCAAGCTCATCCACCACATATTGAGATGTGTAAGCGAGATATTTACCTGCTTTGATTTCTTCAAAAAGTCTAATTGTTTGAGATTGTTCGTCTTTTCTGCCATGTTCAAACACATAGTTAAATATCGTTGTCTCAAGATAGATTTTTGGAACTCTCATTTTACTTTCCTCATTCATATTATACACTCCTTGTTCTGTTTTAGTCAATAGTAATTTACTTCCGATTGGATAAAATTCTATAAGTGTTTTGCCCCTATAGCCTTTTGTTGTCTTTTTGTTTTGAAAATCTTCGGTTTGCTTTACGCTTTTAATCCCGTAGTAATTGCACCATTTGCTCACTGGGCAATCTTCACATTTCCACTCGTAGCCACAACCAAATTGCGCGCATGAATGGCAAGTTCCGCGATTGAATGGTGAATCTTCTATGGAATCGCAACCCATCTTATTATAGTCTCTTCCGATACATTTGCATTTAATATCAATATTCATATTGCGTATACCTCTTTTTGATAGTCGTTTTGGTGGTGTTTGTTGCGTTTTTTAAATCGTTCAGATGAAAGATTATCGTAAAAGTCATATTCCACTTCTTCAAAGTTTTTAATGTTTTTGTAAGTGGCTGTAATTTTTGCTTCCTCAATATGTTTCTTTAAAATCTCTTGTGCGAGAGTTACTGAAACCTGAATGTTGTTTTCGTCAAGTATTATTGTTTCGTTGTTTTTTGAATAAATATAAAAAACTCTGAAATCAAAAGCTGACATTTCGTAAGTTACTATTTCTTTTTTGTACATTTTTATAAATCTCCTTAAAATAAAATTGAAAAGTGTTAAATTACGCTAATGGCGCGTAAACTGCCGTAAGCGAATCAGAAAACCTGCTACGGAATACCTCGGTCAAACCGCAGTGTATGATTTCGTCCTCGTCTTGAATGAGTGCGAACCGTGGCAGGTTTTCTGATTCGCTTTCAAATGTGAGCAAGTAAGCGTTTTCATCTGCGCTCCATTCGCCCTCGTAGTCTGTAAGATTAAGTTTTTTTGTTTGTGCTTGCATTTTATGCTCCTTTTTCGGCTTGCCGCTGTTTTATAGGAAAATGTATCACGCTCCCTCACTTTTGCCACGCAATTCATGCTTGACGGGGAAGATTTTTTGCTTTAGCAAAAAATACAACCGCGCCGTTGCGCTCTTTTGCGCGCAAAAGAGCGGAATGGCGATTGCTTGGCAAAAGTGAGGGTGTGTGATACCCTATAAGAAACAGCGGTAAGCCGAAAAGGAATGCACAAACATAAAAGCGCGAGGGAATGGAAGCAGAAAAACTGTTGAATACATGCTAAAACAGCCCCTAAGATGGTTGCTCTTTTTTTGGTACATTTTTCAGTACACTTCTTGGGTCAAAATTTGGGTCAAAAGCAGAAAGTAGATTGATAATTGGTGTTTTCGTGCGAAAACGGCGATTTTCTTACATATCGTTTCAAGGTCAGAGTCCCTTGTGTTGCCATTACACTATGCTCCAGTGGTAAGAAATTCGCTCTTTTCATTTGATTATACCCCTTTTCGTGCAACTGTGCAACTGAATAAAATCAGTTTTAAGTACATTTCCTGAGTCAAAATAGGTACTTTTAATTAAGCTAAAATAAAAACGCCTCTCTGCAAGCGAAAGAGGCGGTTAATTATTGCTTTTGCCGTGTACGGTGCGCCTGCCTATTTTTGAGGCTTCTTTGTGGCGGGTTTTGAAGTTTCCTTGCGCTCGTAACCGTTTTGTAAAGGCTCTTCGTGGATTTCAACTTGGTGGTGGGGAAGTTTAATGTTGTTTCTGTCAAAGAGAAGCTTAATTTCACGGTTTAAGTCGCGGATAAACTGCAACCTTTCGCTTTCGTCACACTTTGCTGCCACTTTTAAAAACATTCCGTTAGGGGTTATTTCGGAAACACCTTTGTACCATGGCCCTTCGGTGATTACGGGGAACTTATCTGCAATAGCGTCAAGCTCGTTTTTTATGATTTCTTCCACGGCTTCCAAGTCCTCGTCTAAACCTATCATTATGTCAATATAAGCAAGTGAACGGTGCATAGACATATTGATGAGGCTCTTGATACAGCTGTTATTAACTATCTTTACATCGCCTGTGGCACTTCTGATTTTTGTGGTTCTTAGGGCAATTTCCTCAACCTCTCCGCGGAAACCTTCAATGGTGATTATATCGCCGATTTTGAACTCATTTTCTATGACGATAAATATTCCGCTAAGCATATCGGAAATAAGGCTCTGCGCGCCCAAACCCACTACAAGCCCCACAACGCCCATACCTGCAAGCAGTGCTGCCGTATCCACGCCCCACGCGGACAATATCATGCCCACAAGAACAACAATGCACGCATACTTAACCAAACTGGTTACAAGCTCTAATATGGTTTTTCCTTTGCTACTTCCTAAAGACAAAAGTTTCATTAAAAGTTTTAGCGCGTGGAACACCCCCACCATAATTACAATGGAAGTAATGGTTTGGATTATATTGCCTAATCTGCTTTCAAAGAATTGGCTGATGCTTAAATCTTCAAAAAACTCTTCGGTAATCCGCGCCGTTGCAGAGTCCTTTCCGAAAATATAGGGGGTTAATATCAGAAAAACCACGAACAAAAGAAGAAGGGACGCTAAGGATATATAGATTATCCTTTTCTTAATTATCTTCACTTTCTTTTGGTGCTGGTACTCCGCCGCACTCTGCGACATTTGAACTTTGCATTTTTCAAATTCAGCCATTTCTTCTTATTCCTTTTTTTGTTATATTTATGCGTTCTTTTAGGTGAATTTCTTTAACACTTAATCTCTTGTTTCTGTGCTTTCCACAAAGCTCTTCGCACGGGTTAGAATGGCAAACAAATCGCTTGAGGATTTAAAGGACGAATCCACAAAAGCCACATACCAGTTCTTTCCTGCGGGGAACTTTGAACGGCAAAGAGTGGTGTGGGTTTTTGAAAGCCGTTCCGAATAAACCTTGGGAAGTTTTGCGATAATTTTAATGTTGCCGTCTTTAAGCTGATAAACATACGCATAGCAAACCCTCTTTTTCTTGCCCGTGTCTGAAATGCCGTGCGGTGTAAAGTAAGTGTCTGAAAGGGGCATACCCGTACTGCTTGCAAGTTCACGCTCAGAAACTTCAACATTTGTGCTAAACTGTTCCTTGATATGAGTGGCTATTTCCTGCTTGGTGATTTCAAAACTTTTGTTTTTCAGAAGTTCCGCTTCTCTTTCCGCCTGAACCTTTTCTGCTTGCTCTACCGCGCTATCCGCCGAAGACGCACTCGCTGAAACTTTCTTAACATTCTCGCTGTCTTTTTGCGCCATAGCTTCGTCTGTTTGGTACTTCTTCTCTTTTGCCTCGTATTTGTAATACTTGCCTACAACAAACGCATACCAGTTATCAAGCATTAAAAGCACTTCTTTCTTAGAGAGATAGGTGGAATCAATTATAACCTTATACCAGTTTTCACCGTCCCCGAAACTGCTCGCCTCCACGGACGGATGATCTTTAATCAGGCTTAAAGCATAAGCCTCGTCCATGCGCGCCATAAACTTAATTATGCCCGCCTTGCTCTCGTACATAACTGCAAAAGTCCATGCGCCTGCCCTTAGGCTGTCGCAACCCTTTTCGCTTGTGCGTTCGCGGACATTTGCTTCCACGGGGAAATCCAGCCTGTCTGAGGACATTTCGTCCATTTTATCTAAAATGTCTTCACGGGAAAGTTTGAACATGGAATTTTTAATAGCAAGCTCGGCTCTTTCTTTTTGTATCCGTTCGTTTTCAGATTGGATAAACAAAAGCCTTTGCTTAGCGCGTTCCTCTTCTGCCTTCGCCGCTTCCTCGTCATTAAGTTTCGCAATCCTCGCCGATTCCGCCTTTTTCTCAGCGATAATCCTAAGTAACCTTTCTTCTTCAAGCCTTTCAAGCTCACTTTCGTCCTTTTCAAGACTCTCTTCTTCGGTTAAAGAAACTTCTTCGCCTTCGCTAAGTTCATTGGTTTCTTTTTTGGTTTCTTTTGAGGGTTTTGGCTCTCTAACCTTGCGCACGCGGACTTCAACTTCCCCGCCTTCTTCCTTATACCTTAACCAGTATATAAGCGAAGCCAGTGCTACTATTACGCCAAGAATGAAGAACATTATGCACATTACATCCCACGAAAGGAATATTGAGATAACGATAAATCCTACCACATACACAGCCCAGCCGATTATCTGCGACAAGTGCTTAACTTTTTCAAGCACAACCATAATGATAAGAACGAAGATTACATACAGAAGAATCCAAACAAGTAATAACCAGTGAATCCAGCAAATGTTTCTCTGCCCGCCTGTGCTGTCGTCTACCTTATCAAAGCCTATTGAATAGGTTGAGAAGTTTTTGGTGTAAACTATTATGTATGCGCCGTCCTGAGAGAGAATAAAGTGTTCGCCCGAAGCATTGGGAACGGCGGTAATTATATCTCTTGAACCGTTGTGCATACGGTAAATAACATAGTTTGCCATACCCTGAATGTCGCTTGGTAGCGGGATAGCAATGGCTACAAGCGAATTAAGCGTGCTAACAAGGCTTTTGCCCACTTGAATTCCGTCTGCGTCAAACACCGTGCGAACCATTGTAATATCAAGCGTAAGCCCGATTGTTTTTCCTGCGTCAGGTTTAATTACAGTGTTAGTTTCCACCGCTTCCACTGTAAGCGTCATTTCCGCGCTTCCGCCACCGGAAATAGCCACTTCCTCTTCCTCGGTTAGGTTCTTTGTCATTAAATCTTCGTCATTTGCCACTTCGTCCATTCCGTCAGCTTTCGCATCGGGTGCGCCGGGCTTTACTTCAATGTTTCCGCTCACATTAAGCCCTGAAATGACTGTGTCGCTTAAGACTGTGTTTGAGCCGTTTACATTTGCCATACGCGTAATAGTCTTTCCGCCAACAGTCATTCTTACATTGTAAATTCCGTTAGGAATGCCTGCAAGAGTAAATCTGCCGTTTTCGTTTGTAACAGTGGTGCGGTTAGTGCCGTTTACCGTTATTTCAACCTCTGCGCCAGAAATTTCCTTTCCGTTTCCGTCCACAACAAACCCTTCAACGATATAAACCTTGTGTTCTAAGTCCGCCAGTGCGTCCGCCACATTTAACATTTGGTCAAGCTTTGCTTTTTCGGATATCAGAAGAACTTTTACTTCGGGCGAAAGTTTGCCGTAATCTTCCAAGGCAGACACAATAGCTTCCTTATCCGAAGCCTTTACACCTGTGATATTTTTGCTTAAAATATCACTGTGATCTGCTTTGAATTCTTCGGCTAAATCAATCACCGCTTTCTTTGCGCTAAGATCGCTTTCAATTTCAGAAACTGACTTTCCTATTATCTCTGAAATCATATCCCTTACTTCCGCGGGGAAATCTTCAAAGTCGCTTATTGCGGAAAGAACCAAGCCAAGGTCAGATATTACAATATCGCCCACGCTCTTATCTAAAAGCCCGCCGTAAGTGCTTATAAATTCCTCAGCAAGTTTTTCGTAAGCAATTAGCTTTTCAAGTGCGGTGGCTTTTTTCTCTTCAAGAATTGCCAAAACCTCTTCAGAATCTCTTCCCGTTTTGATTTCAATCAAATCTTTTACACTTGGGTGAAGATCTTCGTATCGTTCTATCGCTTCCAAAATCTCTGCCAAATCGCCCACGCTGATTTCGCTTAACGGTTTTTCAAACAGCTCGCTGAAATCGCTTATGTAGTCGTCTGCCTTTCTGTTTGAAAGGAACTCGTAAGCAATATCCAGCTGTTCCTTTTCCTTAATCAAAAGTGATTTTGCATGATCAGAAAGATTTTCGTAATCCTCTAAAGCATTGATTATGTAGATTAACTCTTCATTTTTAAGATCGTACTCTTTGCCTTCGCCGATATTAACCTTATCCAAAATTTCGCGGTGGTCTTCCTTAAATTTGCTTGCGTCTTGCTCTGCGTTTTGGTACTCAATATCGGATTTTTTCTCTTTCAACTCGCCTAAAATATCGCCGATCGGCTTGCCTGTTTCACGAATGAAGATTTCCTGCTCTTCGTCCGTCATATTCTCAAGAGTTTCAATACCTGCAATCACTTCGTCAAGGGTAAGCTCGCCGATTAAAATAAATCCGGGCTTGGATAAATACTCTTCAATAAACTTTTCTACGGTGTTTTCCCACTCTTCTATTTGAGAAAGCAATCCGTCAAGCAAGCCTTTTTCGGGTAAGAGTAATTCCTTAGCTTTCTCAGACAGGTTCCCATATGCTTCCAAAGCGTCCAAAATGTCCCCCTTGTCGGCAGGCTTTACCGTGAGAACGGTTTTTGTGAGAATGTCTGACTCTTTATCGCTATCCGAATAATCCTCACGGAAAGCAAGAACTTCTTCAACAAGCGTCATTCTTTCTTCAAGTGCCGTTTTTGCTTCTGCGATATTCGCCAAGTCTTTAACGCCCTCTCTCACTTTGCTCTTATCCACAATACGATCTTTCGTAAACTCACTTATTATTTCAAGCTCACCCAAAAGGTATTTGATATCCGAAATCACCTGCTCGGACGGCTCTTCACTCAAAAGCCTTTCATACTCATCTAAAAACCTTTCGGCTTTCGCGTACTTAATGCGCTCTTCAATTTCTATTTTTGTTTCCTCAATCCAACCGTCTTCAAAGAAGCCTGCTTCGGTAAGCCTTTGGGAAAGCTCGGCGGGCAGTTCGGTTTTTAAGTTTTCAAGGTAATCAAGCGCGTTAACAAGTTCCTGCCAGTCTTCCGCTGTTAATTTTTCATAGTCCTTATTGAGAGATTCAAATGTGTCCTCAAAGCTCTTTTTAAACGCTTTTCTAAGTTTTAACAATAAATCTGCGTATTCGTCATCAAGCCCAATCTTCGCGCCGTGGCTCAATCCGTCATAAAAGGTTAACGCTTCCAATATCGTTTCAAGATCAAAGCCGTTTATGTCCTCTTCGTCTTTTAGAAGGATATCTTTATAAGTTTCGCGGAATAGCTCTACTTCGGCATCCCTTAGCGATTGTTCAAGTTTGTTTTTTGTTTCTCTGAACTTTTCTTCTATCGCCCTTCTTGCGTCCGGATCGGTAAATTCGTCAAAGATTGAATCGTACTCTTCAAGTGCCGTCCTTATGTCGCGGATAGCATTTTCCAATTCCCCTATTCCCAAGCCCTTGCCGTCTATTTCAAACTCTATCGCATCCTCATGATCAAAAGTAAACTTATCAAGAAGTGCGGTTGCCAGCTTTTCGTCAAGATCCTTTTTCGCGTCAACAATCCGCGTGTCTTCTTTTGAAACTTCACTTAACAGTTCGTCATACGCTTTTAATGCGTCTAAAATATCTTTTAAGTCGGCTTTTGTTATATCGCTGACTTTTTTGTCAAGAATGTCGCTAATGTTGATTTCGTCATTGCCCCGTTCCCCAGAAAACATATCCAAGAATAAATCTGCGTTGAGATAAACCCTAAATTCAACCATTAGCCTATATTCGTAGAAATCGTCCCTTTCTGCGAAAACCAATTCAATCAAATAATATCCCGAAGCTGTGGGGCGGGAATCAAGTTTTGTATAGCTTCCGTCCTCATTCAATTTGTGGAAGATTACAGAGGGCGCGGGCGCGGACTTACTATCGTCCCAGCTTGTATGCCAATCGCCACTTCCGATATGCCACACAGCAGTCCACTTAGGATCGCTTACGGTGTCCACAAGTTCTTGGTTTTCCACAGTCAAAGACGCATAACCTGCCTTCTTTTGAATGGTAAGCAAGCAATATGCATAGCCTTGCAACCAGTAGTTGGAATCGTCTTGGGTGCTTGTGGCACGGACTACATAGCTTCCTGCGTCCGTAGGCAACCCCGCTGTCCAACCTGTGTAATCCCCGAAGTAAGAGCCTTTGGCTTCTTCAAATAAAGCATAATGGTAGGTTATCGCCGTTCCGCTGT
Organism: Bacillota bacterium; assembly: GCA_009781445.1. Taxonomy (GTDB): domain Bacteria; phylum Bacillota; class Clostridia; order Christensenellales; family DTU072; genus WQYD01. The sequence goes on along the minus strand of WQYD01000026.1, from coordinate 9,709 downwards.
CCGTAATACCTCTCACGGTATCGGTGTCGTCAGCACGGGGGAAGCCGTTTTGGGAAACGGTGATTATAGGCCTTTCCCAAATCCTCGCGGTGTTTAGATCAAGCCTTATTTCAAACTCTTCACTATTTTCACCCAGTAACTCAAAGCACGAAATGTCCGCTTGCTCTGTTCCTGTGGAAATAATCATACCGCGTGAATATCCGCTGAACGCCACAAAACTTCCGTTCACAAGGCTCATTCCTGTGTGCAATCTTACAGAAAGCGAAGAAACATTTACATTTGTAAGGTGCAGGAAGATATTGCTCTGCCCCGAAGTAATCGCGTTCATGTTCAGGATAGAAGTGTTCCTGTTAGTTCCGCTGATTTCCCCAAAAATCCTAATGTCGTCAATGGTAAGCGTTGTGTTCGCGCCGATTTCAATATTTCCTATAAGCGTGTTTGTGTTCGCCATATAGGTGTCGTTTATGGTTACGATAGTGCGGTAAGGCCCGCTAACAGAACGAAGCCCTGAAGTTAAGCTGATATTTTTATTTACTACTATGCTTTCGGTGAGTTCAATTCCCGCAACCGTATCCCCCGAAACACGGCGGACTAAATACACGGTTTCACCCGCAGTTGCTTCGTTTATTGCTTCTTGAAGCGTAGTATAACCAAGAGTGAACTCAGGATCTAAATCACCAAGCGGGCTTCTCATGGCAACTATCGCGCTACTGGGCGCAGTCCACAATCCGTTTCCTACCCTAATTGTAGTAATTCCGCCGTTTGTAATCTTTACCCTGCCGAAGCTACTTCTTGCAAAAACCGAATCAAGAACAAGCCTTCTTCCCGTGTATCCCGCCACTGCCACTATAGCAGAACCGTTTATGTCCGCAAGGGTAAGAATCAAGTATTCGCCGTTTGCCATAGTGTCAACCATATCTATCGCGCCCGAAGGCCCGATAAGGATATTTCCGAAAACCTTCATATCATGGCGGTAACGAACCGTTCCGCTCATTACATATACGGGTGCAGTGCCTGCCAAATCGTCTATGTCGTAAAAGCCTTTTAGGGTTCCGTTAAGCAGGTAAAGGGTTCCCGAAACAACCGTTATAACCCTTGTGTTCGTGTATCCTGCCTGTGCAATAAGCGATAAATCCGCTTCGTCAATACTCAAAGTGCTTGAGGGATTAGAAAGCGTGATATTATAGTTCACGAAATTTACATTCGTAATAGTTACATTTCCGCTTGCGATAGTAAGCTTAATTTCTTTGCCCCTAACAGAAGAGTCTGGGTGGTTAGCAGGCGCCATTCCGCCGAAAACCGTGCGTGCGGGTGCGGGGGTTGGCGAAGAACCATTCTCTTTACTGCCGGAAGTAATTGTGATGCTGTGAGTCCCTGTATAATTAAGTTCGGCAAATTCGCTTTCGGAAATATCGCCGTAAATATAGAAAGTTATTGCGCCTGTGATATCTTGCATTTCATAAGATACGAAGTACATAGCGTCAGACAAATCTTCAAAGCCAAGCCCTACTGCGGGCGCGTTTGAACCTGCTTTGTCTTTAAGCCCTTCCGCAAAAACGCCCACAGGGAACGCGGATTCGTCATAAAGCCATTTCGCCCACAGAGTATCACCGTCTTCAAGCGTGCGTATATCGTCAGTAATCCTTGTGCCGTAGTCATTTGCTGTTTTTCCGTCCTTCGTCCACCAGCCGTCAAATTCCCCGTAGTACACAAGCGGTTCAGGTAAAACTGAGGTTGCAACCCCGCCTTTGAATTGATTCGTTATTGTGGTGTCCACACTGAAAACACCGTCTGCCATCCAATCCTTGGCACTTCTGGGCTTGGGGAAGAAGATGCTACCGTCAAGCATTTCTATACCTTTGGACTGGTTGTAGTTGAAGTGAATCGTCTTGCTTGCATGCCCAAAGTTAGCCTGCACCTTGAATGCACCTGTGGACATTGCAGTCGTTCTGAAAAGATTGTAAAAAGCCACGCTTCCTTGAGAGGGCGTGTCTGTAGTCCAAGAATCAAACACATAGGTTTCTTCGTTTATCGGTAGTGCCATTATGTGTACTCTGGGATATGTGTTTGCCTGCACTTCAAAGCCCCAAACAAGAACTCTGCCGTTTTCCCCTGCGGTGATTTCTATGGAATATGTTCCGTAAAAAATCGTACCCGTCTTGTCCTCGCCAAGTTCCAAATATTCACCCAATTCTTTTACAATCGGATCGTTTTCGTCCGTAATGCGAACAAACTCATCCGAAGTTTTTGCACTAACACTTTCTTCGCCGAAGAATATATTCTCTGTACCCGTAAAATTACCCGAACCTGTAACAGCCAACCTGATTACGAAGTTGGTGTCTATAGGATTAACGGTGTAAGTTTGAGAGGTGGTTACTTGTTGCCAATTTCCGCTGGTTTTTTGTGCGGGATTGAACTCTGCCCTTGGCAGTCTTTGCCATGAATACCCGAATGCCTGACTCTGAGAGATTGTTGCAGACGAAGTGATTGCAGAAGTCAATATATCGCCGTAGTACACTTTATCCTTAACCGTGCTTCCTATGTCGTTTCTAAGAACAAAGCCCGCCGGTGCGATTACATAATTATCAAAGTAGCCTGTGGTTGCCGAATGCGTGGAAGTAGCAGAAGCGTCCACTTTAATTACATACCGCCCCACATTTATGGGCATTCCTGCCGTATAGGTGTAGCTTTCGTTTGCTCTGCCCGAAACGAACAGCGCGTGTGAATATGTTAAAGTGGGCGTACCCGTAGTTCCGCCTGACGCAGGTGCAAGGGTTACGGTAACGGTGTTCACATTCTGCGCGCTTCCCGTGAATGTTGCCGTTGCAGGCATTGCGATAGTCGCAGTCCTTGGTGCTTTTAGGAAAACAGAGTTTCCTTCAAGCGAAGCCGTGTAACCAGTGGCTGAAAACCTTGCGGTATCCGTTGCCGTCATTGTATAGCTTAAGCCTTCTGCCACCTTTTGTCCGGCAGCAAGCGGGGAAATAATTTTTATGTCCGCCCCCGTAACAAGTGCGCCTGTGGCTCTCAAAAACACAGTTGTTGCCGAGAAGGTAATATCTGCCTTTACTGCGCCCTCTACTCTAACCATAGAGTTGTTTGTGCGCACTCTGCCTAAATCGGTTGTTCCTGCCACATTCACCGTGCCGTTAAGATTATATAATTCAAAACGCGTACCCGAAAGCGCAGAACGGGCAAAAGTTGTGTTCCGAATGTCAAGAACGCCGAGTGTGCCAAGGTATATCACATCGCCGTTTCTTTCCGCGGTGTTGTTTGTGAAGGTTCCGCCCGTAATTTGAAACACAACGCTTTCAGACGAATCAAAAACGCAGATTGCGCCCCCGTCACCGCCCGTATTGTTTTTGTTTGTGTCAATTGCTTTATTATCTCTTATTGTTCCACCGCTTATTATAATGTTTCCGGCAGTTTGAGTTGTAGCCAAAACATCGTTTCGGGTATAAATACCGCCACCAAGCCTTGCCTCGCCTTTTTCAAGGATTCCGCCCTTCATTTCAAAAGTGCCACCGCTTGTTACCGCCACATTTCCGCCCATGCTCTGACCTGTTCCGCCCGAAGCCTTGTTCCCTGAAATCGTTCCGCTAATAAATTCAAATGTGCTTGTAGCGCCAACTAAAATTCCGCCTCCGCTTCTTGTTGCCGTGTTATTTTCAATAGTACCGCCCGTCATTGTTGCCTTTCCTGAAGAAACTACCGAAACGCCTCCGCCGATATAGCCTGAGGTAGAATTCCTGATTGTTCCGCCCAGCATATTGAACACACCGCCCGAAATGTTAACCGCACCGCCAGACATAATGGAAGTGCTTCCGCCAATCGCGTGGCTGTCCTCTATCGTTCCGCCGTACATATTAAATACGGTGTTTGCCCCCGAAGCAACCCAAATTGCGCCTGCGTTCTGACCGCGGACATTTGAGATTGTGCCGGAATACATATTGAAAGTTCCGCCCGTAAAAATGTGAACCGCCGCGCCGATAGAAGTCGCACCTGTTTGCCTTAGTCCCGTTAGCGTTCCGCCCTTTAGCGAAAGAGTTCCGCCTGAGCCTACCGAAATCGGACTCGCTGTATTGCTATGCCCCTTGAAGGTTGCGCCCTCATGAATTATAACCCTTCCTTGCGAAGTTGCGGGTGCGGGTGGCCCGATTTGAACCATGCGCGTGTTTGTTGTGCATGCCCCGTCATATGTAATGCTATCAAATCTAACATTTCCGCTAACCTGTATGGTTCTATCGTTTTGTCTGCTGAGCGTTGACCTTTGCCCCAGCCCCGTCATGTGAATAAATCCGCTTTCCCCCCCAGCAAAACCCCAAGAGTCCGTTAAAATAATGTTTCCGCCGTACTGAACAAGGAATCTCGCCCTTTCAAGCGTTTTAACTGCCGTGGTAGCCGTAGTACCCGCCGAACTGTCGTTTCCTGCCTGAGGGTTAAGGAAAATTTCAAACGGCTGTGCTTTCCCCGGTGAAGCCGTGCCGGAAGCAAAGCTTATATTTGCCACCATATTGCCCGAACCGCTAAGAGGATAATTAGGATCGTTTTCAAGCACTAAAACTGTTCTTGTTTGATTAGCAGGTACGGTGTAGGTTCTTGAAACTGTAACCCAACTGCCTGTTGCCGTAATATTTCCGTTTGTTATCACGGGTATTGTTTGCAACGCCGCTTTTCTTGTGGCGTATGTGGCTATGCTTGTTGCGTTGTTCGCAACTCCGTTTGCCGTACCGTTTGCGTCCATAGCAGGGGTATACGCGCCGATTCTGATTCTCGCCCTTTGGTTGGCAGGAACGCCAACCCCTGTTCTATTCCTATATAGGAAGCTAAGATTATATGTCGTTCCGGGGACAGTGTCAAAAATCTGATAAATCTGGCTGTCATTATTTACCGCCCCTGCGGACGCCGCAAGTTCAATGAAATTCGGGCCTCCGCTTGGCGGTGCGGTTATTCCGTATGTTGAGGTACTGCTTGAAATTTCAAGCACATTAAGGCTATCTGTCGTAAGCCAGTAAGCCTGCCCGCGGGAAAATGTGCCGTTTTTAAGTGCCGCGTCATGAATGCTCTTAGGACTGCCCTGTTCGGTAAAAGTAGTCATTGCGTGGGGCGCGTCAAGGTTGCCGTTGTAAAAAGAAGTGCGCCACAAGTCGTAATTATAGTAGTTGTTGCTTTCTGCAATGTTTAAGTTCGCTATAGTAAGCGGATTAGTAGGATTGTCAGGAAAATCAGGGCTTATTCTTGAAGTTGTTTCCCTAAGTCCGCCTATTATCGTTCCAAGCCTTGTTCTTCCCCGTGCAGTTCCGTTCACGCCAAGGTTTGTAACAGGATTCGCGCCTGAATAACAGCCTTCAACCGTGTAGTTTCTGCCGTCACCCACAATACCGCCTAAGTGTTGCCAACGATCTGTGTTAGTGCCGTTCCACGCTTTAAGTTCGCCCTCAAAAGTGCAGTTTCTGATTACCGTATTTGAAGCAGAACCCCACGCGTTCACATACGCGATAATTCCGCCCAAGCGGACATTCGCGGTAGGCGCAGAAGCCTTTGAAATTATTGCGTTTTTAACCGAAATATTTTCTATAAGTAGCTTACTGCCGTTTGCGCCTGAAAACTGCCCCACAAGCCCTCCGCCGATATGACCAAGACCGCTGTAGTTACCGCCCGCATTTGAATGCATTCCGTCTAAAACCAAATTTTTGATTGTGGTAGACTGCGATGCGTTGTTATGTGTGATAAAAGCGAATAGCGGTTCTGCTGTGTAGCCTGCACCACCGTAAATCGTGTGGTGTCCGCCGTCAAAATTCCCTGCGAACGCTCCGCCTTGGCTATAGTTTCCAAGCGATAATGCTCTTCCGTTTAAATCTATGTCGGAAGCCAGTACAATCGTCTTGCCCGAAAAGTTCACCGCGTTCGCTTGAGCTGCGTTCACAAGCTGTCTTAGACCACCAAGTTGGCGGGCGTTTGTAAGCGTGTACGAAGTCGCGCTTTCGTTACCCACATACCACGAGGTATCCGCCGTTCCGTCCCAAACCGACACCTGCGAATGAGGCACCGCACTTGCCTGCCCCGCGTGTTCTGGGTTCGTAAGCACCGAAACAACCCCTATCGCACTAATTGCGATACATAGCACAAGTGCTATTAAAAAGCTCTTTCCCGATAACTTCATTTTTCCTTTTGTAAACATAAAACTTTCCTCTTTTTTATCCTTTTTTGTTATTTTGCTCTTTGTTTTCCTCAAAGCACTTTTGTTCGCACGGCGTTGGCTCATATTATGAAACCATTCCATTCTGAATTAGGATATCACACCGCCAACACCGAAAGAACACCAAAAAAAATGAACCCGCAGGCATTCTTGCGGGTTCATTTTTATGCTGATTTAAGCAAAACTATAGTTTTTTCATTTTATCGTCTAAATATCCCAAAGTAAAATCCGCCCAAGAGTAACAGTGCATATATTCCCCCGTATAGGCGTTCACCGCTTCTGTATCGCCTTGCAGAAAGCGGTAGAAGTCGCAATCTATTTTTTCTGCGTCTACTTGCAAACTATTGGTTCTTTTTATAATTGCATCTTCCGCCCCTGCCTGCCTCAAAACCTTTCGCATGGTGGAAATAATAGTTTGGATTTGTTTCCGCAAAGAGGCGTTGCCAGCAAGATCGTACTCAAACAGCACCGCTGTCAGTTCCGCCGTGGTAGCACTTGTTCCTTTTTTGTGAACCAAATACGCAAACAATTCTTTTGCCTTACTTCTTGGGAAATAGAGTGGCGTATCGCCCGCAAATACTTCAAAATTACCAAATGCCTGCACCCTGATTTTTTTGGCGGTGCGCTGGCGCGAGGGCGGATACCGCAGTTCTTCCACCGCTTGGATTATCGCTTCCCGCGTGGCAGGCTTCAAGATATATCCGCTTGCGTACAGTGTGAAAGCGTCCATAGCGTATTCCGAATATGCCGTTACAAACACGATATTGGTTTTGCCTTGAATTTCCTTCAACCGCTTTGCCAGTTCTAGCCCGCTCATACCGCCCATCTCAATATCCAAGAAGGCAATGTCAACCCTATTGCTCTCTGCCCACGCGAGGGCTTCGTTTGGGCTAACGAAACACACTGGCTCTATTTGTAGCGCGTCTTTTATCGTCCTTCCTATGTTTTTAAGGGTTAAATGCTCATCGTCCACGACAATTATATTCATTTTTGCGCCCACCTCTGCTTTTGTTATTTTATTACCGTTCAACTCTATGATTATGCTACCACACCAACAACACCAAATTAACACCAAAAAAGAACCCGTGGGCATTTTCACAGGTTCTTTTTTATATTGATTTAACCAATCTATGCCTGTCCTCTGTTCTTGGGTATTTTAACAACCGCGGTTGTTCCGATTCCCCATTCGCTTGTAATTTCAAGCGTTCCGCCACACATTGCGTCCAATCGTTCTCTCACATTCTTTAGCCCCACGCTTTGATTGCCGTTTTGCGAAGGGCTGTGTGCCACCATGCCCATTCCGTTATCTTTCACGGTAATCACAAAATGCGCCTCATCCTCTGCCGTTGAAATCCAAACCGTTCCGCCCTCATCCCGCTTCATAACGCCGTGCCTCACCGCGTTTTCTGCCAGTGGCTGAACGGTAAGCACAGGTAAATTAAAGTCATACACCTGCATATCGTACACGATTTTCAACCGTTCCCCAAATCTTTTTTGTTCAATGCTCAAATACTTCTCAATATGTTTAAGCTCTCTGTCAAACGGCACCAATTCTTTGATTTTTAAGGATTCCATATTGCCCCGCAAGTATTGCGCAAAGTCCTGAATCATTTCGGAAGCAAGAGCGGGATCGCTTAGGCAAAGCTCTTGTATCGCTACCAACGAATTGTACAAAAAGTGCGGGCGTATTTGAGAAAGCATAACATCAATGCGACTGCTCGCAAGCTCGGATTCCTTAACCCTCACGGCAAGGCTTTTTATTTCTCCCACCAGTTCGTCTATTTCGTAAATATTAGTCTTGCCCAAATCTTCCATTTTTTCGCTACCCTTCATTGTTTTCGCCAATTTTCTTACAGGGTACGACAAAAGTAGGCTGATACCCACGCTAATCAAAAGCCCGAAGATAAGGCTGATTCCAATGTTCACCCCAAGCATTCTTGAAAAATGCCGTGGGAAGTCAAACAGCTCTCTTTTTGGTATTACTGAGGCAATTACCCATGCGGAAGAGTCCGCATAAAAGGAATAATCCTCGTATAAATCAAGCGTTTGTATCAATGTGTAAACCTGCACATTGCCTTTTCCGTTTTCAAGACGATAGAAATTTTCGGCTATTTTTTCTGTGATTGCAAGATCGCTTTTTTGGTATAAGTTGTCAAAAAGCGTTCCCGAATGCAGAATTGTATTTAAATGCGTTTCGTTTGCCGTTTGGGCAATAATATACGAACCTTTCAAGTCGTGATTGGCTATCTCAAAATGATTCAATTTAGAGATTATCTCTTCGGCGCAAATCTCAATGCCCAAAAGACCATAAACAACACCGCCGTACATTAACGGCACATTGTAGGAAATAATGCTTCTTCCCACAAAATCAAACCGCGGAGAAAAAAGCGCATACCGCTTCATAAATTCCTGCCAAGACGGCGCGCTAACGAACGCACCGTTTTCTGCGCTTTGGGCTACCGTTTTGGCAGTATCAATTACCGCACGGTACATATTCACAAATTCTTCATTCTCTTCTAAATTAAGCCTTTCCTTTCTTAATTCTTGCTTTTGCGGGTTCACAAAAAGTGAATTTGTTACGGCAACAGGCGCAATTAAATACTCTGCTTCCAAAAAGTTTGGCGTGAACATTTGACCGTCTGGCCACCTCACATGCAACGCGTGCTTTTCGTTTTCGTCAGAACCGTTTTCTAAAATGAAATATACACCGCTCAAACTGTTTTCCCAAAGCATGGGAACCATTTTTTGCACGATTTCTTTAAGATACCACGCAGTGAGAAGCGGTTTTTCAGGATTACCTAAATCCGTGATGCTGTTTTTTCCGATTTGAGGAGTAGAATGCAGTGGCAACTGCATGAGGAATTGTTCATCAAATGTGCTTTCGTCAAAGCGTCCCAGCACCTGCGCTGTGGAAGCAATCACCTCTAACAGCCTATCTTCTATGTCCGCCGAATCCTTTATATTCTGCCTTACATGGCTTGCCCGGGCTTTTGTAGTGTTTCTTAAAACATCAACTGCATTTCTCTCAAGCGACTTAATCGTGTCGCCAAAGTAAATGGTGCCTGATATTATGCCGGCAAACAAAACAATCGCTATCGTAAACGGTATCACAAGTTTCCAAAAGAATGATTTGATTTTAATTCTATTTCTCAATTTTTGCACAATAAACTCTTTTCTTCCTGCCTTTTGTTAGTGCTGTTCTCTTTTGTACTTTGTCTTAGTGCTTTAATTATAAACTATCGGAAGTTAATTTCAAAACACATTTTGAAATTCGTATAAAGCTAAGCTTGGGCTTACGCTTTATGCGACCGCGTCGCTACTTCCTATTTGAATTTTGCTCAGTTTCGGTCATGTGCAAGCCAGCTTGCCCGCGACACTCAACTTCGCATAATATAAACTATCGGAAGTTAATTTCAAAACACATTTTGAAATTCGTATAAAGCTAAGCTTGGGCTTACGCTTTATGCGACCGCGTCGCTACTTCCTATTTGAATTTTGCTCAGTTTCGGT
>WQYD01000025.1 GCA_009781445.1 Bacillota bacterium | reverse complement strand
ATTGTTAGCCACGCTTTATGGCATAACCGTGCAGGGTGTAGGCCAACACATTAAAAAAGTTTTAAACGATGCTGAACTTACAACTACGGCAACTGTAAAGAAATTCTTTATAGTTCAAAACGAGGGTGAACGCGAAATAAAAAGAGAAATAGCGCACTACAATTTACAAATGATAATAGCCGTAGGCTTTAAGGTAAACAACGAAAAGGCTGTTCAGTTTCGCAAATGGGCTAACCAAATTGTAAAAGAATATACAATTAAAGGTTGGGTAATGGACGATGAACGGCTGAAAAACGGCGGTTCAGTGTTAACTGAAAAATATTTTGAACAGCTTTTAGAACGCATACGCGAGATTAGGCTAAGCGAGCGCAAGTTCTATCAAAAAATTACCGATATATACGCAACCGCGCTTGACTACGATAAGGGCGCAAAAAGTACACAGGCATTCTTTAAAAAGGTGCAAAACAAAATGCACTTTGCTATACACGGCAACACCGCGGCGGAAGTTATTTACAATAGAGCAGATGCCACCAAAGACCACATGGGGTTAACCGCTTGGGAAGCCGCACCTGAGGGCAAAATTATAAAAAGCGATGTTACCGTTGCAAAAAACTATTTAAGCAAAACCGAAGTTGCAAGCCTTAACAGAATTGTGTCGGCGTATTTAGATGTGGCGGAAGATATGGCAATTAGAAAAATACCTATGGCTATGGACGATTGGTCTGAAAGGCTGGACATTTTCTTAAAAGCAACGGATAGGCAAGTTTTAGACGATGCAGGCACAATAACTACCGAAATAGCCAAAGCGCATGCCGAAGCAGAATTTGAAAAATACCGCATTGTACAAGATAACCTTTTTAAAAGCGACTACGATATATTTTTAGAACAGCTACTGCAAATGACCAAAAAAGACGAAGAATAAAGCCATAAAATATTGCGATTATTGTGGCTTAACTATGGCAAATACATCAACTATATTTATATATTTTTCATAAAACAATCGGCACATATTGCAATCTGTGGCAAAATCATTGAAACACGGCTTTTTTCGGCAAAACGCTAAGCCTAATTTCGTAAAGAACAGTGTCAGTGTAAATCCATTACGCCACACATAGCACAATTTGCATTTTAAAACCCCCGCCGATAATGGCGGGGGTTTTCTTTTGGTTTAATGTTCCTTGTTTAAGCCTGCAACCATTTTAAAATTGGCGGGGCATTGTTTGAAAGCACCCAAATATTTTCGTTTTGCCAATCGCCACCAGTGAAATATTGTAACGAACTGTTAATTTGCGCTGTAGTTAATGATGTCGCACCTGAAACGCTGTTATTGTTGTTTATTACTTCCGCAGTGGATGTTCTATCCCAATAACAATCAGCAAATTCACGCGTGCCACTGGGATTACCTATCATTGCACCAACGCGCATGTTGTTTCGGAATCGACTGCGCAGACGAAGACAAATTAGTTATTTTGAACAAAAAGCAACTAAATAAAAGCCCCACTTGCTTGTGGGGCTTTTATTTGGCGCTGTCGCTTAATTCCCCATGCGGTGTGTTATTCCGCAGAAGGCTTCCGTTGATCTTGTGCATCCGCACGAGCCCATAGAATAAATATAGCCGTCTGTAAACAGCATTTCGGGTTTTTCAAACTTCTTCATGACATTCCTCCTTTTTTATATTTCTTGCCACATTTGTGCGGTTAAGATTTGGCTAACTGTCCCCTTATGGCAGTCATTTTGCAGGCTTCGTCATACTTTGCAAAAGGGCTACCCTTTTCTTGCAAGGCAGAACCCGGGCAAAAAGAACATACACCTAATTTTTCTAACAATTCGCAGTCCTTGCATTCGCTTAAATCATGTAGCGTTGCTTTACGCCATTTCAAAAGTTCGGGGGATTTTTGCCAAATGTTCTCAAGTGCCTCGTTCTTTATATTTCCCAAGCTTATCCTCAAAGCATTGCACGGATAAACTTCGCCGTCTGGCGCGATACAAACCATACTGTGTCCTGCACCGCAAATTTGGTTTCCCGAAGTGTTTTTGAAATCGCCTGCGATACCTGCGCAAAATTCCATTTTTCCAACAGCGGTTTTAATAACTTTTTTGTAATCTTCTTCAGTTTTAATTCTCAAATCAAGAGGTGATAAATTTCCGTCATCTTTCGGATTCACCGTAACTGCCACTTGTATTGTTGCCCCCAAGCTTTCTGCAATGTCTAACAAGCCACTCACATCATCTTTGGTGTAATCCATAATCGTTGATTTAATGTTCACAGACAAACCAAGCGCAAGTGCCTTCCTCATTGCGTTCATGGTTTTTTCAAATGAACCTTTTAGCCGTGTAATATAATCATGCTTTTTTGGTATATGGCTGTATAGGCTAACGCTTAAACTTTTGATATGTAAACTCGCCAATTTAATCAAATCACTATCACTAATCAAAGTCGCGTTCGTAAAAATGTTTATGCAAAAGCGTTTCTTGTAAGCGTAATCTAAAATCTCGCCAAAGTCCTCGCGCAAAAATACTTCGCCCCCCGTGAAAGTAATCTCTAACACGTTTAAGCGATAAAGTTCATCAAGCACCTTGAAGACTTCAGAGGTTGTTAGTTCTGCGTTTTTATTCTCAACCACATAACAATGTCTGCAACTTTCGTTGCAACGGAAACATAATTCAAGCATGGCGCTGTATAGCGTGCCACTCGCAATCATATTGTTTGCGATTGCCCCCACAAGGCTATCGTATACTTGCTTGTGCTTGAATGCTTCTCTCAAAATCTTTAGTTCTGCAAGTTGAGAAATAAAATTATTCAAATCTTCTTCAAAGCTTGGAATATCGGCACAGTCATAAAGAGTTTTTAGCTTACTAATAACTTCGGCAACTTCCGCCGTTTCCACGAAACAATCCAATAAGTCCTTTACGGTTTCATTAAAAATATAAACCTTACGAATTAATGTATCGTAAAGTGTTGTTTGATTTCCGTACAAACGATAGAAAACACTCTCAGAAAGCTTATATGCCATAACAGCCCCACCATATGCATCTTTTTTTGCCCCGTAACCTTGCATTTTCAGCAAATGTTACCAATTTCTTACAAAACAATAATATTATATTCCCATTATACTGGGAAGTCAAGTAATTTTTCCATTATTGTGGGAAAATTGGGGTATGGAAGAAACTTTTGGGCAGAGGTTATTATCCTTAAGAAAGGATAAAGGGGTGGGGCAGATTCAGCTTGCCAAAGAGTTAAATGTGGGGAAATCTATAATAAGTTTGTGGGAAAAAGATGCCTGCGAACCCACACTTTCAAAACTTATAGCCATTTCACAATTCTTTGGGGTAAGCATTGATTTTTTGGCAGGCGTAGAGTTTTAAGCGGGATTTTTTTAGTTAGAAAAAGCGAATAAAAGTTTAATAAATTATCATTTGCAGTCAAGCACCGTTCACCAAATTTTAACAAAATGCACAAAAAACTCTTGAATGTGCGTGCTATAATATCCACGAAGAGGTATGTTATGAAAAAGAAGATTATTTGCTTGTTTGCGGTTGTGCTTATTGCGCTGTTTTTATTTAGCGGTTGCATGGCAGGTATGAATTCGGGCGGTTCGGATTCAATGCAAAACGCACCTAACGGGGGCGGTTCGGGCGGTTCGGTAACGGATATTCTTGAAATCAATGTGGGCAACCGCAAGGTAATTTTTTATTACAATTGCGAAATGTACACTGAGGATTTTGCAAAAAGCATAGCGGTTATTGCAAGCGCGCTTGAAGCCACGGACGGTGCGTATGTGGAAAGTTCTAATTCCTCACGGGTTGGCGGGCTTATGCGCGCGCATTACACGGTTAGGGTTAAAAGTGAGGATTTTGCCACATTTGTTTCAGCCATTAAAACCGCGGGCGAAGTTTCTTACGACATTTTAACTTCTAAAGATATCACCACAGAATATTACGGTTTAGAGGCGCAAATTGAGGCTTTAGAGGGCGAACTTTTAATGTGGCAAGCGCAACTTGTAGGCACAACCACGATTTCGGAAAGAACCAATATTCAAAACCGAATCACAAATCTTCAAAAAAGCATTAACGAACTTTATAAAGTTAAGGATAATTATGATACCTTGGTGGAACTTTGCACGGTAAATATCACCGTCCGCGAAGGTGCGCCTGCGCCCGCCAAAGAACGCCCAAACTTCGGCACACGCATAACAAGCGCATTTAAATCCATAGGGCTTGCGCTTGCGTACTTCTTTGAATACCTGCTTTACATTGTGGTTTGCTTAATAGGCTTCGGCGGTGTGCCTACTGCGATTGTGCTTTTGATTATTTATCTAAGAAAGAAATACATTCGTAAAAAAACTGCCCCCTGTTTTCCCGCCACACCTGTGGCACAAATGCCACAAACCCCGATAATCAATTGCCCCGCGGAAACCCCAAAGGCGGAAGAAAACGAAAACAAGGACAAATTATAACTCTAATACCTATATATCAAAAAATCGTATAACATAATTGATAAAGTTTACGGGCGCGAAGAAGATTGCTGATTTAATTAGCTTATCTTTTAAGCGTCCGTTTTTCTTTTCAATATCATAAAGGCTACGCACGGATATGAGATTTTTAAGTTCTTCGTTTGTGTAATTTTTTGAAAGGGTGGCGGTGATCACCTTTTCGCCTGCTTCCATATTGAAATAATTATCCGAAAGCATTGCGTTTTCGCCCTTTATGCGGATTTCAATGTTGCTTGCGTATCCGCTTGATTTAATAACCGCCTTAAAGCTGTTCTTATCGCAATTAAAGGTAAAATTTAAGTTAGGATTTAATAGCTTTGCTTTGTTTTCGGCAGTTAGAGGCTGATATCTTTCCGAAATCATTTCACCGCCCTTATATATCCTTATAAATGCATAGCTTTCTTTTTTGCGCATTTTGGGCAGGGAATCTATAAAAATGCTGTCGCAATCTTTTATCCCCACAGTTAGCGAATTTTTAAAAAGAGTTTTTCCGCTGTAAGTTTTAATGCCGTAATCTGCGGTAATTTCGGTGCTACCGCCGTTGGAATCATTTACGGCGTAAAAATTAACCTGTGAATTTTTGATTTGGATTATCGCAGTGAGGGGTGCGTTGAAATGCTTTGCGGAATAATGCAATGCCTTTGGATTGCCGTAATAATCCATGCCTGCCCAACTGCAAACCCCCCAACAATCATTATACTGCCAATAAAGCGAACCGTTGCACCTATCTTTTTGAATGCGCCAACCTTCCGTTGCGCTTTGCACGCATTTGGCTTGCGTAAGCCATGAAAGGTAAATTAAATCAAGAAAGTTTTTAGGATTTTTGAACTTTGAAAGAATGTAAAACAGCATTTTGCTGTTTCCGCCTGCGCATTTTTGGTGCGCTTTCATTACGGGGTGGTTAATGCTGTTCGGGATATTGCCGTTAGCAAAAATTTCAAGCGCGTTAAGCGAGGGGAACGATTCCACCCCGAATTCACTGCAAAAGCGGGTTTTTCTTTTTTGATAATATTCAAGGGGGCGCAAGCCGTGCCAAACATGCCAAAGGTGGGTATCGCCGAAGCCGTCTGAATTTATCTTCTTCATATATTCGCCACTGCTTGGGCTTGTAGCCCAATAGGGGGTAACCGCGTCAAATTCCCTTAGCCAAGCGGGCAGGGTTTTATAAAAAAATCCGCCTGTGTCCTTAATCAACTTTCTTTTAAATTGCCACGCTAAGGACATGGATTCAATCTCATTATTCCCTGCCCAAAGCGCAAGCGAGGCGCGGTGTCTTAACCTCTTCACATTGCACTCAACTTCTGAATAAATTTCCTTAATCAGTTCTTCATTATGGAAAGGATAGGGCTTGCAAGCGAAATTAAAATCCTGCCACACAAGCAAGCCGAGTGTATCGCACAAATCGTAAAATTCATTGCTTTCGTAATACGCACCGCCCCAAACCCTAAGCATATTCATGTTAGCGCCATGCGCCTTTTCAAGCAAATCTTTAAGTTTTTCCCCTGAAGTGTCGCTAATAAAGCTATCGGTGGCTATCCAATTTGCACCCCTTGCAAAAATCCTTACACCGTTCACAAAAAAGCAAAAATTCCTGCCGAATTTATCTTTATCCGTGTTTAATTTGATTTCTCTTAAGCCGATATTCATGGTTTTTCCGTCTAAAACTTTGCCACCGCTTAAAAGGTTAATTTCCGCTTTGTAAAGCGGTTGTTCGCCGTAACCGTTCGGAAACCACAACTTCGGATTTTCAATATTTATCTCAAAACTTCCGCTTTGGTTACGCATTTTTGCCACTGTTTCGCCGTTAAGAGAAAGCAAAACCTCGTAAGATAAACCGCTTAAATTGCTTTCGCATGCGGTGCTTATCACGCTTAAATTAAGCGAAACTGCGCCGTTTTCGTGCGCCTGCAAAATGCTTACTTCAGAGATTTTTGCAACTGAGTATAAATTTAAGTAAACTTCTCTTACGATTCCCGATAACGGAAGTTTAGGCCCCCAATCCCAACCGAAGTGGTAAGGTGCTTTTCTTAAATGCGTTGAACCTTTTTCGCCGAAAAAGCCACCGAAAGGAAGGGGATCTTTGCTAAATTCATTCCTCATGTAATTTAAGGGTGAAAAGAAAATCACATTAATTTCATTCGCACCAACCTTTAAAAATTTCTTAATTTCAAATGTGTAAATGCGGTTAGCATTTTTAACCTCAGCGATTTTTTCACCGTTGATAAAAATATCTGCCAAGGTGTCCAACATTTCAAAGGTGAGTTCGGCAAAATCTTCCTTAAAATCGCTTTCGCTTAACGAAAAAGATTTTTTGTATTCCCAATCCTTTAAAGCCACCCAATGCGCCGTTTTTTCGTTTGTGCCTATGCGCGGATCAAGAATTATATTATTCTTTATTAAGTCGCTAAAGTTGCACCCCGGGACAACCGCAGGCAGAAAATCTTTACTGCTTGTTTCTTTAAATTGCCAATCACCGTTTAATAAAATCTTCCTCATGCGTTAATTATACCATATTTCGGCATAATATTAAGGAAACCTTGGGAAAAATTTAACTATGCGCATTATTGTAATTTTTGGCGGAAGTAGCGGAATAGGGCTTGCCTCAGCGGATTTGTTCATTAAAAACGGTGATACCGTTTACTCTGTTTCGCGCAGTGCTTGCCCCAATGAATTTGTGAAAAGTATCTTGGCGGATATCACAGATTGCACGGCAGTTTTTAGCGCGCTTAATGAAGTTTTTTCCTTAGAAGGCAGGATAGATATTCTTATAAATTCGGCAGGCTTTAGCATGGGCGCACCGTTTGAATTTACGCACCAAAATGATTTTAATCACCTTTTTAATGTAAACTTTTTTGGCGTGGCAAACGCGATTAAAGCGGTAATTCCGCTAATGAAAGATAAGGGTGGCAAAATCATAAATATATCAAGCATTGCCTCGCTTGCCCCCATTCCTTATGACGCATTTTACGGCGCAAGCAAATCCGCGCTTAACAGCTTAACGCTTGCACTAAGGCAGGAACTAAAATCAAGCAAAATTTTATTAACCGCAGTTTTGGCAGGGGGAACGCGCACAAATTTCACCAAAAACAGAAAAGTTTACAGCAAGGAAAGCGCAGGCGGGTATAGCGAAAATCTTCAAAAAGCGGTTTCAAAAATAGGAAAAATTGAACAAAACGGCATGAGTGCAGAAAGCGTGGCAAATGTTATTTTCAAACTTTCGTTAAGAAAAAACCCTCCTGCAACCGTGTGCGCAGGGGTGAGGAATAAGTTTGCAAGGTTGGTTTTGAGGTTTATGCCTGAAAGGGTGTTGGAAATTTTGCTTAGCAAAATTTTCTTAGGGCATAGGGCATAGGGCATAGGGAAAAGGGTGGAAAGTTTAGTGAAGACGGCTTCGCCTTGTGAAGACGCAAACAAGTTTGCTGACGAAGTCGCTTCGCTTGTGAAGAGTTGCTTCGCAACATGAAGGGGTGTTTATATATAATAATCCACCATGCAGGCTTGCCTGCACTTCACAAGCGTTAGCGTCTTCACAAGCGTAGCGTCTTCACGCGCCAAAGGCGCACTTCATTTTTAATTCCGAATTCTTAATTCTTAATTCTGAATTATACTTGACGAAGTCAAGCCGTCAAGTATATAATAAACTCATGAGGGCAAGCCACGCTATTTTTCAAAAGCCAATGAGTTTCACTAAAGCCATGTTAGGGTGCGTTCTCTCTCTCTCTCTCTCTCTCTCTCTCTCTCTCTCTCTCTCTCTCTCAAAATAACGGCAAAATAAATTTTAAACTATAAATAAATCAACCCTCAGCTTATGCTGTGGGTTTTTTAATGCGCAAAAGCGCAAAAACGGAGGACTTATGAAAAAATTACACAAATTGGTTTCAATTATCGCAATTTTCGCAGTGTGCATTGCGTTAATGGTTGCTTGCAGTAGCAGAGAAACGAACAATGGCAACAATAACGACTTAAAGTTTGAAGTCGTGTATGCCACAGCAGTTGAACTTGGCTTTAACGGCACACTTGACGATTTAATCACCGCTTTCAAAGGTGATAACGGTTTAAGTGCGTATCAAATAGCAGTAGCAAAAGGTTACAGCGGAACAGAAACACAATGGCTATTAACCCTCGTGGGCGCAAAAGGCAATGACGGAATAAGCCCCCACATAGGAAACAACGGCAATTGGTACATAGGCACAACGGACACAGGCGTAAAAGCACAGGGTGATAAAGGTGCAGACGGCGTTGACGGAACAAACGGACAAGACGGCATAGACGGTATTGACGGAAACAATGGCAATGACGGTAAATCCGCTTACGACATTTGGCTTGATAACGGCAACACAGGCACGGAAACAGACTTTTTAAATTGGCTTAAAGGTGCAGACGGGCAAAACGGCAATGACGGAAACAACGGTAACAATGGTAATGACGGTAAATCCGCTTACGACATTTGGCTTGATAACGGCAACACAGGCACGGAAACAGATTTCTTAGAATGGCTTAAAGGCACAACAGGTGGCAAAGGCGACAAAGGTGATACGGGTGCAACGGGTGGCAAGGGTGCAGACGGGCAGAACGGTAAGTCCGCCTATGAAATTTGGCTTGACGCATAATCAACCAAAAGTAAGTCTTTTTCCTATGGGTAGGGGGGATAGGACGGAAATCAAGTTTGCCGCACTCAACCAAAAGTAAGTCATAAAAAATAGGACTATCACACTCAACCAAAAGTAAGTCGCCCTCGTCAAATTTTCGCCGTTCTGGCAGATTTGAAGGGCTTTTTTGTTATAAAAAGGCTTCGACAGACCCTTTCAGCACTTTCCAAAAATGTCAAATTGCGTAATCAACCAAAAGTAAGTTTGCCCTGTTTTGGGGCATTTTCGGCTCTTGAAAAAAGCCCAAAACTTGATTTATTTGGGATCGGACGGCGTTTTTTCTGGGTGGGTGGTTGCCTAAAAAAGCGTAATCAACCAAAAGTAAGTCGGGCTATTGAGAGGGTGACGACTGCGTTAAGGCAAAGTTCTGTATATTTCTACATAAAAATTTTAACTTTTTTCTGAAAGGGGTTCTTATAGTTTGACATTTATTTTGTTGTGGTCTATAATAAAAGCACCAAGATAAAGCACTAAGAAACAGCACTAACAAAAGGCATCAAGAAGAAGCGGGCTGCGAGGGGCTTTGTCGGAAATAAAAGGAGTAGGTTTATGGCAATACCGGTAAACGTAAAGGATCTAATCGAAAGAAGAGTCGTTGAAAACACACGCATCGAATATAAGGCGGGGTACAATCCCGAGGCCATCATTCACAGCATCTGCGCCTTTGCAAATGACATAGAGAATGTCGGCGGAGGATATATCGTTGTGGGCATGAACGCAGAGAACGGAGTTCCGCTGGTTGCATCGGAAAAACTTAACAAAGCCGATATAGACGGACTTAATAAAGATTTGCTCAATAAGTGCAATCTTATCGAACCGCGCTATATTCCGGTAACCGAGCTTGTCGAATATCGCGGCGCAAATGTTTTTGTCATTTGGGCTTATGCCGGCGACAGCCGTCCATACAAATGCCCGACGGGTTTCCCGAACGAGAAGAACCCTAAGAAAGAGAAGTTTGATAAGGCTTGCTATATAAGGAAGCTCGGCAGCACCATAAAGGCAAACGCGCAAGAAGAAAAGGAACTGTACGGACTGAGCGGCATTATTCCTTTTGACGATAGAGTCAACAGGGCGGCCAAATTAGACGATTTGAATCCCGTACTCATAACAAACTTCCTGTATCGGGTCGGAAGCGGATTGTATGATTTATCAAAAGAAATGCAGCTTGACGCTCTTGCGGAGAGTATGCAGATTGCCGGTTCGGTGGGAGAGCAGTTGAAGCCAAAAAACGTCGGCTTGTTGTTCTTCAATAACACACACGAGAAGTTTTTCAGATATCCGCAAATCGAGGTTGTCGACAAGCCCGACCCGACCGGCGAAGGAATGGTTGAGAAGATATTCAAGGGACCTTTAGACCGCCAACTTGAGGATGCGCTCACATTCATTAAAAACTATATTATCAAAGAAAAAATAAGAAAGTTACCGGATAAGCCGGAAGCGGAGCGCATTTTCAATTATCCGGTGAGGGCGGTTGAGGAGGCTCTTGCCAACGCCGTGTATCACAAGGCATACGATATAGCCGAACCGGTAACGGTTACGGTCACGCCGGACAGAATGGAAATAACAAGCATACCCGGACCCGACAGGTCGATAAGCGATGAAAATTTGAAAGCTTATAAAATGATTTCAAAGCAATACCGTAACCGCAGAATCGGCAATTTCCTAAAAGAGCTAAAGATGATTGAAGGTCGCAATACCGGTATACCGACCATCTTGCGTTCTTTAGAGAACAACGGGTCTCCGAAGCCGGTATTTGAAACCGACGCAGAAAGGAGTTATTTCACCGTTGTGTTCCCTGTGCATAAGGAGTTTTTAGCAAACGGTCAATCAAATAACGGCAGGATACAAAGAGAAACGGCAAAGCGTACTCAAGCCGAAACGAAAGACCGCATCATGGAGATATTGGATGAGGGTGAAATCTCCACGCAAAACTTAGTCAAGGTTTTGGGCTACTCGATGATGACAAGGGCGCTTAGAAGCGCCATACAAGATTTGATTCAGTCGGGCAGGATTGCTTACACCATACCGGAGCAGCCGAACAACAGGAATCAAAAATTGAAGAAGATATAGGGAGGGACGCGTGATTAGAATCGCAGCAGAAAGGATTTGTAAAAAGAGTCGACAGAACAAGCGGGTACTGGAAGTTGCTCAAATAAAGAAATGGCGGTAATATGGCGGGTTTGGCAGTAATAAAACAGAAAACTTCGGGTTTTATTATTGCCATTCATGCCAAAGTTGGCAACAATAAAGGAAACGCTTATGAAAACTGACTCGGACATCGTATCAGATTAGAAGGGTAACATGATAGAAAAAGAATTTGCGCAAAAAATATATTGTCTATCCAGACAAATAAAGAGTACCGACGAGAACATAAATGTTCCGCTGCTTTGTGATAGGCTGGTGCGGCATTTTAATGAACAAGAGCTGCGCATCTTGAAGGAAAGGATTAGCGGTAAGACTTTTAACAGCATAGATAAGGAGTTTGGTTATCCTCCCAATCGTTCGGAATATTTATTTAATTACCATATTAGAAGGAAGCTTTGCCGAAGAGTATTTTGGAAGGGCTTAGCTCCAAGCGCTATGGATGAGTGGAATAAAAGCTTGCCCGGAATTAAAGAAAGACTACAAAAAGGCGAAGAGGTTCCAATCAAGGAATTAGTGTTAAGAGATAACTATAATTATTATCTTTTTTGGAAGCGATTGGGTTGCAAAACTATAAACGACCTGCAAAACTTGAGTGAAGAGCAACTTACAAAAATTCAAAAACTCAAACAGGAAACGAGAAAGGAAGTCTCATATAGACTGAGTGACTTAGGATACCCTACATGGATTTGCATAAATCCATGACAAAAAAGGAAAACGAATGAAATCAAATATAAACCTACATATTCATACGGCATACAGCGACGGCGGCAAAACGGTCGGCGAGATTGTCGACGGGCTTAAAGCGGCGGGCGTCAAGTATTTTGCTGTTACCGACCACGATACCGTTGAAGGGAATGTCAAAGCGGCAGAGCTTGCCAAGAAATACGGCATGAAGTATTGCAACGGCGTTGAAATATCGTGCTGTTTTTCGGATGGGGAAATCGGGCTTGATGCGTCCTATGTTTGCCATATCGTAGGCTTGGATTTCGACTTACAAAAAATGCAAACAGAAGTTGAGAAATTGCTTGAATATAAATGCGAAAGAATCAGAGAGTTGTTCAAAGCGTTGGTTGCCGACGGGTATAATTTAGACGAGGAAGCCGTTTTTGAACTGGCCGCCGTAAAGAGGCGCGAGAAAATCGGCAAGGAACTTATCGCCAAAGACTACGCCCAGACCATGAACGAGGCTTTTGAAAATATCTTAAACGCCGAGAGGTATTCAGCCTTTGCAAAGAATGTGCCATCAATTAAAGAAACGATTGATATTATCCATGCCTGCGGCGGTCTCGCCGTTTGGGCGCATCCGTTCGGCATAACGAGAGGCGGTAAAAAGGATTTAACCGAAGCGCAAGTGACGGAATTTGCCAAGAGCCTTATATCCTATGGTATAGACGGCATGGAAGTTTATTATCAGCACTATACGGCTGAGCAAATAAGGTTTCTTGAAGGCATAGCGAACGAGCATAGGCTTTGGAAATCAATCGGCACGGATTATCACGGTGCGCCGGAGGACAAGATATTCGACCCGGCATACGCCGCTAAAGTCCGTGAGCAGTTATATTTTGAAGCGGAAGGAATAACGCCGGATGCGTGTATTGTCGAAGCCTTGAAAGCGAGGGGCGTTTATGATTGATTTGCATTTACATACGAATATGAGCGACGGCTCGGACTCGCCGATTGAACTCTTGGAAAAAGTCGAAGCGTCCGGTTGCAAGATTTTCTCTGTGACCGACCACGACGATCTAATAGCGAACCACATTATTCTTAAAGAGCGGAAGAGTAAGCCGTATAAAACAAGATTTATTACCGGTTGCGAAATATCCTCCGTGTTCGAGGGGCGCAACTTGCATTTACTGTGCTATGGTTTTGTTTCTCACTCGGAAGGCGTTAAGCGGATGATAGATGAGGGAGCGCGGCTTCGCAAACAACGGATAACGGCGATGTTTGACCATCTCCGCACGAGGCACAACATCATAATTTCCGAAGAGGGCTATAAAAAAGCAATAAATATCGGTCAAGCGCCGCAATATTATGTGGAAAACAATCACCCTGCGATTATAAGCCAAGAGATATTTGATAAGGCGAACGCAATATTGGAATCCCGAAAGTGGAGCAGGGACAGCGTTGCACCGATACAGAAACGGTCGCTGCTGACGGGCAAGATAATCTGTGGATGTTGCGGCACGACGTATAACAGGCGAACCATGCATAGGGGGCAGGGCAATGCGATACAGGGCTGGGAATGCTCCAGATATTCCTCAAGCGGAAAAGCATCCTGCCCCGAAAGCAAGATGATTCACGACCGAGAATTTAAAGAGTTATTCCTTTCGGCATATAACGAGGCGGTTAAAGGCGGTTCGGCTGAATCGCAGCCCGTCCGCATAGACGAGGCTTTAAGGGATTTGCTTTCGCAGGAGCGTGAACTTTCCGCACTCCGAGCCAAAGGGTATATTCCGCGCCAAGCGTATGTGGAAGAACAAGAGAAACTGGTGGCGCAGATTAAGGAGTTGGAAGCCGAGTACGCCGAACTAACCAAGCGTGGGGACGGCGTTATGAAGCCCGAAACAGAGTATTCGGATTCCTTAACGCGCTTTTTAGAGGAAGCCAAACTGAACGGCTTGGAGGTAACATTTAAGTTCACAAACGGCGCGGTTATACGGCGCGTCATGAATAGTTTTCGCAGAAAACCGAGGGAGGGAAAATAGATGACGAATATACAAACGCAAGGCACAAGAACCGTAAGGGATTATTATCAGCGCGGAAACGCAGAAATCGTTAAGGTTCAAGAAAAAATGAAGCAACTGGCGGCAGGGTATTGCCGTGTGTCTACAAAACAGGACGCTCAACAAGACAGTTACACCCATCAAGTCAATTTTTATACCGAGTATATAACCTCGCGCTCCGACGAGTACGAGTTCGTCGGCGTTTTTGCAGACAAAGGCACTTCGGGCCTCGCTATGCGCCGACGCAAACAGTTTAATAAAATGGTGGCTATGGCGCTTGAGGGCAAGATAAATATAATTTTTGTGAAGTCGATTTCCCGCTACGGACGGAACGTGGTAGACATTTTGTCCACGACCCGGCAACTCCGCGAGAAGGGCGTGACCATAGTGTTCGAAAAAGAGGGCATCAACAGTTCCGACCCCAAGTGCGACGTTATGCTCAGCATACTTTCCACCTTATCCGAAGACGAAAGCCGCTCGATAAGTACGAATGTTAAATGGTACAAGGATAAGCAGTTCGAGCAAGGCATCGTGAGAATAAATTTCAACGCTTTGTATGGCTACAGAGGCGGAGGCAAGGGCGAGGTAACAGTATGCCCCGAAGAAGCCGAAGAGGTCAAGGGCGTGTTCTATAAGTTCCTGTCGGGCTGGTCATACGCCGATATATGCCGAGACCTTGAAAGCAGGGGCTGTTTAACGGTGAGAGGTAAGTCTGATTGGGACAAAACCACGGTTCGAGGAATGCTCAACCAAGAAAAATATATGGGGGACGTGCTTCTAAAAAAGACATTCAAAACGGACTTCATGCAACTTTACCCGACCAAGAACAAGGGGCAGATACCGCAAAAATATGTTGAAAATAACCATCTCGCCATAATCGACCGTGAGACCTTCGCCGCTGCTCAAGCGGAAATAGAGCGCCGTAACGGGCTTAGGAGCAGCGGTACGACGGGGCGCGGAAGATACAGCGGCAAATTCCCTTTCAGCAACCTTATCGTTTGCGGAGAGTGCGGCTTCAAATTCCGAAGGCATACATACCGCTTCAACAAGACGAATCCTCCGAGAGCGGAGGCGGTTTGGACTTGTTACAACCATATGCAACACGGCGCAGAGCGGTGCACGCAACTGCCCGTAAAGGAAGCGTATTTGGAGGAGTTGTTCGTAAGAACCTTAAACGGCTTGCTTGCCGACAGGCAGGCGATACTCGATGAACTTGAAGTCATCATAGCCGAATCAGTAGAGGAAACCGGCGGCTTCGATGAAAGCCAAGCGTACAACATTGAGGCGGAAATAGAGCGGCTGCAATCCGAGATTATGGAACTCAGTAAAAAGCGTATGAGCCGTGAAATCGGGCAGGAGGAATATCGGGAACAAACCGATAACTTGAAAAACCGGCTTGACGAGTTGTTTGACGAGCGCGACAGCGTGACCGAGGTCAGCGGAACGGCGGCATTGGAAAAAGCAAAACTCGAAGCCATAAGGTCGTTTTTGCAGACCGAGAGGGAACAGACGGAGTTTGCCAAAGACCTGCCCCTTAGGCTTTTAGAGAACGTTATCATAAGGAACAGGGAAGACATAACCTTTGAGTTTAAGAACGGTTTGCAAGTAAAGGCAACGCCCGACGCGCCCTCGGTCGATGTAATAATTCCCGAAAACCCTGCCGAGGGCGTACCGTCACCAAGAGCAAAATTTGTAAGATAATCCCTAAAAAGCAGAGTAATTAAGCCCGCGATTTTGTCGTAAGAAAACGATGAAATTGCGGGCTTTTTTCATTGGGGGTTGTAATCAACCAAAAGTAAATCTTGCAAAAAAAGTGCAATCAACCAAAAGTAAATCTATGAAAACAATCAAGATGAAATCAAGTTTATAGTACCGCTCACACCTTATCGCCTCATAGTCAACCAAAAGTAAGGTTCTGAAAAATCACGAGCCGGTCGGCGGCAACTATCCAAAATGCTCAAAATAACGGCATTTTGGCAATAAAAAGCGGTATTGTGAGGGGTATTTAGACTTACTAATCGTGGACTATGCAGACGAGGGGCATACGGGAACGCAGGCTGATTTCTTAGAATGGCTAAAGGGAACGAACGAATCCATAGTAACAGTTGCATTAAATTACAGCGCAGGGGAAGGCGGTAGTATACTTGGCGAAGTAGCCCAAATTATAAAAAGCGGAACAAACGGCACACTTGTTGTGGCTGTGGCTGATAGCGGTTATAGATTTGTTGATTGGTGTGACGGGGTTACAGTTCCCACTCGTCAAGATTTAAACATAACGGCAGATTTAACTGTAACTGCCAACTTTGAACTGATACCCACATTTATATTAACTTACACCGCAGGGGCAGGCGGAACAATAGAGGGAACAACACCGCAAACCATTCAAGAGGGAAAAAACGGAACTGGGGTAACCGCGATACCAAATAGCAATTATGTGTTCTTGGATTGGACAGACGGTGTTACCACAGCCACAAGAACGGATATAAATATAGCCTCAAATTTAACTGTAACTGCAAATTTTGAATTTACCACTTACACATTAACTTACACCGCAGGGGCAGGCGGAACAATAGAGGGAACTACACCGCAAACGATAGTTAAAGATGAGGACGGCACAACCGTTACGGCAATACCTCTTAACGGCTTTAGATTTATAAAGTGGACGGACGGAACAACAACGGCAACAAGAACGGATATAAAAGTAACGGCAGATATAGCAGTAACCGCAAGTTTTGAATTGATACCCACATTTACCGTGATTTACCTCGCCGATATAGGCGGAACGATAGGCGGTTTCTCACACCAAACCATACGAGGTGGCGAAAATGGGTTGCAAGCATTTGCAGTGCCAAATCAAAATTATAGGTTTGTGAGGTGGTGCGATGGGCTAACTACGGCGCAAAGGATAGATAACAATATAACGGAAAACTTAACATTTACCGCATATTTTGAAAATTATGTTGATTTTGCAGGTGGCAACGGCACACTTGAAGCACCTTTTAAAATTGCAAATGCAACGCATTTAGCAAATATGGAATTGCACCCAACCGCAAATTACATATTGCAAAGCAACATAAATTTAAACGATATAAGTAATTTTGCACCCCTATTTAGCGAACAAACACCATTTAACGGCGTATTGAACGGTGGTAATTTTGCGATTAACAATTTAACCATAGTGTCAAACGGTTTCCATGCTGGGCTGTTTGCGGTTATAGGCGCAAGCGCAAGAGTTTTTGACTTAAACATACTTAACGCAAGCGTAACCGCACCCAACTTTGCAGGCATACTTGCAGGGTTAAGTATGGGCGAAATTGAGAATGTGGAAACTTCAGGAATACTCACTCATGTGGACTTAAACGCATTCACAATAAACTTTGGTGGTATTGTGGGCAGGTTGGAAAATAACATAACGAATAGCCGTTCAAATGTACAAATTACGATTGCAGACGGACGGGGTACAGCGAATGTCGGCGGTTTGGTTGGGCTATTAGCTAATATATCTGAGGCGAATATAACATTAAGTTCTGCAACGGGTGATATTGCCGTTACTTCCACGACTGTCGCGATTGGTGGCTTGATTGGAAGGGCGGAAACAAGATTAAATATAACAAACAGCTATAACGCGGGCAATATAAACGCAACAGATAATGGATCTTCTTTTGCGGGTGGTTTTGTGGGCTACAACGACAACGGAATTACCATAACAAACAGCTACAACACGGGCAATATAAATGCAACTAATAGTAGAGGTTCTTCTCTTGTAGGTGGTTTTGTGGGTGTTGGCAGAAATGCCACCATAACAAACAGTTACAACACGGGCAATATAAGCGCGACTAGTGGTGGGCAAAGTTCTTCTTTTGCAGGTGGTTTTGTGGGCTATAATAATTGGATGATAAACATAACAAACAGCTACAACACGGGCGAAATAAACGCAACTAATATTAGTGTGGATTCTTCTTTTGCAGGTGGTTTTGTGGGTTTTGCAGTCAGTGGCAGTATCAGCATAACAAACAGCTACAACACTGGCGATATAAACGCAACTTCTGTTACCGATTATTATTTTTCTTATGGTGGTGGCTTTGTGGGTTCTGCAAACAGTAGCAGTATCAGTATAACAAATAGCTACAACACTGGCAAAATAAACTCAACTAATAGTGGTGAGGGTTCTTCTTTCGCAGGTGGTTTTGTGGGTAGAGGTAGCATGGGAACAATTAGCAATGCACATTGGCTTACGCATGCAGACGGTGATGCTGAATACGCTTTTGGTTTAGAAAGCGATAGGGGCATACCTACAAGCCTTGGAACAACAAGCCACACCACAATAGAAGCTATGTTTGATTTAGCCGACACACTTAATGCAGGCGGTAGCGCATGGATAGCGGTAGAAAACGGCTTGCCGATTTTGGCTTGGCAACTTGAAACAGAAGAGGATAACGGATAGTTATTTAAAACTAAAAATAAATAAAAACAAAAGAGAGGAACAAAAACATGAACGACGAACAGAAAAACACTGAATTAGCAAAAGCAGAAATAGTTTTTGACGATTTAGAAAAAATGGCACAAAGAGTAGACGAAAATGTTGCTGAAGTGATAGCGCAGAAGGCTTCCGCAGGTCATACAACAGTCAATAATAATGTCAATTTTGGCAACAAAAACAAACTAAAAAGAAATCCTATCAATGTGGGTGGCAACATGGTAAACAACGAGAAAAAAACAAGAGTTACCCAAGTCAACACGCAAGTTAATGTTGAAAAGAAGAAGTGTTTTCTTGCCAGGCTTTTCAAATGTTCAAAATAGGATAACTTGCCCGCTTTCCTCGTACTTATCAATAATGAGATTTTGAATCCACCATTGTGCGCTGTGCATTGTGCGCTGTGCGCTGAAACTACCGCCTGCCTCTAAGTTTAATCAGTAGCCTCAAAATTTCCATATAAAGCCAAATAAGCGTAACGGTTAGGCTAAATGCGCCTACCCATTCGTATTTTTTATCCATTCCGCGTTCCACTATGTTATCTATCATGTTAAAGTCAATTAAAAGCATTAAGGACGCAATGGCAACCATTATCACAGAAATTCCAATGCTTAAAAGTCCGCTACCGTAAAAGGTGTTTCTTAGGGCAGGGATTATTAGGCTTAGCACAAACATTAAAAGGTTGCAAACCACGGCGGAAATTAGGGCAACCATCATGAATGCCCTGAACCTATCCGTTACTTTCACGATTCCGCTATAATAAAGCACACTCATAACCGCAAAAACCGCTGTGGTTGCAAGCAGTGCGGAAAACACAACCCCCGGATAGGCGATTTCGGCAAAGGTGGAAATTACCCCCAAAAGAAAGCCTTGCGACACCGCGTAAAGCGAACCCATAATAGGCACAGCCTTAATTGAAAACATGCAAGCAATGGCGCAAACAAGGGTTAGCACAATTGCCACAATCAGCAAAACAGACAAAAGCCCCATTTGCCCCGAAACATCTGCCCCGCTTTCAATTAACGGCATCATAATCCTATACACAATAAACATATAGGTTAATACCGCTGAGGCTATCGCCAATGCAGAGAAGTACACGGTTTTAATAGCCACACCCTTCCTTGTTGCCACATTTTCAACCTGCGAACTTTCCGCATCTCTTCTTAACCTGTTAATTGCAAAATTACTGCTTGAACCAAATCTCATCATAATAGAAACATTATATCACAAAAGTGTGCGGGGTATACTTATTTATTAGCGCACAGCGCACAATGCACAGCGCACAATGGTGGAATCTAAATATCATTATAGATAAGTACAAAGTACAAAGTACGAATTATGGATTAATTAACTAATGAGATTTAGAATCCGCCATTCGTAAATCGTAAGTCGTCATTACTCTTAATGAGATTTAGAATCCACAACAGAGGAACAAAAACAACTAAAAATGCAAAATATCATAAATTGTTCCTTAGATATTTTGGTTAGTATTCTCAATATCCGCTTGGGTTGTGCGCGATTTAAGATACTTCGCAAGGTGCATGGCAACGGCAAGCACAAGGGTGGTTTCAAGCAGAAGCTGAACGGCAGTGCCTACTGCTATGCTTGTGAAAATGTCTTTCAATGGAAGTTCAAAGGTGGGTAAGCCCACAGGCGCGAACGCAAGAAGCATGAAGAGGGTGGAATCAATGAATTGCGCAATCACGGTGCTTATGAATGAGGCAATGAGGTAAAGCCATTTGAAATTGCCGTTTTTGTTTTGGGATTTTTCACGGATTTTGGCAAAAACAAGAATATTTAGCACACTTCCTACCGCAAAAGCGGTTATTGACGCGGTTACTATCCGCCATTGACTGCCGAAAACATTTGCCCAAGCGCTTGACGCTTCTTTGTTATTTGTGGGAAGAATAATTGCAATTTCGGATAAAATCACAATAAAAATTTGGCATAAAATTGCAAAAAGCGTTACTTTAAGCGCGGTTTTTTTGCCCCAAACTTCGCCGATAACATTTTGAAGCACAAGCACAGGGGCAATAAGCAAAAGCCCTGCGTTCGTAAGCATAAAATCACCCCAACCCACAGGGCGCATTGCAAAGAGGTTCATAAGAACCAAAAACAGCACGGACAACGATACGAAAACGGTGAACCAAGTGCTTAATGGTGCGGAATTTATTTTTAGTTTTAAAGAAGATATTAAATTTTTCATACGAATTTATTTTTGATTTGCGGAATTATTGAATTTTTTTAGGATTTCGGAATCGTTTACGAAGTTATAGCTTGCCATTTCGCCGTTATCAATAACTATATCCTGCCCTGTAATGCTTTTGTTTGTTACGGTTAAAAAATATGCAAGATCCGCAACTTCGCTTGCGTCCGCCCACTTCTTTAAAAGCGTTTCACCGATAACTTCCGCGTAAAGTTTTTTATCCTCAAGAATGCTTTTGTTCCAATCAGTAATCACACCGCCTGCGCTTATGCTGTTCACGGTTACGCCGTTTTTCGCAAGCCTTAGCGCAAGGTTTTTGGTGTACGCGTGCCTGCCACCCTGTGAAGCGCAATAAAGCGGAAGTTCAATCCCTGTGTGAGTCGCAATGCTGTTAATATTTAAAACGGATTTAACACTTTTTAAAAACGCATACTTTTCCGCCACATTATAATACCCCACTAAATTAACTGCAATTGCATTTTCCTCGTCTTGCACGCCTGCGTTATTTATAAGGATATTAATATTGGAAATATCGGGTAAACTCTCTTTTTTAGCAACATTTGCGTTAAAAAACTGCCAATTACCAACCATTTCTTTTTGGGGTGGCAAGATATCAATTCCTACAACTTCATGCCCAGTGCTTAAAAACTTCTCAGCAGTGGCAAGCCCGATGCCACGGGAAGTACCTGTGATTAAAACTTTTTGAAAACTCATTTATAAACTCCTTTTTAATTTGAGGGTGAGGGAACCTCGCAAATTAAGCGTTGCTTAATTTGCAATATGAAGACGCTTCGCTTGTGAAGTGCGCCTTTGGCGCGTGAAGACGCTACGCTTGTGAAGACGGCTTCGCCTTATTATGGATAATTATATAAAACATTCCTTCATGTTGCGTAGCAACACTTCACAAGCAAACTTGTTTGCGTCTTCACAAGGCGAAGCCGTCTTCACAAGCGTGCAAGGCACGCGACTTTATTGAAATCTGTTCGCTGAACAGATTTCACTACGCAACATCGCGTTTTTTGAATACAAGGAACGCGCTTGCAAGCAATCCGCCGATATAGATAACGAACATACTTATTGCAATCCAAAAGTTACTTCCGCCGAAGAGTACCGTGGCAAGCATTCCGCCACCAAGCGCGCCCGAAAGTGCTGAGGAAGAGAAGTATGCGTCAAACACGATAACATTTGTGGGCCAGAATCTGCCAAGGCAGGCGATTTGGGCAATAAAGCTAAGCATACTTGCGCCAAGGGGCAGGGCAATGCCCATTACGCGGTTTTTGGTGAGAGTGCCGATTGAGAATGCAAAAATTGAATATGCCATAAGTTCCACCCAATTAACCATAAAGGTGTGGAACGCCACATAACCGCCACGCACAGCAAAGGGCGTGCGCGCGTTAAACACAAACACATGAAGATAATTATCCGTGCCGTGGCGTGCGTATGCAAAAATAATGGTAAGCAAGAATGCGAGGGTGAATGCCACGGTAACTATCGTGAGAACCGCAAGAAGTTTTGCGAGTGCAAGTTTTTCGCGCAGGATAGGGCGCAAAAGCACAAGTTTAAGCGTACCGCTTTTTAATTCCGAAGCAAACGCGCCCGAACCGATAATTAACGCGTAAACCACAAGCACGCCTGCAAGTACGGCAGTCATTGCGGGAATGTAATCAGAGGCACTTCCTGAAAACATGGCAAAAATGGTGCTTGCACCTGCACCGCCGTAAATCCTTAAATCCGTGTCGTAAAGTTCGTTTGCCTTAATGTATTGATAAATTGCAAGTTCGGATTTCGCAGAATAAATCATATCGTTACCTGCGTAAAAGAAATAACTATTGCCGTTTTTAACGGATTCCTCTTTTGCTTTTAAGGAAAGTTGCGCGTCCAAAATCAAGGAATCAATTTCCTCTTTGGTAACCCTGAACACAACTGCGTCCTCAATATTTAACCCTAAATCGTCTGCGTTATCAGAGGCGGAAAGCGCAGGGATTACTTCAAAAATCAAAGTCATTAAAGTAAAAAGAAGAATCAAAATTATGCCTATAACAATGGCGGTTTTTGGGCGGAATAATTTTCCAAGTTCACTCACATATAGTCTGCCGAACATATTAAAACCCACCCCCCGTTATTTCAAGGAAAACCTCTTCAAGCGTCCTGCCCTCAGCGTCAAGTTCGCTTGTTGTTTTTTCAGTTTGAATCTTGCCTTTATTGATTATTAAAACCCTATCGCACATCAATTGCATTTCGGCAAGCTGGTGGCTTGAAACAAGGATTGCCATGCCTTCCGTGTCTGCAAGTTTTCTTAAAAGTAGCCTTACCGCATGAATGCCCGCTGGATCTAAGCCGTTAGCAGGTTCGTCCAAAATAAGCAGTTTGGGATACGAAAGCAGGGCTTGCGCTATCCCAAGACGCTGTTTCATGCCAAGTGAATACTTTTTAACCGCGTCACCTGCCCTTGAGGAAAGCCCCACCAAATCAAGAAGTTCGCCTACCCGCTTTTTAGCAGTTTCGCGCTTGTTTAAACCTGCGTAAGCCTGTTCTTCACCTGCTTTTATTAAACTTTCGCGGGTTTGCAAGGACGCAAAATACATTAGGTTTTTATAGCCTGAAAAATCAAGATAAAGATCGGGATTTTCAATAACACCGCCCACAAACTGCATTGCTTTTTCGCGGTTTTTTAGCACGGATTCGCCCAAGATTTCAATATCGCCCGAAGTGGGTGAGGCAAGCCCTGCAATCATTTTAATAGTGGTGGATTTGCCTGCCCCGTTAGGCCCTAAAAAGCCCACAATTTCGCCTGCGTTTACTTCAAAGGAAACATTGTCAACCGCAACAATAGGCGGTGCGGAACGGCGGTTATAGCGTTTGCTTACATTTAATATTTTTAAAACACTCATAATTTTGTTATGCCTCTAAGTTTAGATCAGCAATTTCGTCCTCACTCATATTCACAGCGCAAATAAGGTTGTGTGAAGATAGGTTTTTAAGAATCTTGCTGAAAGCAAAAACCATTGCATAAGCCACTGCGGTTTTATCCTTACCGCCAATATCGGATTCCGCCACTGCTTTGTTATCCTTGCTTAGCTTAATTTCAGGCTTGCCTGCTTTTGATAATTCAAAGCGCAATTTTCCGCCCGAAAGGGAAGTTAGTTCCGCATTTGTTTCGCTTGCAAGGGCTTTTCTGAATTCGCCAAAAGGAATATCTTCGCCGTTAGGAAGCAGGGCTTCCGCACTCAAAACGCCGTTAAGTTTTTCTTTAAGCACGCGTGCGCTTTCGTTTGCGGATTCAATTCCTTCGTTATGTTCTTTGAAAAGTTTTAATTTTCTTTCCGCTTCAGCCATGGCTTTATATGCGTCTTTTTCGGTTGCGTGCAAAGCGTTAAGCCTTTCTTCTAAGTCCTTTGAAAGGTTGCCTGCTTCGGATTTATCGGCAGATTTAAAGCGTTCGGAAAGATTTTTAAGAATTCCTTGCTTTGCGTTTATCGCGCTTTCTTTGGCTATTGCGTCATGAGAGAGTTCTTCAAGCTGTGCTTTTTGCTTGCGGATAATAAATTGAAGCGCAAGAATTTGCTTTTTGGCTTCTTCCTTATCTTTGCCTATTTTTTCACATTCAATAACAATTTTGCCGATATCGTGCATGATTGCTTTCACGGTGAATTCGGGGAAAGAATACTCTTTGCCGTCAGCAGTAATCGGCACAGATCTTGCGGTAAGCGCATTGATAAGTTTTTCCACTTTTCTGCATTCTTCTTTAAGATATTCCATTCTTTCGTTCTTTTCGGAAAGTTCGTCCTCTGCGGTTTCATATTCTTTTTCGGAAATTCTTAAATTTAGCACCAAATCACTGCCGTTTTCGCCGTTTAATGCCTCTTTTAACTTATCGTGAGAAGCCGTAAGCGTGCTGATTTCAGCGGTAAGCGCGCTTGTTCTTGCTTTTAAAGAGGGGATAATCTTATCCGAAAGTTCGGTAATCCTTATATTAAGCCTTGCTTGCGCCTCTCTTGTGCGTGAGGTTTCAATTTCATTCATGCGGAATTCGTCAAACCTTGCAAGCCTGTTATCCGCAATTTGCGCTATTAAAAGCACCTTTTCATGCAGTTCTTGAGGGGTGGCAACTTCGTGCTTTTGCAGATAAGATTCAATGGTTTTATAAATGCGTTCCTTTTCGCCTGCGGAAGTTTCAATAAACGCCTCATGCGCCATTTTTGCAGATTCAAGCCTTGCGATTCCGCCCATAAGTTCGGTGATTGCATCACGGCTTTTTACCATTTCCGCGCGGATAGCTTCAATTTGCTTAACTATCGGCTTGGTGTTTCTCAAAGGCAATTCGCTTTTCACAGAAACCGCATTATCGCAAACAGGGCAACGATCGCCGTAAAGCAGGGCGTCTGAAATTTCCCTCATTCGGTTAAAGCTATCGTATTCCGCGCGCTTTTCTTCCAAAAGATTCAGCTTTTCTTCCAAGGTTTGCACATATTCTTCAACTGCGGACATTTTTTGCGCGGTTTGGGCTTTAAGTGCGCCTTCATTTTCAATTTCTTTTAAGATTTTAGCATCGCGTCCGTCTATATCCGAAAGTTCTTTAAGAAGAACCCCCACGGAAATACTGCTTTCGTAGATTTCATGCTTTAAAACGGCATCGTAATTTATTGCTTCGCTAAATGTTTCAAAACCGCCACGGATTTCAGCGGAAAGTGCGCTTTGCCTGCTTACGATATCTTCCGCGCCCTCAATTAAAGCGGTAAGTTCCGCGCTTTTTTCGCTGAGTTCACTTTCATTGTTTTTAAGTTCTTCATTTAGCACGCTTGAATCGCTGTTTAGCACTTTAAGCTGAGATTCAAGCGTTACCGCTTCGTTCACATTCTTTTTATAAGTGGCGCAACACCTTAACGCTTGCCTTCTTTCGGAAAGTTCAAGCACAAGTTCGGCGGTAAGCATAATTTCATCTTCAAGTTTA
Organism: Bacillota bacterium; assembly: GCA_009781445.1. Taxonomy (GTDB): domain Bacteria; phylum Bacillota; class Clostridia; order Christensenellales; family DTU072; genus WQYD01. The sequence goes on along the minus strand of WQYD01000025.1, from coordinate 2,933 downwards.
AGCCTTTTTTGTTCAAGCACCGCAACTTCTTTATTTGCCTCTTCTAAATAGGGGCTTAATTTGTCATAAATATTATAGTTTAAGGGGTTTTCCGCAGATTTTAGCACAAGCGAATTAAGCATTTTGCGTGAACTTGTTTCCGCTTCGTTTAAAATAATATAGTTTTGTTCTGCGCGCTTAAGGCTTTTTGTGGCTTCGCCGTTCTTGCTTAAGAGTTCGGCGATTTGCTTTTGGCATTTTGCAAGTTCGCTTAGTTCACCCTTAATTTCGCCTTCAATCACTGCGCAACGGGATAAAATCTCGGATACTTCGCTGTTACCGCTTACCGCAAATGTTTCGGCAAGTTTAAGATAAGTTTCACGAAGCCCCGCCTTAATTGTTTCTGCGGATTTTTTTGAATCAAGAACAATGCCTTCCTGCTTTGCAAATTCAGCACGGGTGTAAGGCTTTAAGGCGATAGCTTTTTCCGCTTCGCTAAGTTTTAATTTTAAATCCTTAATCTTTTCACCGATTTCAGTGTTCTTGGGCAGATTTTCATAAACTTCTTTAATTAAAGATTCCGCGTCTGTTCCTTTTAAAATATGCTTAGGCAGGCTTTTATCCATTACGAAAAGTTTTTCAAAAGCGGTTTTATTTGTGCCTGAAAGTTCTTCTACCGCAAGGTGTACGCTGTTGCTACCCTCTGTTAAAACTTCTTCGTCTGCGCCCATTAAAACTGCGTCCTCAAGGATTTCGCCGTCCTGTTCTAAGAAAACGCGCTTAACCTTAAAATCTTTACCGCCACTTTCAAATGAAACCAAAATTTCGGCAGGTGCAGTGATTTTTGAAAAATCACCTTCCGCACCAAAAAGCGCAAGCAAAACCGCGTCTGCCACTAATTGCCCGTTTTTGGCAGAAAAAAAGGATAGCCCCTTTTTTGTGGCGTTAAACACCGTGTCGCCTTCTGCACCGCCGATACCGCTGTAAGCAATGGATTTGAAATTCATAAACCCTCCGATTTAGTTGCGCACTTGTGTGGTTTGTGATATTATTTAAATCCGAAGTAACCTTCGCAAACCTGCCGTAACGCAAAATTACACAACTAATATTATACTATAAAGTAATAGGTAATGCAATAGTTAAATAATTATTCAGCGCACAATGCACAGCGCACAGCGCACAATGAAGGAATCTAAATCTCATTATAAATAATTCCGCAATTCTGCATTCTGAATTCTGAATTCATAATTACAAAAAATGTTCTGCAAATTAAGCAAAAACTTAATAAAAGAGGGAATAACAAGGATTGAGAATGTCTTTTTTTCGGCGTATCTTGCCGAGGCGGACGGCACTGATATTAAAGTTTATCTTTACGGATTGCACCTTGCGCAAAATCAAAGCGAAAGCGGGAATAATATAGACGGCATTGCGCTTAAGCTAAACTTGACTAAGGAAAGAGTTAGGCAGGCTTTTAAATTTTGGGCGGAAAAGGATTTAGTTTTGCTACCAAGCGGTGCGAATGAAGACTTTGTGACTTTTTTGCCGATAAAAGCACCATTAAAGCCGATAGTGAAGATAAATGCGGTTAAATATAAGGATTTTGTGGAAGATTTATATAGAATTTTCCCCGAAAAAGTGTTCACCGAAGAAGAAATTGTGAATTTTTGTAGCCTTATGGAAGCGTACAAAATGGATATTAACGCAATGTTGAGGATTGTACAATACTGCAAAAATATTAACCGCGTAAGTGTGCAAAAGATTTTGAAAACCGCTGAGGATTTTGCAAGGCAGGGTTCTTATAGCGAATTAGCAGTGGCAACGCATATTGAAGAACTTGAATTAAATAATGAAGATATGCAGGCAATTTACCGTGCGCTTGGCTTAAAATCGCTTGCGGGGTATGAAGAAAGGCAAATTTATCTTAAATGGACTAAGGAATATAATTACGATTTGGGGCTGATAATCTTCGTGGCAAAATCCTTAAAAAAGCGTGGCGGAATGGAAAGGCTTGATTTGCTTTTGGCAGAGTTAAAGACGGCAGGTTGCATAAATCTATTTGACGCGGAAGCGTATATCGCACAAAAAGAAAGCGTGAAAAACCTTGCGGTAAATATATCGCGCACTTTAGGGCTATATTATGCCTCTCTTGATTCCGCCGTTAAATTTTACATAAATCCGTGGAAAAGCTACGGCTTTACAGACGAAGCCTTAATGGCTGTGGCGGAATACTGCTTTATTAAAAATGTGCGTTCGCTTGATTCTATGAACAATGTGGTAAAGAAGTTTTACAGCGTGTCTGCACTAACCACGGAATCAATAAACGCGTATATTGATAGGCAAATTCAGGCAGATAACAGCATTAAAGAAGTGCTTTTGACGGCAGGAAGTTCGGGCTTTGTGGCAAATAAGGATAGAGAAATTTACAAAACAATTATTGAAGATTGGGGTTTTTCGCACGAAACGGTGCTTGAAACTGCAAAATTCGTGCTTGGCAACCCTTTCCCCTTTACCGCAATAGCAAAAAAACTGTCTGTGGCAAAAGAAAAGGGCTTAAGCGGAAGCGAACTATCTGAGTTTTTAACCGCCACAGGCACGGGAACGATAAGCACCCAAAAACCCTATAACCCCAAAAATGACGGAATTATTAAGCAAACTTACACAAAAGAACAGCTTGAATCCATAATTCTGCCACCTACTTATGACGATAGTGACGAAATATAACAGAGAACGCGGAAAGCATTCTCTGTTTAATTCAGAATTCAGAATTCAGAATTCAGAATTGCGGATTAAATAATAATGATATTTAGAATCCAACCCTGCACCCTGCAACCTGCAACCTGCACCCTCAAAAAAGATATGATTGATTTAAGAATAAAAACACTTGCTAAGAATCTATTACACTATTCCTGCGCACTTAAAAAGGGCGAAAAAATCCTTATTGAGGCTTCGGGGGT
>WQYD01000024.1 GCA_009781445.1 Bacillota bacterium | reverse complement strand
TTGTTACCCAATTTGCAGGCGCGTTCTTCGGCACTGTTCCATTGTCCCTAATCACATGGCTTAAAGTGTTTGCCGTTGCGTCAAGCATTGTGATACTTTCGGAAATAATCAAACTTGCGATAGGCGCGAAGCGCAAAATAAGCAACACTACGAAACAACTATGAAAAACAAAACACTTAAAACCTCACTAATAAATTTTTTAAAAGGCGTACTTGTGGGTGGCTGTAATGTAGTACCCGGAATGAGTGGTGGCACGGTTATCATTTTGCTTGGAATTTACGAAGCAATGATTGGTAGCGTCAACGGGCTTTTTAAAAGTAAAAAACAATTTAAAGACGGATTAATTTATCTTGCGCCGATAGCAATAGGCATGGCGGTGGGGATATTTGCGCTAAGCAAACTCGTGTCCTTTTTAATCGCAGATTTCGCCCTGCCCACCTTTGCTTTGTTTGCAGGTTTGATTGCGGGAAGTGTGCCGTTTATTTATAAATCAGCGCAGAATCAGGGATCAGGGATCAGTGATCAGGGAAAAGATTTAAGTATTGAGTACGAAGTACAAAGTACGGATTGTGGAAATATCAATAATGATTCTAATCCCTCTTCCCTAATCCCTAATCCCTCAATAAATATAGCCCTAAGGCTACTTCCTGCCGTTCTTGCCTGCGCCCTCGTGGTCGTGCTTGCGTTGTTTGCACCGCCTGATTCGGGCGTTAAGGAACTTAACTTTTTTAACGGAATTATGCTTGCGGTGTCGGGTGCGGTGGCAATGTCTGCCATGGTTATCCCCGGAATAAGCGGTGCGTATATGTTGATTCTGCTTGGCTATTACAGCACGGTTATTAACGCGGTAAGCGCGTTTAATATTTTCGTGCTGTTGATTTTTATTCTTGGGGCGGTAGTGGGATTTTTGCTTACGGCAAAAGGAATCGGCTTTGTGCTAAAACGGTTTAGAGTTATTTCTTATCATGCGATAGTTGGATTCTTAATCGGATCTGTGGCAGGAATTTTTATTTATGAGGGAACTTACGCATCTGCCACAAACACACTCGGAATAATTTCCGCCGTAATATTCTTTATTGCGGGTACAGCTTGCACGGTTGTGCTTTCACTGCTAAAACCAGCAAAAAAGCAACCAAAAACATATGAAAATGAAGAAACAAGCGAAGGCAAGTAACGCTTCTATGTATCCTTTTTTACGGTGATAATATTTCTATCTTGTAGCAAGGTTTCAAGGCTTCTATTGTGCTTTGCCTCGGCTTCCGTGCTGAAAAAGCACGCAGGGAAATTCCCTCTGCCCACATGGTACGCCAAGCATTCGCAACACCTTCCTCTGCGCGGGCAGGGGCAAGTGCAATTGCATTTAATGTGCTTTTTGCTAACTTCGCAACTCATCTTTTGTTTTCCTTATTCAGCGGTGGTAAGATTTCTTGAGGATTTATTATTCCTTTTTTTCACGCATAATAATATACTTACTGCACACAAATGTAACCACAAATGCGTACAGCGCGCCGATTAGCTTTGCAGAGAAAACAGCCAAGTCCTCAATTCCGAACAGCCTGTTAAGCGCATCTGTTAAGTACGGCAGGAAGAACATTTGAAGCCCGATTATAAACACAATAACCATAACCACATATGCAGGTATCGCAAAACTTAAATTGGTTTCGGGCTTAAATGTCTTTTTGAAATTGATCGTAAACGCAATAACTTGCGCCACGCAAATTGAAACGAGGAATGATATAAATGTGCCTGCGCCCTGCCCTGTTCCGTTGAACTTGAAAATAAACCACTCAAACGGTTCGCCGTTCATGCCACGCAAAATTATATTAAGCACAAGCGCAAGCACAAGTTCGGTTACCCCTGCCGTCATGCTTACGAGGGTAAATTTAATTAACTGCCAAGTATTCTTATACTTTTCCGCCATGGCTTTTAGCTTTTCTTTAAGCGGAATTTCTTTAAGCGGTTCCGCCCCCTCAGCCTCAGCCGTTTGCACTTCGCCAATTTCCGCCTCGCTGATAACGCTTTCAGTTTCGCTGATAACGCTTTCGGTTTCGGTGATAACGCTTTCAGTTTCGGTGATTGCATTTTTTGTTTCGGCTATTATATTTTCCGAATCGGTAATTATTGCTTTTTCTTTATCTTCCACAGTTCGCACCTCTTTTCATAAACTATTTTACAACACCGTGAGAGTTTTTGCAACACCCAAGATTTATTTGTGTTAAACTATATAGCATGGCAGAGATATTTCTTTTAACAGGTTCAGCAGGACGGCGCGGAATTGTGCGGAACGCTGGGCTAAACTGGCACTTTGGAAAAAGCGGATTTGACGAAGAATCCGCTTCGCTTGCTTATGATAAATTAAGAATTACTTCCTTAGAACTTGCGGTGGAATATTGCGCCTATCTTTCAGAGGAAAAGCTAAATTTTGAGATAAATAATTTTAATGAAAATCAAATTGTGATTACTGCGGACACGGTTGTGTTTAACAAAAAGTTGCTTGAAAAGCCCCAAAGCGAAGCTGAGGTTTACGAAATGATAAGGGGGCTAAACGGCAAAGAACATTATGTGATTACCGCCGTTTCAATCAGTTCGGCGGATTTTATTAAAACCCCCCTGCCACGAATTTCGCGAAACAGCAATGAAATTTTTACCTTTGGCAAAAACACATTTGTGGCTATAACCACGGTAAATCTTAACGGCGTAACGAACGAACTAATCAAAAAAATGATTGAAACGGAAAGCCCTTACACCTGTTCGGGCGGTTACACAATAGACGGAATCTTAAATCCCTATTTTTCCGTACTAAAGGGAAGCGAAGAAAATGTGGTAGGTTTACCGCTTTGTGAGATACTTGAAATTTTAAACACCGATTCTATCGGTATTTAGGGGGCAGGTTGCAGGGGGCAGGTTGCAGGGGGCAGGATACAGGGGTGGATTCTAAATCTCATTATGAATAATGACGACTTACGACTTACGATTTACGAATGGTGGAATTTAAATTTCATTATTAATTAATCCATAATTCGTACTTCGTACCTCGTACTTCGTACCTAAATAAATAATTACTCATTGTGCGCTGTGCGCTTGATAATTCCTCACAAATCGTCTGCGTCCTGTTCTGGCGTTTCGTCCCCGAACATACCCACACCCGTGTAACTTCCCAAAGGATCATTATTCACGCTATCGTTAAAGCTACCTAAATACTTTTTATGTTTTCTTTTCATGCAAATAGTATGTTGAAACGGTTAATAAATTTGCAAACTTAAAAATATAACTTCTGTTTAGAAGCAAGTCAAGCAAAGCATTATTCTGCTCATACAGAGTAAATAACGGCTTAGAAACAAGTCAGGCGCGAAGGGCAAGCAATTTCCAAAGGACTTTACTAATCGTAAACGACTGCGGAAATTGCGAAGCCCTTTCAAAGCATCACGCAGTTTATAAGCCGTTATTTATTAAGGAATTCTTGAAGTTTCCGCGCTTTATTCGGGTGCTTAAGACGGCGAAGGGCTTTCGCTTCAATTTGGCGGATTCGTTCACGCGTTACATTAAACACGCGCCCCACTTCTTCCAATGTCCGCGGGCGGTTATCGCGCAAGCCGTATCTCAAAATTAGCACCATAGCTTCCCTTGGTGCAAGCGTTCCTAAAATTTCTTCCACCTGCTCTTTAAGCATTTTTGCTTCGGCGACATCTATGGGGGCAGGGGCAGAAGTGTCTTCTATGAAATCACCCAAATGACTGTCGTCCTCTTCGCCTATCGGGGTTTCAAGCGACACGGGATCTTGCGCTATTTTCTGAATTTCTATCACGCGCTGTTCGGTTATTCCCATTGCTTCGGCGATTTCAGCTTGCGTGGGTTCTCTGCCGAATTGTTGCAATAAAATTCTTGAAACCTTAACGAATTTGTTAATCGTTTCCACCATATGCACGGGGATTCTTATGGTGCGCGCTTGATCCGCAATGGAACGCGTGATTGCTTGGCGAATCCACCATGTGGCGTAAGTTGAAAATTTAAAGCCCTTGGTGTGATCAAATTTTTCCACGGCTTTCATTAGCCCCAAATTGCCCTCTTGAATCAAATCAAGAAATTGCATTCCTCTGCCCACATAGCGTTTTGCGATACTCACCACCAGCCTAAGGTTAGCGTTAATCAGCTTTTGCTTTGCTTCCATATCGCCCTCAAGCATTAGTTTGGCGTAGTTTTGTTCGTCTTCCGAACTTAAAAGGGGAACTCTGCCAATGTCCTTTAAGTACATTTTAACTGAGTCGTCTATATTGACTTCACTCATGATTTTACTTAAAAGTTGATCGTTTTTAGAAATTGCATCGTCATCGTTTACGGATATCCCGCCCTCTTCAAGCATTTTATAAACGGCTTCCATTTCCTGCGCACCAAGGGACAATTTTTCAAGACGGCTTGAAAGTTCATCTGCGCTTATGGATTTTTTTTCCTTAAATGCCTCAACGATTTTTTCGGTTTCACTGTTAATTTTAATCTCTCTATCAGTCATGGTTGGTGATTTTCTCCTTTTGCTTAGTTTGTGCTATTTTTTTGTACTGCGATTATTCGCTTTTTTTGGGTTTGTGGGGTAAAAGGCTTTGAAGTTCTTCCATAAGGATAAGCCTTGCGTCTGCGTCCTCGGTTGATTTTAATTCCTCTTTGATTTGCGTTATGCGTTTTTGAACCGCGCCTTGCTTTAAAGCCTGCAAGCATTCTAAGTAATAAATTTCTTGGCTTTCCTGCGGAACGAGATTTACTGCTTGGATAATTTTGTTAATTTCTGCCGTGTGTTCCGAAATTATATCAAACAACTGCCCGATTTTAAGGCGCGTGCCTTGCAAGGACGCTTTTATTGCCGAAAGATACACAGCGAGGTGGGGCGGATAATCAAAAAAACCGTCCTCAATCTTTTTAAGGATAACGAAAGGTTTTTGATTTACATAAGAAGAAAGAATGTATCTTGACGCCAGAATCCTTTTGCGCTGTTCGGGACTATAATCGGGCTTTTCTTCCTTTTCAACCCTAACGGGCTTGGGGGTGCTTGCCACCGTCTTAACCGTGTTTCTTATGGTTGATTCATTTATTGCCGAAATTTCGTTAATTATATTTAGGTGCGCTTCCTGTTCAACTTCGCTAAGCGTGGCAAGAATTGAAGCCGATTCCGCCACAAATCCGCCCTTGCCTTCTGCCGTTTTCAAATTGTGCCTCGTGGCAACAATGCGGATTTTATATTCCACAGCAGGTAACGCGCGATCAAGAAGTTCCAAAAAGCCCTTTTTGCCGTGGGCTTTAACCATATCGTCCGGATCTTTAATGCCGTTTGGCATGGAAATAACGCGAACATCAAGCCCCTCTTTGGTTAAAGCGTCAAGGCTTTCCCAAGTTGCGTTTGTGCCTGCGGTATCGCCGTCAAAAGCCGTGTACACTAAATTTACATGCCTTTTAATTTCACGGCATTGTTCGGGGGTTAAAGCCGTTCCCATGCAGGCAACCACATTTTTAATTCCCGCTTGATATAGGCTGATTGCGTCCATGTACCCCTCAACCACTATCAAAGAATCCACCTTTTCGGTTAGCTTGGTTTTTTTCACAAGATTAAGCGCGAAAACGGTGCGCCTTTTTTCAAAAATAGGTGTGTTGCTTGAATTTTTATATTTAGGTTTCGCACCCTCGTCAAGCGCCCTGCCACCGAAAGCCACCACATTGCCCTTTGTGTTAATAATCGGAATCACAAGCCTGCGTGCCTGAAAATCTGAAATCTTGCCGTTTTCGCCCTGCGAAACAAGTTTTGCGTAAACCATAGTTTCGGTGCTATGCCCCATTTTTTTAAGATATTCGGTTAGCGAATGATAATCGGGCGAATAACCCAAAGCAAAATCTCTTATAGTTTCCTCAGAAAATCCGCGCTTAAATAAATAGTTAATAGCGTGCGCGCCCGCAGGCTCAAGCAAATTATTATAGTAAAACCTTGCCGTGTCCTTGGTGGCTTTAAGCGCGCGTTCTTTTTTTTCCTTTTCGCGCTTTTCTTCCTCTGTTTCCGTGGTGGGCAGTTCCATATTTGCCCACCTTGCAAGCGTTTCCACCGCTTCTTGGTAAGCAAGCCTTTGGTGTTCCATTAAAAATGTGATAACCGAACCCGATTTTTGGCAACCGAAGCAATGATAATATTGTTCTTCGCGGTTAATTAAAAAACTTGGGGTTTTTTCGTGGTGAAAGGGGCAACACGCCCAATATTTATTGCCACGCGGTGGTTCAATGCGTATGTATCTTTCAAGAACGGATACGATATCCGAATTATCTTTCAGGCGATTTAGCCAATCATCTGTAAATCTCAAATTTAAGAACCCCCTGTTAGCTACACAAATATATACGCAAAAAATTTAAAAAATCCTTATTTTATTTTGGTGAAATTTGTGCTATTATATAGTTGTGGCGGATTCGTGCATTCATTTGTTGCCACGGCAACAGAAATCGCGTAATTTTTAACCAACACTCGGCGCGCTTGTGGCTTAATGCAAGCATATAAAAACTATGGATTGTATTTTTTGTAAAATTATTAAAGGCGAAGTCCCGTCCTCACTGCTTTATGAGGACGAATATATGATTATCATTAAAGATATCAGCCCTCAGGCAGATAAGCATTATCTTCTAATCCCCAAAAGGCACTATCAAAGCATTGTGCATATGTCTGGTTATGACGCCTTTGTGCTTGCCAAATGCTTAAGAAAACTTGGCGAACTCACCGAAGAACTCGGGCTTGGCGGTGGCTTCCGCATAGCCTCAAATGTGGGCGAAAACGGTTGCCAAAGCGTCCCCCACCTTCACTTCCACATTCTCGGTGGCGAAAAACTTTCGGAAAAAATGGGGTAAACCCCCAGAGCGATAACAAATCACTGTGTGATTTCTTATCTCTCTGCTGAAGGGGCAACCGTTCGTAATTACTCACCGCCTGCCCCCTCTATTGCCGATAAATCGGCAACATTCACCCCTCTGCGCGGATTTATTCACGGTTTAAAAAACCTAAAATCCGTAAGGTGAAAAACAAAAAAGTGCGATTTTTTGTTTTTCGTTTGCTACCGCAAAGAAATATAAGGCTTGCCTTGCTTTTGCTTCCCTAACAGAAAAAAAAGGAAATCCGTGCGGATTTCCTTTTTTTATGAATTTATTTTGCGTATTCCACGCTTCTAAGTTCCCTAATCACATTAACTTTAATTTGACCGGGGTATTCGAGCTCCAACTCAAGTTTTTTGGCTATTTCTTTTGCCATTAAGATTGTGGCTGAGTCGTCTACCTTATCGGGTTTTACGATAACGCGGATTTCTCTGCCTGCCTGAATTGCGAATGATTGCTCTACTCCTGCGAACGAGTTTGCTATTGTTTCTAACTTTTCTAATCTTTTTACATAAAATTCAAGCGATTCGCGCCTTGCACCGGGGCGCGCACTGCTTATTGCGTCTGAAGCCTGCACGATAATTGCTTCAATCGTATTTGCTTCCGTGTCCCCGTGGTGGGCGGCAATGCAGTGAACCACTCTTTCATTTTCTTTGTACTTGCGGGCAAGTTCCACACCTATCTGCACATGCGTACCTTCGTACTCATGATCCACGGATTTGCCAAGATCATGCAATAAACCTGCGCGCTTTGCGATTTTAATATCCGCACCAAGTTCCGCCGCAAGAAGCCCCGCTAAGTGCGATACCTCAAGGGAATGCTTAAGCACATTTTGCCCGTAGCTTGTTCTGAACTTCATTCTTCCCAAAAGTTTAATGATTTCGGGGTGAACGCCGTAAAGCCCTGCATCAAACACTGCGCCCTCGCCTGCTTCCTTCACGGTTGCATCAAGATCTTTCCTTACCCTGTCTGCCACTTCTTCAATGCGCCCTGGGTGGATTCTTCCGTCTGCGATAAGTTTTTGCAAAGTTTGCCTTGCCACTTCACGGCGGATTGGATCAAAGCCCGTTAGGGTTACCACATCGGGTGTGTCGTCAATAATCACATCAACGCCAGTCGCGCTTTCAAGGGCTTTAATATTTCTGCCCACGCGCCCGATAATCCTGCCTTTCATTTCCTCGTTGGGAAGTTCCACCACGGAAACCGTGGCTTCGGAAGCCTGATCTACCGCGCATCTTTGGATTGCAAGTGCCACAATATTCTTTGCGCGCTTCTCGCCTTCTTCTTTGGCTTCTTTTTCAATTTCCTTAATTATAACCGCGGCATCGTGCTTGGCTTCATCTCTTATTGCTTCAATAAGCTGTGCTTTTGCTTCGTCTTTTGAAAGTCCGCTAACTTTTTCAAGTTCTTTAAGCATTTTGTCTTGCTGAGATAAAAGGCTGACTTCAATTTCATTTAATTGCTTTTGCCTATCTTCGTAATCCTTTTTCAAAACATCTATGCTTTCAAGCTTTTTATCAAGGGCATCTTCTTTTTTATTAAGCATGTCCTCTTTATGGTTAAGCCTCACTGTGTCCTTTGAAACTTCCGATCTATGCTCGCGCCTTTCGCTTTCTAATTCGTTAGATTTTTTTTCAAACTCGTTACGCAACCTGATTTGCTCTTCCTTTGCTTCTAAAAGCGCATCTTTCCTCAGCGTTTTTGCCTCAAGCTTTGCATCTTCTATCACTCGCTTATATTCCGCTTTCGCATCACCAAGCTTACGCTTTTGAATGAATTGAAATAAAAACATTCCGCCCACGATGCCTGCCGGCAACGCAAGAAAAATACAAAGCAACGCAATTCCCGCTGGCGACATTGCGCCCAATAATGTCAGGTTGCTCATTTTAACCTCCTATTTAGTTTTTAATTTTCTGCATATCTAAAAACAGCCGTTCGCCACTGTTATTTGTATACATATATATTCTAACCACAAAAACACCTATAAGTCAAGCATAATGGTTTTTAATTTTAATTTTGTGCAAAAAAAGAAATAATCCATAATTTCTTTTCTTATCCCTAAAAACCTATTACCATAACACAGGCTGTTCAGAAAGCCTGTCAGAGGCAAAAAAGCGTGGTTTTTGGGCGAAGGATTGTACTTAAGCGTACATGACTGAGTACAAAGTTCCGCTTTTTATGCCTATCACGGGCTTTATCAACTGCCCGAACCTTAAAGCCCTTTAGCTTTAAGGTTATTGTCCACACTTTTAAGCCTCTTAATTAAAACTTTATAATTCGGCAAAAAACTTTCCACAATAGTCCAAAACTTGGGCGAGTGGTTCATTTCGCTAAGGTGGGCAAGTTCGTGAACCACCACATAATCCACAACTTCGCATTCCGATGCCATAAGTCGCCATGAAAAACTTAACCGCCCCCCTGCACAGCAAGTTCCCCAACGCGTTTGCGCGCTTGTAATCATAAGTGATTTTGAGGTAACATTCATTATCTTTTCGTAATGTTCCACCCTCTTTGGCAAAATCTTTTTTGCCATGGTTTTATAAACTTTAATCACATTATCCCTAATTTCGTCTGCACTCAAATCAGGTGGCATAAAAAATTCTTTGCCGTCAAACCCTGCGCGGTTTCCTGCCCTCGCGCAAATCGGGAACTGCACCCCCAAGTACCAAACCATGCTACCGTAATTTAAAATTTCGGGCTTAGGCTTATCGGCAAAAGCCTTAAGTTTATCAGTAATCCATTTTTCCTTTTCTTTAACGAATTTATCAATCGCACCCACAGGCATACCAAAAGGCGCGTGCGCCTCAAGCACCCCTTTCCTTACGCAAAGCGCAAGCGTTTTCCTACCCGAACGAATAAGCTTATATTCCATACCTATAATTTAACTCAAAACTGCGCATTTGTCAATGCTCACAAAACAATTCCATGTGATTGTGCATGAAAAAACCGCCGAAGTGGCGGTTTTGGCAGTGGTTAGTTTGCTCTTTTGGGTGCGTTAGTTGAAATTAAAAGGAATATAAGTGCCACCCTTGCGCTCTTCTTCGCCACGGGCTATTATAGCCAATTCTTCAGCCGTTAAATCCGTTTCAACCACAAGAGTCTCATCAAACGCCATAGAGCGAAGCAAGGGCTTTAATAGCTTCAATTTGCTATCGGATATATTTTGAATATATGAAACCATTTCTTTTTGCAGTGCGCTCATATTTTTAACTCCTATTTATAAATTTGCCCGCGCGGGCCTACTTCGTGTATGTAAATAGTTTTGTTTTCAACCGAAAACAAAATTCTATAGTCGCCAACTCTCAGCCTGTAGCCACTCAAGCCACTCATGCGCTTAATATCGCCCTCAGGCGGTTCACTCGCCAATTTGGCAACAGACTTTTTTATGCGACTTTTCAGTGGCTCGTCAAGTCCGTCTATATACTTTTGCATTTTTGGCGAAATCTTTACTTCCATTAATTATATTATAACCCATTTGGCGAAAATGTCAAACACTTTTCATTTTCGCCCGTATTTTGCGTTTCGTTTGCACCCCAATGCTCTTATCGTATTCGTAGGCTTTTTAATTTTGTTACATAAAACACATATATTTTTACGGCGGTGGTGGCTATCTTGATCCTTGCAGGATAGCCACCACCGCCGTTAAATAGCCATTTAAAACTTTACCGCCCCTTTTAACCTATTACCGTTTGCTTCTTTTTCATAAGTTTTGGGGGGATTTGGAATTACACTACTCTCAAACCTGCTATTGCGCGCTGTGAAGCCTCGGAAAGGTTTGGGGGGATTTGGAATTACACTACTCTCAAACAAGTTTTGGCTCAATAACAAATGTGCTTAGGGTTTGGGGGGATTTGGAATTACACTACTCTCAAACAACTTGGAAAGGCAAGCCTATGGAATGGCAGGTTTGGGGGGATTTGGAATTACACTACTCTCAAACCTTGATTTGACGCGGATTCCGAAACTCTGCGGTTTGGGGGGATTTGGAATTACACTACTCTCAAACACTTGTGTTTTTGCCCGCGTTTATTTTGCTGGTTTGGGGGGATTTGGAATTACACTACTCTCAAACACAAAAGCATCGGGCTTTCTGACTTGTAGCGGTTTGGGGGGATTTGGAATTACACTACTCTCAAACAAGTGTTCCTGCGCAATCGCTTGAGAAGAAGGTTTGGGGGGATTTGGAATTACACTACTCTCAAACGTTCGCACATATTGCAGAATATGTTTTCAAGGGTTTGGGGGGATTTGGAATTACACTACTCTCAAACCTCAAAGCTTAAAAATATGTACGCTTACGGCGCAGCAATTCCATGTATTAATGATAACAAATTTTAGTTAAAAAGTCAATGGTTATTGCAAAATATTTTTAAAATTTTTCAAAATTTCGCAATCGTCTTTGTCTATAATTATTCCCTTGTACAAAACATTTATGCTTTCGCTTAAGCCTTGAGGAAAAGAGTCCTCAATTAAAATTAAGCTTATGCCTTGATAACGACAATGTTCGCAAAAAGCTGAAAGTTCTTCTATGGTTAGAAATTTCGTAAGGAACAAAAACACAAAAATGCGTGGCTTTAAAAACTCTGTGCAAGCATTTACATATTCTACCAATTTTTCTGAAAAACTTATGTATTCTTCTTTAAACCCGAGTGAAAAAAGCTTAAAGAGTGCGGGCAAATCAATATCCTCGCTTAGCTCTGTGGTGTAACCTATATCTTGGCAAACTTCCTTGCAAAAATTAAAAAGCCTTAATGAAACGGTTCTTAACCGCTCTTCGTAATCAGGGCTTACAGAAAGCTCTGCGCATTTTTTGATAAGTGCGGTTTGCAGTTTTTTTGTGTTCAGCGTTAGGCTTGGCACGCTAATTTCGGCTGATATAAATTTATCAAAAGGTTGCTCTTGATAGCTTTTGAAAACCAAGAAACCGCCACTCTCACCGCTTGTTTGGTTAATTAAATCATTGCAGTATTCCCAAAGCCTTTTGGGGCTTTCCACAGCTACAATACTTATGTTTTCAGGGCTAATTTCAAGTGAATTTTCCCAATTTTTATGCTTAAATGTTATCAATTTATTTCCACCCACCTTGAATCAGAATCCACAATTTTTGTTTGCGCCTTGCCTGCCATATATTCAATGCTTGCAAACTGCCTCTCGGTGATTTGCAAGCATTGCACAAGCCCCTTTTGAGGAACATTTTTCTTTAGAAGTTCCTTAACGGAATCTGCCTGCGTGGCATTAAGAACAAGCTTAGTGTACACGGAATATTGGCTCATGATAAAACCGTTTGTAATTAAGAACTTATGAAACTTCCTATAATTGCGCGTGTCCGCAACAGTTAGGGTGGGAAGATCAAAAAATAAAAGTAATCTCATATATCTATAACTCATATGTATTGTTATGATTCCTCAGGCAAAAACATATGAATTTTATCAAGTTTGGGCATTTCGCCCTCGCCTTCCATAAAGTGCAAAACTGCCCTTACATATATCCTTACCGTGGCATCAAGAAATTGTTCCTTGCCAAAAATTTCTGCCTTTGCAGTTAGCACCGCCGTCACCTTACTTTTAAAATTTTCATAATCAGATATGTTAAGAACATAAGTATCCACAATAGGACGGAACACTTCCATAATATCGCTTGCAAGGTTATAATAATTAAACTCGTTTATATGGTGAATCCCTATTTGGGTTATGTAGCCTGCGCCCACAATTTCACGCGCCACAGACGAAAGCAATATTGCGTATCCGTAATTTAGCGCGGAATTAATTTCGTTATCCGTTCTTCTTCCAAAGCCCTGCCCGAACAGCGCATTAAAATAAACTTTTGCCGAATGCCCCTCGCGGTTTGTGATATCGCCCTCTTTCACATTACATATGTAATCATATAGAAGTTTTGCGGAATCGCTCTTATTATGCCTATCAAGCAATTGCGCCTGCCAATAGATTTTTTGCTTTACGATTTCCTGCCAAGCTAATGCTTTGCGCTCTTCTGCCCACCTTGCTTGCCTCTTTACATTACCGCTTGTTAGGTGGTTGCCGTAAAGCGGGGAAAGCTGGCTGTGAGGCATATGCTTTTCGTCACAAAAGATTATTGAGGTGTTATTTTTTACAAGCTGGCAAAGGGCTTGCGTGGTTATGGCACAGCCTGTGGATTCCACTATAAGCGTGCCTATTTCGCTTAAATGAACAAGCTTTTCTTCCTCACCACGGATAACAAGCCAATTAAGCCTTGTTTCAATTTTTGCCCTATTTTTTATAACAACGGTTCTGTAACTCAAATTATTCCTCTTGGTTAAACGGATAAATTTTAATCCGCCTTTCTAAAAGCCCCGTGACGGATTGCTTTACAAGCGTTAGCGGATATGCGATTTTGAAATTTGGGCATATGTTGCCAACGCTTGCGCCTAAGCCGATTTTGCTAAAATTGAAAGCGTTAGGATTGCAACCAAGCCCGCGGATTATTGAGGTTAATACCTCTGCTTGCCCCGATACGCTAAGCAGAGAAAACTCATAGCCCTTGCCCTGCACTTTTCGTAAAATATCGGGCAAGCCTATATTCTTGCCTTGCAAATCTTTTGTTTTTTCACCGTACAATTTATCAATTTTATTAAGCAAAACATTCCACAATTTAAGGTTATCCCCAGCGGTAAGCTTTTGAGTTTTGCTATCTCGTTTCTCGCCACTTGCCACAGTTATATCCTTTTTTTCCTCAAACTTTGAGGGATCAATTTTCCTTGCCTTAACCATTTCATTGTACTTGGCAATTGTGCGGATATAGCTTACGCTTTCGCTACCTAAATACAATTGCTTTGCGTTATTAAAAAGCACCATGCTTCCGCTACGCCCGCTAAGCCTTGCCTGAATATCACCTATTTCAAAAAGCGTGCCGATTAAAATTTTTGGCGCAATTATTTTAACGCTTGCCTTGTACTTTGTGCAAAGTTCGTCCTCTCTTTCCTTGTCTTGCAGTTTTTCCCAACGCTTTTTGTCAAGAATGCTAATCGCGTCAAAAACCCTAAGTGGCTTACCTTTTTCCGTGTACTCAACAATCATGAAGTATGCAGGGCGTTCGCCTTTATAACCGCCGTATTTTGCCACATTTGAAAGCGGATTTACGGCTAAACCTTTGCGTGCTATTAAGCTACTTTCAACCTCTAAATCACATTGCTTTTTCCTGCCGTCAAGAATCTCTTTTTGTTTGGCAACGGCAGGGAACACCGTTTGCTTATAGAGTTCGCCTTTGTTTTCCCCTGTTTTTTTAGATACGGGCAGGTAGCTATACGAAAGGCTTTTCCTAACCGTGTTAATCGTTTCGTCTGCAACCCACGCACCTTGAATGTCATATTTAAACATATTGTTAGTGGAATACGCCCGCCAATCCGCACCCTCTTGCCCGTACTTTCTTGCCCAAATGGTTTTATTCCAGCTAAAGCGCGTATGCCAAGCGTTGCCCACCACAATATTAAGGTAAGCGTCATGCGCGTGGTGCAAATCATTGATATCACGGCATTTTAAGATTTCAAATTGCTTTCTAAAATCCGAAACATTCTCTGCCTTTGAGTATACGACTTTCTTTGAATTGCTACCCTCTTCCTTATACTTTTGTTCCAGCAAATCCGCAACCACGGTGGTGGCTTGCCCTGTAAACACAAGGCTTCTTGCTATAAAGCCCTCTAAATCCTTTGTGCTAAGTTCGGTTGTCCGCTTAAGCCTGTTAAACTTTTCTTCCGAAATTGAACCTGCCTTTAGCCACCCTTCCCACATTGGCAGGGTTTTGCTTATATTCGCATGAATCTGAGAGGTTTTATTTAGGGGATAATTCTTATCCTTAAATTTATTCAAAACCTGCCTAACTAAAACCTTGTTCGTTAAACTATCGTCCTTTTTCAGCGCGCGCGGAATAATATGATCTATATCCCACAAATTTTCGTTATTAATTTCCGATATATTTATGCTGTCACCGCTGTAAGCGCACTTTCCGAACTGCAAGAAATATAAGTAAAGTTTTTCTGCACGCAGTTGTTTATTACTCTTCTCTGCAAGCTCTTGCTTTAACTTTGCAATTTCGGATTTATTATCCTTGCACTTAGCCCACAATTCACTTAACTGCTTCTCTCTTGAATTCGTGCGCTTCTTCTTGGTTTCGGGCAGGTTTTCACGCGTTACCTCAATAAATATCTTATCAGGCTTTTTGCCACCGTTAAGCTTAATCAATTCGTCTACCACAAGCATAGCCTGCCAAGCGGAACGCTTCACGCTTGGTGCGCAGTAGCTACGCCCAACCTGATCGTATCCGATAGCCTCATTATCTTTAAAATTTTCCGTGCTAAGCCATTCGGCGATATTGTAATCAGGGTTATGGATAATTTCCATTAAATTTTGATTTGTTTCCCAAAGTATATTTAAAATTGAGGTAAACTCGCCTTTACTTTTGATAACAACGGATTCCTCAGTTAAAAACTTCCTGCTTAAATTGCCGAATCCCGAAAAATTTAAACCCTTTAAATTTAAAACCTTATCGTTTGTTAGATTTGGGTATTCTGCTCTAATTTTGCGCTCTACCTGCTTTTTATCCGAAAACAACGCGTGCCACAATATCACGCTTTCCATAACGGCTTCGGATTCTTCATTGGAATTTAAGCCGAAAATATTTAAAAACTGAATATGCGGTGCAAGTGAACTCGTGAAACCGCCACCGTCTTTATCAAAGCCCGAAATATCATTTTTGGTTATTTGGTTGCCAAGGCAACCGATAAGTTTATTTACAGTAACTTTTTTCTCTTTTAAAAACAATTTGTTATAAATATCCTGCTTTTCCTCTACGCTGATCGGGGCAGAATTTATCTTTAGCTTATTAAGCTCGTTCAGCACGCAGAATTTGGAATAAGTTAGCGAATTTTTGGGCAAAACGGTTTCGTTAATCAACCGCGAACACTTTGAAAGCATTCGGTATATAAATTTTTCGGCGGATTTATCCTCGTCAATTATTTCTTTAAAATTCCATGGTGCGATTTTGGTGCGCTCGCCTATAAATTTTGCCGTTTTTTCTGCCCAAACGGGGCGGTTTTCACTGTTATGCGTGTTTAGCCGTCCCACATAATAGGGTACGCGGAAAGAAATCAGGCTTAAAGCCTTGTCCTTATCTATCTCGTAATGTTTTACTGCATTATTTAGAATTTTCGCCATTTCCGCCTTGTGCAACTGGTACGGCACGCTCGCATTTGCCTTGGTGCGAAGCTTTGCAAGGTATTGCCCGTTTTCCATATCGGCAAGAATGTCTTCAGTTAATAAATCCTTTAATTCCTTTTTCAAGAAATCGTAAAACGCTTCCGCAGTACACTGCTTATTGTCATGATTCATTATTTCTTTACCGCCAACCAAATTAGAATCAATGTATGAAGCATAGTTTGCCTTTTCCTTATTTGAACGGAAAATTTTAAAGTATTTATCTTTTGCTTTATCTTTAACGAGTTGCTTTAAGGCTTTAAGTTGCGACTGGTGCTGATTGTGCTTTTCAATCATTGCTTCGGAAATGCTTTGCTTGCCACCCAAAAGTGCCTCAAGCACAAACCAATCATAGATTTCCTTAAGCGTTTCAATCAGCTGAAAACTTTCGCCCGCAAGCTCAGCAAGCTCAGGCGCAAGCACTTCCCAATCAGAGTTGAAGCTGAATTTTTTATTTTCTTCGTCTTGGTAATCGTCAAGTATATCTGATAGCTTAAAATCCTTGCCAAGCATAGATTTAATCATCGCCTCAAGCCTCTTATCCTTTTCGCCAAGCAACACAGCGGTTAGCTTTTCAAGCTTTAGCTTATATTTAAGCTTTTTGTCCTTAGCTAAATTTTCAACCTCATTAAAGCTATCCGTTTTAAAAGTTGAAATGCTTGGCTTTTGGTTATCGCTTTCGTCATTTTCTTTTATGAGATAACTATTTAGCTTTTTGAATAAATCGCAACCTGCCTCGCTTATTTTAAACTCGTCAGCGTCATACAAGAAATGCCCTCTTGATTTTAAAATATGGTGGCAAGCTAAGTACACAAGGCGTATATCGGGCTTTCGTTCTGCCCAACTGCTATCATTAAGCAAGTGCCAACGCAGGTGATACGCAGTTTTAAAATTAGCAAAATATGCCTTATCCTTATAGCCGTTATCCGCAAATAAAGAATCTGCGGTGTTAAGCCCCAAATTCTTTTGGATCTTATCTTCCTGCCAAAGCCCGCTTGCAGTCATTCTGATAAAAAACAGCGGGTCAACTTTTAAAATCTCGCTTTCAAATAAGCCTTGCAAGAGAGTTATGCGAAATTTCCCCCTGCCCTGCCTAACTTTTGCCCCGCGCAAAACGCGCCTTTCCGAGGCGGTTTTTGCCTCGTCAAAAAGCCTTACGCCCATGCAGGGCTTTCCCTTGTGCATAATCACATTATAGTTTTCGTCCGTCAGCGCAAAGCCCACAGATTCCGTGCCTATATCAAGCCCGATATACAATTTCTTGCTTTCATTTAATTCTTTTTCCATTTTAGTATTGACTTCCCCTTTTTCTTCTGTTATAATTGGAATTAGGAATTACACTACGAGTTCAAATAACATAACTTGTTCCAAATTTCAAAACCAATGGGTTTCAAACTTTCGCGCTGAGGCGCGATTTTTTGTTTTCGCGCTAAATTTTAAAGAACAAAGTTATGCGGTAATTTTTGGTAATTTTTTCCAATTTTCTACATTAATTATATCATAGGTTAAAAGCAGTTTAAACATTAAATTAAAAATCCGAACCCTAAGAGTTCGGACTTTAAAAAAATTGGCGGAAAGAAAGGGATTTGAACCCTTGTTGCCATCGCTGGCAAACACGATTTCGAGTCGTGCGCATTCAACCAAGCTCTGCCATCTTTCCTTTAGAATTATTTTACTATAATTGTTGCGGACTTGTAAAGCATAACACCGCGTAAAAATTTGCACTGCGATATTCTTTTGTTTTGATTTTGAGATTCATTTTTAAATGCGGACGGAAATATGCTATTATGTGAAGCTGACGCGATATTTTGGAATTTTGGTTACGGCATTTTTTATGGTGCTGTTGATTTTGTTTCCCGAGGTTTATATGGGGGCGGTGGCGGACGGGTTTAAGCTATTTGTGAGGGCGGTTTTACCTGCCATGTTTCCTTTCTTCTTTTTTACCAAATTGCTTACTTCTTTGGGCGGGGCGGACGGGTTAGCGAAACTCATGAAAAAGCCCATGAAACATATGTTTAATGCACCGCCGATAGGCGGATATGTGCTGATTATGAGTTTGCTTTCGGGCTATCCTGTGGGGGCGAAAATCACAGCGGATTCATATGAAAACGGCTTAATTTCACGCGCGGAAGCTAAGGGCATAATTGCGTTTTCTTCCACTTCTGGCCCTTTGTTTATTTTGGGAACGGTGGCAGTTGGGTTTTTAAATAATTACCTTGCGGGGCTGATAATTTTGCTTACGCACTTTGCAGGCGCGATTTTAAACGGCATATTATTTAAGCCCAAAAGCCCCCCTTTAAGTGAACTTAAACCGCTGACGCCAAAAAGCTATGATGGGGTTTTGAGTGAAGCTGTGAACAGCGGTGTGTTTGCCGTGGCGGTGGCAGGCGGGCTGATTGCGGTGTTCGGAATGGTTACCGTGTTTTTACAGCACGCGCAAATCCTAAATTTTGCGCAAGAAATTTTAAGCAAAATCGGCGTGAAAAAAGAGGTTTCTTCGGGCGTTCTTGTGGGCTTAATTGAGGTTACGCGCGGTGCGCTTTTCCTTTCAGAAATAGGCAATTTAAGGCTTGTTGTCCCTTTGCTTTCCGCGTTAATTTCCTTTGGCGGATTATCCGTGATTCTTCAATCGTCTGCATTTTTATCCAAGTGTAAAATTAAGTTTAGATATATTTTTCTAACAAAAATAAGCCAAGCGTTTATAAGTTTTTGCTTGGCTTATGCGGTTTGTTTTTTTGTGTTTTAATTGGTGCGCACTAAAAAATCATTCCCCTTGCGGTGGCGAAGCACCGCCCTTTTTCGCATTGGAAATTAGGGTTAAAGATTTTTGAATATGAAGTTCCGTTTCGGTTAAAAGCTCATAAATTTCCCTGTTAGCACCGCTTACAATGCGGTTGGCATATTCCTTTGCGTTTTTCACAATACCGTCTGCCTCGTAGCGCGCTTGCGCCACAATGTGATGCTCGTTCACTATTTCCTGCGCGCGTTGTTTCGCGTTAATAACCATGTTTTGCGCGTGCTGAATATCGTCCTGCCTGCGCTTTTCAGAGGTGGCAATAATGTACTTTGCCTCTGCCACGGAATCGGGAAGCAGTTCCTTTATCCTTTGAATAATGCCAAGCATTTTTTCGGAATCCACGATTACCCCTGCGGAAAGCATGGGGCGTCTTGCGTGAGAAATTTCATTTTCAAGCTGTAAAATTAAATCGTCTAAATCTTCCATTTTCGTACCCCGTTAAGAATTTCCTTTTTCGCGCCGTCACACACAAGCCCCGATATGTCCTTGCCCTCTTTAAGTTTTTCGCGAACCAAAGAACTGCTTACGCTTGCTTCGTTTGCCTCAAAAATAATTGTGTTAATACCGCCGTTTTTAAGGTTATATTCCGCCATTTCGTTTTCATAAGCGGTGTCCTTTTTATCCCTTACACCCCTCACAATATATTCTATACCGTTTTCCGTGCAAAAGTCAATAGCCGTACCGCTGAATGGAATTATCTTTACGCGCTTTTTAAATTCCTTTACACTTTTCTCAATAATCGCCACGCGCTTATCTATAGGAAAAAGCGGTTCTTTATCAGGATTATTCAAAAGCGCGATATAGCAAATATCATATTCCCGAAGTGCCTTTTCCAAGAGGTAAAAATGCCCCGAAGTAAAAGGGTCAAATGTGCCTGTGAGGGCGCATTTGGTGGCGCGTTTGATTAGCTTAATCGTTGTTCCGCCGTAATCACGCGAATCAACTTCCGCAAGATTTTTGGGCAGAATAAATGCTTCCGCGCCCCTATCCCTTTCAAGAATTATTGTGCCGTTGGCACTCAAAATATTTTTATCCGAAATTATTTTAAGTGCGTCCGATTCAATATTTTTATTATAAGGGGGATCTAAAAATATTAAGTCGTATTCATGCCCCCTTAAGGCAAAATCAGACAAGGCTGAACGGTAATCCCTAAATACCACGCTTACTTCGCCCTGCACTTTTTCAAGATTTTTGGAAAGCGCGTCTATGGAAATTTTAGCGTTATCCACGAAATCCACACTTTTAGCACCGCGCGAAAGTGCCTCAATGCCGATTGCACCGCTACCCGAAAACAAATCAAGAACCTTAGCCCCCAGCACCTCATTTTGCACAAGGTTAAAGATTGCTTCCTTAATTCTATCTGTGGTTGGTCTTACCGCATTACCTTGAGGGCTAATAAGGGTGCGCCCTTTAAATTTTCCGCCTATTATTCTCATATTGCACTTATTTATCAGCTATAATTATATCCATGCTTATATCATGGCAATCATTTGGAACTTTTTCTACCTCAAAATCACTGAAAGCAACACCGATTTTAAAGGTTGCTTTATCTTTTAAAAACCTATCGTAATATCCTTTACCATGCCCAAGCCTAGTAAGTGAAGAATCGTAAGCAACCATAGGGATAAACATAATACTTGGAATAATATCAACTACGCAAGGGTTTAGTGGTTCTTTGATATTAAACTTTTTGCTTACAAATTGGGTTTCGCTGTCTATCCTTGCAAGCCTGATAATATCTGAGGTTATTGGCACAAAAACCTCTTTGCCTAAAGCGAACGATAATTCAATAAGCGCATTAAGATTTGGTTCGCAACCTTTAGCCATATAAAAGCAAACGGATTTCGCGGTTAAAAACTGCGGTAATTTGGTAGCCTTGGCTACAATTATTGCGGTTTTTTCGGCAATATCCGCTACAATAATCTCTTTTGCCTTATTCCTTAGCTGTGCTTTGAGATTATCCACCAAATACCTTTACGCCGTTTTCCGCCATGGCGGTTAACGCCTTTTCATTATCGCTTACCTTTAAAAGGATTATTGCGGATTTATCCGTTTCCCTTGTGAAGGAATAAAGATAGCTGATATTTATGGAAGCATTTTCAAGGATTTTTAAAACCTTAAACATTTCGCCCGCTTTATCTTGAACTTCAAAGCCCACAAGATTTGTGGACGAAGCGTTAAAGCCGTTTTGCTTTAAAATGCTTACCGCTTTATCATTATTATCCGTTACCGCGCGCAAAATGCCGTACTCGGCAGTGTCTGCAATAGACATTGTTTTAATATTTATTCCTGCCTCAAAAAGCACGCGGGAAAAATCTGCCACCCTTCCCGTCCTGTTTTCAAGATACACTGAAATTTGATTTACAAGCATTTTCCCTCCTTGCACGCGCCTTAGCGTTATGATTTTCTTCTATCGGTTACCCTAACTGATTTTCCTTCGCTTCTCTTAATGCTACCTGTGGACACAAGGCGTACCTTAGGCACAACGCTGATTGCAGAGGCGATTTCTACAGTTAGTTTTTTTGTGATTTCTTCCACGGTTTTAATTTCGTCAAAGTTCGCGCCGTCATTTAGCTCAACTTCTATTTCCAAAATATCAAGGTTATTTACCCTATCCGTAATAATATGGTAGTGGGGGGCAACCCTGCTATCTGCCGACATAAGCACGCTTTCAATTTGAGAAGGGAAGATATTTACACCGCGGATAATCAGCATATCGTCTGAACGCCCTGCAATCCTTTTAATCCTCGGCGAAGTTCTTCCGCAGGGGCAGGGTTCATTTGTGATAGCGGTGATATCGCGCGTGCGATACCTTATAAGAGGTATACCCTCTTTGGTAAGCGTGGTAAACACAAGTTCGCCCGCCTTGCCGTCTGCAAGGGGCTTTAAGGTTTTTTCATGTACGATTTCGGGGTAAAAATGATCGTCCCAAATGTGGCAACCGCTTTGCTTTTCGCATTCGCCTGCCACCCCCGGCCCAAGGATTTCGGAAAGCCCATAGATATCGTACGCCTTTAAATTAAGCCTTTTTTCAATATCTTTACGCATTTCCTCAGTCCACGGTTCTGCGCCGAAAAGCCCTGATTTTAAACTTAATTCCTTGGGATCAACGCCTGCTTTTTCCAATTCGTCTGCAAGGAAAACCGCGTAAGAGGGGGTGCAACAGATTATATCAGTTTTAAAATCCTTTAGTAGCTGAATTTGGCGCGCTGTGTTTCCAGACGAAACAGGCACAACCGAAAGCCCCAAAAGCTCACCGCCGTAATGAAGCCCCAAGCCACCTGTAAAAAGCCCGTAGCCGTAAGCCACATGAAGCAAGGATTTTTTAGTACCGCCTGCGCCCGCTAAAGATCTCGCGCAACACTCAGCCCAAATTTTAATATCGTTTTCCGTGTAACCCACCACGGTGAGTTTGCCCGTAGTTCCGCTTGACGCGTGAACCCTCACAATATCTTCCATATCGGCTGAAAACATACCGAAAGGATAGCCGTCCCGCAAATCTTGCTTGGTGGTAAACGGCAATTTAACTATATCGCTGATAGACTTAATATCGCACGGCTTAACCCCTGCAAGATCCATTTTTTTGCGGTACGCAGGAACACTTTCATAAACCAGCTTAACCGTGCTGATTAACCTTTCACTTTGAAGCGCGCGCTTTTCCTCACGCGCCATACATTCTAAACGCTCTTGATAGTACATTGATATCCTAATTCTAATGCTTTTTTATTCACTTCCCACAATTTTTTGGGAACAACCGCTTCGGCAACCCTAACCGCAGTTTTGTAATCCACACCCATGATTTTCATAACCGCGCCCAAGATAACCACATTCACGGTTTTAATGCTACCTGCCTCTTTGGCAAGTGCAAGCGCGCTTATAATTTTAACATTAAAGCCTTCCGCTTTAAGTTTTTCAAATATATTTTCGGGATATTTTGCCACACCGATTATAACGGGTACGGGCATTAACTCTTGATCGTTGCAGATAAGAAGCCCGCTTTTTTTAAGATAATGGCGGTATCTAAATGCTTCCAACTTTTCAAATGCCAAAAGATAATCCGCCTCACCCTCTGTGATTACAGGGGATAAAACTTCCTTTGAAATCCTTACATGAGTGGTTACGCTTCCGCCCCTTTGGGACATTCCGTGAATTTCCGAAACCTTGCAATCAAGCCCCATTTCGGAAGCAAGGCTACCAAGGATTCTGCTTGCAAGAAGCGTGCCTTGCCCCCCTACGCCTGCGATCAATATATTTAAATTGTTTTCCATAATCAATTTCCCTAACCTTATATAATATTAAGATTTGATTTCTTCTATAGCGTTAAATCCGCACAGCCCTGCGCACACTTTGCACGCAGTGCATTGTTCGGAATTTATCTTAATTTTGCCGTTGTTATTGCTAATTGCGGGGCAACCGATTGCCATGCAGGCTTTGCAATTTTTGCATTTTTCGTTAATCTTCATGCCGTTCGGCTTTGCGCCTTTTAGCATAAGCGCGCAAGGACGGCGGATTATTATCACGCTAACCTCGTCTTTCGCCATTTCTTCTTTAACCGCGGTTTGAATTGCTTTTAAGTCAAATGCGTCCACAACCTGCACCCTCTTAACCCCTATCGCCTTGCAAAGAAGTTCCAAATCAAGCAGGTGGGTTTCTTCGCCGATAATGGTTTTGCCTGAGGCAGGATTTTCCTGATGCCCAGTCATGCCTGTGATTGCGTTATCCAAAATTAAATGAGTGCTTATCCCCTTATTATAAACGGCATTGATAAGCCCCGTGATTCCGCTGTGAACAAAGGTGGAATCACCCATAACCGAAACCATATTTTTAGTGTGGGGCGAACGCGCCTTATCGTAGCCGTGCGCCATGGTTATCGCGCCACCCATGCAAAGGCACAAATCCATTGCCTCAAGCGGTGGCAAAGCACCCATTGTGTAGCAACCGATATCACCCGATACCACCACTTTTAATTTTTTAAGTATGTAAAAAACGCTTCTGTGCGAACAGCCTGCGCACATTACTGGGGGGCGTTGCGGTAAGGTTAAATCCGCATTCGGCACGGTAATTCCGTAAAGTTTATTTCTGATTGAAGCCACCGAAAGTTCGCCTTGCTTGCCAAAAATTTCCTTGCCGTGGCACTTAATTCCGTGAACCTTTAAGGTTTCTTCAATAAACGGTTCAAGTTCTTCGCAAACTATAAGTTCGCTAACCTCAGAGGCAAACTTTTTCACAAAGCCCACAGGAATGGGATACACATTCGCTAACTTGCAAATTGAAGCGTTAGTTGCTTCTTTCACATATTGATAAACCGCGCCCGAACAAACAATTCCCACCTTTTTATCTCTAAATTCCACGGTGTTAAGCGGTGAATTTTCCACATCTTTTTCAAGGCGGATTTCGCGCTTTTCAACCTCAATGTGCCTGCCCCTTGCCATTAACGGCATCATTACATATTTTTTAGGATCTTTCACATACGGCTTTAAGGGAAGTTCTTCCCTATCCGTAATGTTCACAAAGCCTTGGCTGTGCGCCGTTCTTGTGGTTAACCTTACGAAAACAGGTGTGTCGTATTCCTCACTCATTTTGAATGCAATTTTCACAAATTCCTTGCACTCGTGCGCGTTTGACGGTTCAAGCATAGGAATATGCGCGGATTTTGCGTAATATCTGCTATCCTGTTCGTTTTGAGAACTGTGCATGGCGGGTTCATCTGCCACGATAATAACCAAACCGCCGTTCACGCCTGTGTAAGACGCGGTAAAGAAAGGATCTGCCGCCACATTCACACCCACATGCTTCATGCAACACATTGCCCTCGCGCCTGCATAGCACGCGCCGATAGCAACCTCTGCGGACACCTTTTCATTAACCGCCCATTCCGCGTACATTTCCTTATATTCGGAAGCGTACTTGGTTATTTCTGTGGACGGCGTTCCCGGATAAGCGGAAACCACTCTTACCCCCGCTTCCCACGCACCGCGCGCGATAGCCTCGTTACCAAGCATCAATCTCTTTTCCACTTGCGTTCTCCTTGTCTTTATTGCCTTTAATTTAAATATAAAGGCAGGTAAATAATAGTTATAGCTAAATTATAAAGTAAAAGCCTTAAAAGTTGCAACAGTATAAGTGCAAATATTAATTACGATTCATTATGCGTTGCGCTTTCCGCCAACGCTTCCTGCGGTGCGACTTCGGTTGTTTTGACGGCGTCCTCTTCGTTTTTGGCTATTTCTGCACGGCGTTCGGAAAGTTCTTTGTAAATCCTTTCGCGTTCTGCGCCGTAAAATTTATAGAAAAACATTGGTATTGCGCTTAGTATCCAGGCTAAGGCAGGCACAATTGAAATTATCACAAAAAGCCCTGTAAGCGTTGCTTTGGATTGCCCTGCGTAATTTAGCGAACCCACAGGCACCCAACGGATAACTTGAAGGGCAAGCAAAGCAATGCCCATTTGAATTGCCCCTGTGAATTTCATAAGGCTTGTGCTTAATGACATTGTAACCGCGTCTGTGCGCTTGCCCGTTTTCCATTCCATATAATCCACCGTTTCGGCAAGAAGTACACCGTTTATATTGCTTACCATGCTGAAAGGTATGCCTGTAAACAGCATATAAATCATTAAAAATGCAAAACTTCCGAACACGGCTAAGCCACCCGCAATCCCTATAATTCCAAAAATTATGCACAATGAAGCCCCCGCAAAAGTCAGGGTTAAGTACATTTTTTTGCCACCCATTTTCTTATAAATTTTAGGATTAAAGAACACGAACGCAAATCCGGGGAAAGCCCAAAGCGCATTTAGCCAAACTAAATCCGCATCGTTGCCGAACATTCCGAGTGCCACATAACCTGCCATAAAAGCGGCAAGCGGTCTTAATGCACCCAGTATATTTGAGAATAGGAACAAAAGCGCAGGCTTATTCTCAGCGATAATTTTAAAGTTTTCTTTGAATTTCGGCGGTGCTTGCTTCAGAACATCAACGCGTTCTCTGTTCCCGAAAAACGCGAGTGAATAAAGCGCGCCACCCACAACACCCGCCACGATTGCAAGAATTATATTCCTTTGAGTTATGGCGGTTGCCCAACTTAAGCCCGTTTCTGCCCAATAAGGATCTGTGGCAGGGGGGATTTTTACTATCCATTGATATATCGTGATTGCCACAAGCGGTAAAGCCGCGCCTATCGGGCCGATTATGCGCACCACGGTGATAAAAGTAACCCTTTCGTCTGGATTGGGGGTAATTGCGGCGGACATACCTGCCATAGGGACATCGCAAAAGCTATACACAGTGCTTTGCACGAAATATGTGATAACAATAAAGGCAAGTATTGCGCCTAAAGAAGCATTGGCAGGTGCTAAGAATAAAACCACCGTCATTAAACTTATTGGTATAATGGTAATTAAAAGAAAGGTGCGAATCTTCCCGAACCGCGTTCTTGTGCGATCAATAATCATGCCCATGAACGGATCGTTAACCGCATCAAAAAGATTCACGCACACGGTGATTACCGAAATAACCACAAATATGGGGATAATTTCTTTGTAAGGCGCAAGCAAAATTTCGGTATAAAAAATCAATATAACCGTGTTCACAAACGAACCCATAAAGTTCAGCCCCATTCCTGCAAGGGGAAAGGTTATGTAATTTTTTCTTGTTAAGTATTTTTTATCTTCCATGGTATTCCTTTTTGAAGAAAAATATGAAATATGAAATATAAAATACAAATTATGGATAATTCCACAATTCGTACTTCCTACCTTGTACTTCGTACTTATTCAATAATGATATTTAGATTCCAACCCTGCAACCCGAATCCTGCAACCTGCATCCTCATTTTATGTTCTATCCCTATTTATCAAACAGCCTGCAAGCAAAATGCTTGTTTCGGTATCCGAAAACGCGTCCAAGGTTAGCCGAACGCTAAAAACTTTGCCGTTCCTAACAATGTTTGCTTCGCTTTTTAAATCGGTTAAACCTTGCTTTACATTCTTAATAATAATTATATCACCGCATTCAAGAGGCACGCTGTTATCGTAAGTGTAAGGAATCATTCCCCAATTTATAAGGTTAGAACGGTACCGTTTTGTGGCATATTGCGTGGCGATATTAGCTAAGCCCCCAAGCACTCTTTGGCAAGACGCGGCCTGTTCTCTTGCACTGCCGTCCCCCGGTTTATTTGCATAAATCACACTGCCGATAGACACACTTCCGCTTAATCCGCCAACCAATTCTATTGCCTTGGTGTACTCGTGATTTAGCTTGCCCGTCTTTCTTCTTTCGGTTTCCGCCTGCAAAACCTCTTTTGCTTTGCCCACATAATCGGGGGCTTTTCGCGACAGGGTAAATTCCGCAAGCCTTAAGGGATTACTGCGGTAAGAGGACGCTTCGCCTGAGGGAATCAATTCGTCTGTGGTGGTTACCGCGTCATTGATTACGGTGGCTACCTTTAAAATAATATTATCAGTTAAAGGAATTTGTTCGGGCCAATCGGCGATATTAGGGCCGTAAATAAGAGGTTCATTCGGGCTTTCTTGGTTAAATCCGCTGAACACTTTATTCTTATAAACCGAACCGTCAAATTCAAATGGCTTAATGCGGTTATCGTAATCAAAATTAAGCGCAGAGGTTAAAATTCCGCCGTTAAGCGCGGTTACCGCAATTGAACGGGCGTCCATAAGGGCGACTGAAGCAATCTGATTATCGCTTGGTTTGCTACCTTCGCGCGAGGGGAAATTCCTTGTGGAATGCCTTATTGAAAGCGCGTTGTTTGCAGGTACATCGCCTGCGCCGAAGCACGGCCCGCAAAAGCAAGGCTTGATTACCGCGCCCGATTT
The DNA here is from genome assembly GCA_009781445.1 of Bacillota bacterium. Lineage (GTDB taxonomy): Bacteria > Bacillota > Clostridia > Christensenellales > DTU072 > WQYD01. The sequence continues at coordinate 1,054 of WQYD01000024.1, read as the reverse complement.
AATCAGTTCCGCTATCATGCCTTTTTTAACCAAATCAAGGTGTACAGGTTGCGAACCGGGGTAAACGCTTAATTGAATATCGCCCCCCACTGCCTTGCCTTTTAAAATGCTTGCAGTTTCGTAAAGGTTATCATAAGTACCGCCTGCGCAACCTGCAATAACCGCCTGCTGAACCTTTATTTTGCCGTCCTTAGTAATCTTATCGGTTAAATTGAAATTCTTGCTATTTAAAAGTTCGCGCCCTTCCTCTTCGCATTTTTTCAAAATCTCATGCGGATTTTCTAAAAGTTCCCTAATCGTGTACACATTGCTTGGGTGGAAAGGAAGCGCAATCATTGGTTCAATTTTGGATAAATCCACCTCAATCAAGCCGTCATATTCCGCGCCCTTTGCGGATAGCTTTTTGAATTCATGCGCCCTGCCGTGCGTTTGTAAATATTTCTTCGTGAGTTCGTCTGTTTCCCACACACTGCTTAGGCAGGTGGTTTCGGTAGTCATAACATCTATTCCGTGGCGGAATTCCATGGGCAAATTTTTAATGCCGTCCCCGAAAAATTCCATTATTTTGTTCTTAACAAAGCCAGATTTAAAGGTATTCTTAATTATATAAAGCGCGACATCTTGCGGGCCAACGCCTTTCCTTGGCGCACCCGAAAGTTTAACGCCGATAATATCGGGGTACATTAAATCGTAAGTTTTGCCGATAATCTGCTTCACGAGTTCAGGCCCGCCCTCACCGATTCCAAGGCAACCAAGTGCGCCGTATCGTGTGTGGCTATCGCTTCCCAAAATCATTTTGCCACCGCCTGCAAACTGTTCACGCATAAATGTGTGAATAACCGCTTGATTCGCAGGAACATAAATTCCGCCGTACTTCTTTGAAGCGGAAAGTCCGAAAACATGATCGTCCTCATTGATCGTTCCGCCCACGGCGCAAAGGCTATTATGGCAATTTGTTAGCACATAAGGCACAGGAAATTTAGTTAGCCCTATTGCCTTTGCCGTTTGAATAATGCCCACATAAGTTATATCGTGAGAAGTAAGCGCATCAAAT
>WQYD01000023.1 GCA_009781445.1 Bacillota bacterium | reverse complement strand
GCGTGGAAAAGAAAATCCATTTGCCCGTCCAATCAGGAAGCAACCGGATTTTAGAGGCAATGAACCGCGGTTACACGCGCGAAAAATATTTTGATATAATTTCAAAAATCCGCGCAGGTTCACCGAATACAGAAATCACCACAGATATTATGGTAGGGTTTCCGAATGAAACCGAAGAGGACTTTTTGTTTACAGTAGACTTAGTGGAAAAAGTACGCTTTTTAAGTGCTTTCACATTTGTTTTTTCACCGCGAAAGGGTACGGTTGCCTCAAATATGCCACAGCTTCCTTATGCAATTAAAAAGGCAAGAATAGTTAAACTGATAGCGTTGCAAAATAAAATCACAAAAGAAATAACTAAAGAGAGAAGCGGAAAATGAACGAAGAAAAACTTTCCAAAACTTCACGGCATTATCTTGAACTCAAAAGCCAATTTCCCGATTCGTTGCTTGTGTACAGAATCGGTGATTTTTATGAATTCTTTTTTGAGGACGCTATAACCGCTTCAGATATCCTTGGGCTTAGGCTAACACGGCGCGGTGATGCGCCTATGTGCGGAATTCCAAAGCACGCGCTTGAAGCATATACGGTAAGGTTGATTAAAGCAGGGCAAAAGGTGGCTGTTTGCGAGCAAAACATATGTGATTCGCCCGTTTCCGCCCCAAATGCAGAAAAAAAAGCGGATAAAAAAATTGAAAGAAACATATCGCGCGTGTTCACAGCGGGAACGATTACAGAGGACTCACTTCTTGACGGCAAATCAAATAACTTCCTTGCATCTGTTTTTATATGTGCAAAAGCTGTGGGCATTTCTTGGGTTGATATATCCACAGGTGAATTATATGTGTGTGAATTTAAAGAGGGTGGACATATAACCGCTATTACAAAAGCGGAAGATTTTCTTTTAAAACTTTCGCCGTCTGAGATAATCGCACCCAAAAAGATATGTGAAGCATTGTTATCACTTGATTCAGTAAAGCTAAAACAGCTTACCACACCCACAGAGTTTGACGGCGCACATTTTAACATATGTAAAGCCGAAGAAAACATAAGAGATTTTTACTCAGTACACCAAGTTTCCGCATTAGTAGGTTCAAACCAAAGCGAAAGCATAATTCCAGCCTTAAGTGGATTGCTTGCATATATCTCACGAACTCAAATGCGCACACTAAGCCACATTTCGCACCCAGAAGTTAAAAACTTTAGCGGTGTAATGGATTTGGATTTTCTCACGATTCGTAGCCTTGAAATCTTAAAATCTTTAAATGAAAGCAAAGTGGCAGGTAGCCTTTTAAGTGTTCTTGATTTAACAAAAACAAACGCAGGGGGCAGGCTGATTAAAAAATGGATTAGCGAACCGCTAACCAAAAGGGCAACTATTGATTATAGATTAAATGCAGTGCATGAGTTGTTTTCTAACGAAAAATTAGCTAAAAACATATGTTTTATGCTTGAAAACATAAAGGATTTAGAGAGAATTGCAAGCAAAATTTCATATGGAAATTTATCCGTGCAGGACTGCGCTTCAATCCAAATATCCCTAAATGAAATCAGTGGCATAAAGGGCGAACTCAAAAACATAAGCAATGATTACTTAAGAGATATTGGTTTTAGGTTAAATCCCTTGCCTCACATATATGCGCTTTTAGATAGCGCGATTAGTGATTTGGATTCAGACAAAACCATAAAGGACGGATACAGCAGTGAGCTTGATTTCTTGAGAAAAGAAGAACAAGATTTGAAAATTAAAATTGAAAATTTTTCAATTCCTAATGTAAAAGCAACTGCCGTTAAAACCAAAGCGCACGGATATTTAATTAAAGCCTCTTCGTCTGATTCTCATAAGATTCCATATGGTTTCACCGCGGTTAATTCGCAAGGCGGTTTTAATTTTTACTCTAATTCCGAACTAAAAAATTTAGAAATCTTATGCGAAAATGTGAGCGAGAAATCCGCGCGCCTTGAAGCGGAAATTTTTAAAAGCATTTCGGATATGCTTGCCACCGAAATCTCTACGCTTAAAAGCAATAGCATGGCGATTGCCGAACTTGATATTTTAACAGCGTTCGCCAAGGCCTCAAAAGCAAACGGCTATGTAATGCCGATACTTAACGAATCAAGCGCAAATCTTGAAATCATTTCGGGCAGGCACCCAACGGTTGAGTCTGCAAATCTTAAGCAAAAATTTATTCCTAACAATGCGGTTTTTTCGGATAGCGCAAATTTCTTTTTAATCACAGGCCCTAACATGGGTGGCAAAAGCACATATATGAGGCAAAACGCGCTTATAATTTTAATGGCGCACATCGGTTGCTTTGTTCCTGCGAACTTGGCGAGCATTCCGCTTACCGATAGGATTTTCACGCGCGCAGGTAGCACCGATAACCTTGTGGGTGGCATAAGCACCTTTATGGCGGAAATGTGCGAGGTGTCGTCTATTTTAAACAGCGCAACCAAGGATAGCTTTATCGTGCTTGACGAAATCGGAAAAAGCACCTCTTATGAGGACGGATTTTCTTTGGCGCAAGCAATAACCGAATTTATAGCAAAATATATTAAAGCAAAAACCATGTTTGCCACGCATTACCACGAACTTGCAAGGCTTGAGAGTTCGGTTTTCGGTGTAAAGAATTTGTATGCAAAAGTGGACGGAAATAGCCGATTTACATATGAAATTCTGCACGGTTCAAGCGATAAAAGCCTTGGAATTGAGGTTGCTTCGCTTGCAGGGATTAACGAAAAAATTATTATCCGCGCAAGAGAAATCGCGCAAAAATTAAAAAGAAATGGATAAGTTAATTATAATCGGCGGTGCCACAGGCACGGGAAAAACCGCTTATGCCGAAAAGGTTGCAAGCGAACTAAACGGCGAAATTATTTCGGCAGATTCCATGCAGGTATATAAAGGCTTAGACATTGGCACAGCCAAAGATAAAAACCTTTCCGTGCCTCAGCACCTTATAGACGCGGTTGAACCTCATGAGAATTTTACGGTTGTGGATTACATGGTTCGCGCCGAAAGGGCGGTAAAAGAAATTTCTTCACGCGGTAAAACCCCCATAGTTTGCGGTGGCACAGGCTTCTATATCAACTCACTCATATATGAATTAAGTTACGGCAACCATGAGGACGGGGGGTTAAGAGAACAGCTTTACAAGCATTATGAAACCTTTGGCATAGATTCGCTTTACGAAGAGTTGGTAAATAACGATCCAACCAGCGGTGAAAAAATCCATAAGAACAATGTAAGGAAAGTAATCCGTGCGGTAGAGGTTTTAAGAACCACAGGCAAGCCTTATTCCGCGCAAGGCGATAGTCTTAAAAAGAAAATTTCAAATTATGATTTAATTGTGCTAAAAGTTTCCCCGCGGGAAAAACTTTACGAACGCTTAAATGATAGGGTTGATAAAATGTTTTTTTCAGGGCTAAAGCAGGAAGTGCGCGGATTGCTTGATGTGGGCGTAACATTTGATATGCAAAGTATGCAGGGAATCGGCTACAAGGAATGGCAAAATCATTTCTTCGGCACACTTACCGAAAATGAGGTTTGCGAACTGATTAAGAAAAACACGCGGAATTACGCAAAACGACAGGAAACTTGGTTCTATAATCAGTATCCTGAGGCACAAATTAAAGTATTCTAAAAATCAACATAAAATAGGACTTCTAATAATGAACGATTTACAGATAATTGAAAGGGCAGAAACTCAGTCTTTGGCGGTATTTAAAGAGATTGAGGCAATCTCACTTTATAACCAAGCTAAGGTTTTAAGCGCGTTCAGAAGCGCGAAAATTTCTTACCGCCATTTTTCACCCACCACAGGTTACGGCTACGGCGATTTAGGCAAGGAAGCATTATCCGAAGTTTTTGCTTTGGCTTTCGGTGCTGAGAAAGCGGTTGTTTCGCCGAACATTGCAAGCGGTACGCACGCATTAACGGTTGCCTTATTCGGACTATTGAAGCCAAATGACGAAGTGTTATCCGTAACGGGAAATCCTTATGATACGCTTATGCGCGTTATCAGCGGTGAGAATGTGGGTTCGCTTAAAGATTTCGGCATTAAATACAAAGCAATAGAGCTTAAAGATAACAAGGTTGATTATGACAAGATTAAGGCTTATTTATTGAAGAAAAAACCTAAGTTAATTTTTATTACGCGTTCAAGAGGGTATTCGTGGCGCGAAGCCTTGCCGATTTCTGAAATCGCCCTTTTGGTTGATTTTGCGAAAAGATATTCGCCCCAAAGCATATGTTTTGTGGATAATTGTTACGGCGAATTCGTTGAGAGAGAAGAACCGCTTTCGGCAGAGGCGGATATTATCGTGGGTTCTTTAATCAAAAACCCAGGGGGCGGGCTTGCGCCCACAGGCGGTTATTATGCAGGCAAAGCAAGCCTTGTAGACGCCATTTCAAATAGGCTAACCGCGCCGTCCCTTGGTACAGAAGTGGGTTCTTACAATGCTTCATATCTGCCGTTTTTCCAAGGCTTTTTTAACGCGCCTGCCGTGGTGGAATCCGCTTTAAAAGCAAGTGTTTTAGTAGGGCGCACCTTTAAAGAATTAGGATTCGCCGTAAGCCCCGATTTAAGCACAGTGCCAAAGGATATAATCCGCGCAATTAAGTTTAATTCGGAAAATGAACTAATCTCATTTGTCCGCGCGGTTCAATACGCCTCGCCTATAGATAGCTTTGTGACGCCGTATCCGTGCGAAATGCCGGGTTACACAAGTGAAGTTATTATGGCTTCAGGCACATTCATTCAAGGCGGTTCAATAGAACTCACCGCAGACGCACCCATAAGAGAACCTTATATCGCATATTTCCAAGGTTCGCTAAACTATAATCATGCAAAGATTGCACTACAAAAGATATTAGAAGAAATGAAGAAATCAGCGCACAGCGCACAGCGCACAGCGCACAATGGCGGAAAGATATAATAATCCGTCCGAATCGCAACATTACCGTACCGTTTTGCCTACTATTCTATTCTTTTTGCCCATATCTTTTCGCAAAAGCTGTCTTTTGCGAAAAGATATTTAAGTGTGAATTTTACCCTCTTGTACATTCCCCGTGGCTTTTACAAAGTATTCTAACTTTGTTTCGCGGTAGTTTTAGAGTATTCTAAGTTCATTCCTGCCTCAATTCTGCACATATACATATCAAAGTTAATTAGCGCAAACGATTGATTACAAAACTCATTAGTTATTTAATCCATAATTCGTACTTCGTACCTTGTACTTCGTACTTTCTCTCATAAATTTCATGTGATTTCTCATACTAATTCACATGAAAGCCAAAGGCAAGCGCACAAAAAAGATTATTCTTATATTGCCGGTTTCGCTATTGTTTGCTGTTGTTCTTGCATGCGTTCTTGGCGCGGTTTATTATTCTGCTGTAACAAATGAAGTTTCGCTTGATATTAGCGCGCTAAAAGCACCTCATGCGAAATCTGTAATTTACAGCGCGGACGGCGAAGCGTTGCCCTACCGTGCCTTAAATTCCGAATTTACAAACTATAGTGAAATAAGCGAAAATGTGATTAATGCTTTTGTTGCCCTTGAGGATAAACGGTTTTATAAGCACGGCGGTGTTGACTATATCAGGATTTGCGGTGCGGTGGTTAGCAATATAAAATCAGGCTATACCCGCGAAGGCGCAAGCACTATTACGCAACAATTAGTAAAAAATGTGTATCTTTCTCAAGAAAAAACATATGAACGCAAGCTAAAAGAACACAAACTTGCCAAACTTGTAGAGAAAAATTTAACCAAAAATGAGATTATTACACTCTACTTAAATGTTATTTATTTCGGCGGTGGGATTTACGGAATCACAGATGCTTCGCAAAAAATCTTTGATAAGAAGCCTATAGATTTGTCCGTTGCCGAATCGGCAATTCTTGCAGGCACGGTAAAAAATCCGTCCCGCTATTCCCCTATCGTAAATCCTGAAAACTCAGGCGAAAGAATGAATACCGTGCTTAAGATTATGCTTAAAAATAAGGCAATATCCGAAAAGGAATATGGCGAAGCAATTAAGTATGTTTATAGTAAGCCAAGCAAAATAAATGAGGCAACTGCAAAAGAAACTTACGCCCTATCGGCACTTGAGGAAGCCTCTCAAATTTTAAAAATTAGCGAAAAAACCGCCGTGGCACTTGGGCTAAACATATACACTTTTCAGGATAAAAAACTGCAAAAACATATGAATTTAGCATATGAAAGCGGAAAATTTACGGCAGGAAGCGCGGAATATCTTTCAATGGTTACGGATAACAAAAGCGGTGGCGTGCTTGCCTTATCCGCAAGTTTTAGCGGTTCTATAAAAAATATCCGCCGTTCCCCTGCTTCCGCCATTAAGCCTCAGGCGGTGTACGCGCCTGCGCTTGATTTGGGTTATGTTTCCCCTGCCACGAAAGTTCTTGACGAACGCGTGAATATCGGCGGTTATTCGCCCAAGAATTACGGCGGTGTTTACCGCGGTGTTACGGATATCCGCGGTGCGATAATCAATTCAAGCAACGCAGTCGCGGTTAGGCTTCTTGACGAAGTCGGCGTGGACTACTGCAAGTATATCGCTGAAAAAATGGGGCTTTCGTTTCAGGACGGGGACGGCTTAAGCCTTGCGCTTGGCGGAATGAGTAAGGGTGTAACTTTTAAAGAAATAACCGAAAGCTATATGTGTATTGCAAATCTTGGCATATATAAAGAGGCAAGATTTGTGGAAAAAATTACGGATAGCAACGGCAAGGTTTTATATAAACATTCCGATTATTTAGAAAAGCATTTAGTAGCGAAGTCTGCCGTAAGCCAAGAAACCGCCTACCTTCTAACCGATATGCTTACTGATACGGTTAAGAAAGGAACTGCCAAAAAACTCAATTCTTTGCCGTATCCCATAGCAGGAAAAACAGGAACTTCGGGCTATGACAATTCCGAACAAAACAGCGATGCTTGGTGCTTATCTTATACCGCAGATTCAACCGTTTGCGTGTGGTTCGGTAACTTAAGTGGTAAAAAAGACACGCGCCTTGAGAAAAGCGTAACAGGCGGTGCGCACCCAGCCTCTATGAGTAAATATCTATATGAAGGCATGAAAACCCCCAAACCTTTTAAAATTCCATATGGAATTATTGAACTTGAGATTGATTCGTACGCCTCAGACGCGGAAAATAAGCTACTGCTTGCAAACAGGCACACGCCTCAACACTTTAGAAAATATGAAATATTTAACGCCAAGTTTGCGCCGAAAGAATATTCAGAACACTTTGAACCTCAGCCGTTTGATTATGAAATTCCCTTTGATTTCTTTTATTTCAAGCGCGGTTCAAATCGCGGTTTTAGCTTGGGATAATTTTCCCTTTTCGTCTTTAGGCAATAAGGAAACTTTAAGATTTTTGCAAGGCGGAATCTTCAAGCGCGGTTATATCAAGTTTAGATTCATAAACTTCCGCGTCCTTAAGTTTGGGGTGAATGACGGGATTTTTGGGAAGAAATACGGTGCAACAATCTTGGTGTGGCCGTATGCTGATTTCATATGTGTCTATCTTTTTTGCTATAGCAATTATATCCTCTTTATCCATGCCGATAAGCGGACGGAACACAGGAAGCGAAACTACCGCATTAGTGCAGTTAATGCTTTCAATCGTTTGTGAGGCAACTTGCCCCAAACTTTCGCCCGTAATGAGTGCGCCTGCGCCGTTCTCTTTTGCCACGCGTTCGGCTATCCGCATCATAAAACGGCGCATGATTGTAATCATAAAATCCGAAGGGCAATTTTTGTGAATTTCGGTTTGAATATCCGTGAACGGCACAACAGTTAAACGCATATCGGGAATGTAAGGTGCAAGTTTTTTTGCAATGTCATGAACCTTTTGAAGCGCAAGTTCGCTTGTGTAAGGAAAGCTATGGTAATGCACCGCGTGGATAATTACCCCCCTCTTTGCCATTTGGTAGGCTGAAACAGGGCTATCAATTCCGCCCGAAAGTAGAAGCACCGCCCTACCGCCCGTGCCGTAAGGTAGCCCCCCTGCGCACGCGATTTTCTTGTAAAAAACATATGAAAATCCGTTTTCGCGCATATCTACGCTTAGTTCAAAATCATAATTAAATAAATCTACAGTAAGGCGGTTAGAACTCATAAACATTTCCGCACCTATATCCCTTGCAATGTCCATAGATCTCATGTTTACGCTTGCGTCTGCCCTATTTACCGTTACGCGGAATTTGCCTTCAGCAGGCGAAATTTTAACTGCAAGTTTCTTAATCTCTTCTATGTCGGTTTTAATCTTATAAGCGGGGCTTAAGCTGTACAGCCCGAAAACCTTTGTAAGCAAGGATATAATTTCCTCTAAATCCTCATTAGGAAATTCCTCTATGTAATATCTGCCTTGGCTTTTAACGAACTTAAATTTAAAGCCTTTAAGCGCGCTTTTTATGTTTTTAATTAAAACAGATTCAAAATACGCCCTGTTTCCGCCTTTTAAAAACAGTTCGCCGAACCTAAGTAAAATGCAATTTGTGTTATCCATTTTTAATCTTCCTCAACTCTTCATAAGTGGATTTAAATTCTTTTATAAACTCGCCAATTTCTTCAATGGTATTTTGCGCGCCGAAACTTATGCGCATAATGCCGTATTGATACTCGCCTTTAAGTTTTAACGCGTCTGGAACGCGCCTTGTTTGCTTATTGGACGCGCACGCGCTACCTGTGCCGATTAAAATGCCTCTTGATTCAAGCGCGTGTTGCATAACTTCACCACGAACCGCGTTTGAGGTTAAGGATAAAATGTACGGCGAACCGTTTTCAGGTGAAAGAATCTTAATTTCAGAGTATTCTAATATTTGGCTTAAAATAGAACTCTTAAGTTTTGAGGCAAGTTCGGCATTTTCCTTAAGCAAAGCCACGGTTTCATGCGCCGAACATGAAAACGCCATAATGCCACCCACATTTTCAGTGCCTGAACGAACGCCGGATTCCTGCCCACCGCCAAATAATAACGGCATAAGCTGAATTCCTTTCTTCACAAAAAGCGCGCCTGTGCCTTTTGCGCTGTAAACTTTGTGTGCGGATACTGAATACATATCCACGCCAAGGCTTCTTAGGTTTATCGGAATTTTGCCGAACGCCTGAGTTCCGTCACTATGAAAAATAACATTCGGATTTATCTTCTTTGCTTCGGCGCACAATTTCTTAATATCGTTTACCGCACCTGTTTCGTTGCTTACATGAACCACTGAGATTAGTGCGGTTTTATTTGTTAAAAGTTTTTTAAATTCGTCAAATATAACCGCGCCGTTTTCGTCTATCGGGCAAAACACAACTTCATACCCAAGTTCCTTCAATCGTTTTGCAGGATAATACACAGCCGAATGCTCTAAATCCGAAACGATTATGCGCGAACCGTTAGCCTTTTTTGCGCCGAATAAAGCAAGGTTGTTGCTTTCCGTACCGCCTGAGGTAAAAACAATTCCGCCGTCACCCTTTAAAAGTTTTAAAATGCCCTCGCGCGCATTTTCAATTTCATTTTTAACGGTTGCACCGTTTTTGTACATGGCGGACGGATTATAAAAATTTTCACAACTAAACGCACTTAAAACTTTAAGTGCGCTATCAGAACATTTAGTTGTGCTTGCGTTATCAAGAAATATCATTGACTTAGGGATTAGGGGTTAGGGATTAGGAATTAATAATGAGATTTAGATTCCACCGTTTTTACTTTTTACTTCAACCCGCTTGTGATTTTTGCAAGTTCGGTTAGCTTGAAGTTTGAAGTCAGCTTGCCAAGTTTTACTGACGCTACGCCCTTTTGGGCATTGATTGAGATAATTTCGCCCTCAACCTTGGCAGATTTAATAAACACCTTATCGCCCGTGTTTAGGGGCGCGTTTTCGTCTGTTTTCATATGAAAATTCTTGAATTCGTTCTCTTCAATCACCACATACTTATTTAATGATTTCCGCATTGTGCGCGTTTTAAACAGCTTTTCTTCTGTGGGGTTATTTAGCATTTCTTTCATGCTTTCAATAATCTCGTCTGCTTCAAGCATTGCTTCTTCCACAAGCCGTTTTGTTTCCTTGCGCACATTTTCGTTCAGCTTTTCGCGTTGGGCAAAAAGTTTATCTTTTTCCTCGCTTGCTTTTTTAAACATATCTTCCGCGGACTTTAAAGCAAGCGCGGTTCTTTCCTCATTCTCAATTGCACCGCGCCTCGCCCGCTCAAGGGACTGAAGAACATTTTCAAATTCAAGTTTTCCGCCTTTAATTCCGTCCTCGGCAAGCTTCAAAATTTCTTGATTCAACCCAAGTTTTTTGGCAATAAGGATTGCGTTGGACGCCCCTGGGGTGCCTACCACAAGGCGGAATGTGGGGTTATACGATACAGGATCAAAATCCATGCTTGCGTTTTCAATTCCGTCCGTAACCACTGCGTATTCCTTAAGTTCGTTATAATGCGTGGTGATAACCGCCTTTGCACCGCTTTCCTTTATATATGTGGATATTGCGGTTGCAAGCGAAGCACCTTCGGTTGGATCTGTGCCTGCGCCAAGTTCGTCAAGAAGTATCAGTGTTTTGCTGTTAATATCCTTTAAAATTCTAACGATATTTGCAATGTGGGACGAAAATGTGGATAGGTTTTGCTCAATGCTTTGTTCGTCACCGATATCGGAAAATATATTTGAGAACAGGCTTAATTCCGCACCGCTTGCAGGTACGAACAGCCCCGAAAGTGCCATAACCTGCAAAAGCCCCACAAGTTTAAGCGCAACTGTTTTTCCACCTGTGTTCGGGCCTGTGATAAAAAGCATATCAAAATCCTTGCCAAGAAAAATATCTGTGGGTACGACTTTATCCTCAGGAATCAGCGGATGCCTGCCCTTTCGGATATTGATTATCCCCCTATCGTTAATTACTGGCATTATACATTTGTGCTTATAGGAATACTTTGCTTTTGCGAAAACAGTATCCAAATGCACCACTTTTTCATATGAAATTTTTAAAGACGGCACATTTATACTGATTTTTAAAGTGAATTCTTTCAGGATTCTTTCAATCTCATTTTCTTCCTCAATCAGCAACATTTTAAGCGAATTGTTCATTTCCACAATCGCCATAGGTTCAACATAAATCGTCTGTCCCGAAGCACTTTGATCATGAATCAACCCTGGGATTGCACTGCGGTGTTCCGCCTTTAGGGGGATTACATAGCGATCACCGCGGATTGTAACAATGTTATCCTGCAAATATTTTGAATATTCCTGCGAATTAACATAATGATACAGCTTGGTTTTAATGGCATCGCCCGCGCGCTTAATTTTGATTCTTAGCGAACGAAGTTCAGAGGAAGCATTATCGCTCATTTCGCTTTCGGAAATTATCGCTTTATCAATTAAATCTTCTAAATCCTTATCTTGAAAAATGCTTTTTGCGTGTTCTTTAAGCGCGGTTATGGTGTCGTCTGCAATCTTAGTGATTGAATTGCGGATATTACGCGAAGTTCTTAAAAGCCTGCCAACCTTTAAAATTTCGCCCATGGTTAGCACAGACATTACATCCGCCTTATTTAAAATTGTGCTTACATCGTCAAACGCAAAAGATATATTGGACGCGTGCTGATATAGAACCTTATCCGCTTCGCTAACCTCATTTAGCGCAGAATTAACCTCAGCAAGATTATTCATAGGAAGCAAATCTTTAATTTTTGCACGCGAGGCTTCACCGCTTGCAAAAAATGCAACCGCGTCAAGAATTTTTGGGAATTCAAGTGCCTTAATTGTTTTTAAATCCATACTGAATACCGTTTGAATACCGATTTTTAAGTATTCTTAATTAGGCTTATTTTTAGAATACTTATATTTTTTATAGTTGCAATAATTATCTTAGAGTTGCGCCGATTTTATTTAATTCTTTGAGGATATTATTTGTGAAATAAACGGCTTCGTTATCGGTTAGTGTCTTTTTATCGCTTTGGAATACGAAGCGGATTGCCACGCTCTTTTTGCCCGCAGGAACTTGGTCGCCCGTGTACACATCAAAGATTTCTACCGATTGAACCAATCCGCCCCCACCGCGCTTTGACGCGCTTAGTATTTCACTTGCAGGAAGTTCGTTGTCGCAAATTAACGCTAAATCGCGCTCTATTGCAGGATATTTAGATTGAACCTTAAATCCGCCGAAATCCTTTGCGCGCGCAAGAAGAATCTCATAATTTATTTCTGCAACATACACCCTTTTATCAAGCCCGAATTTTTCGGCTGAGGCAAGCGAAACTTCGCCGAAATATCCAAGGCAGGTTTCGCCACCAAGCATAATCTTGGCGCATCTGCCCTCGTGCATATATGAAATCATATGTTTTTCATATGAAATTCCCTCAATTCTTAGCACTTCGCACAAATCCTCTATTATTTCCTTAAAGGAATAAAAACTTTCTTCGCCAAGCGAACCAATCACAAGCGTATTGGTTTCCGTGGGGTAGCCCTTCTTATCAAAAACAGGCAAGAACACTTTTGCCACCTCAAAAAGACGGCAGGTTTTGGGGCTGTTTTTGGCTAATGCTTTAATCATTCCTGCGGAAAGCGTGGTTCTCATAACGGAATAATCTTCACCAAGAGGATTAGAAATAACGATTGCGTTTCTGAGAGGACTATCCTCAGGCAAAAGCAACATATCGTAAATTTTGGGGCTTACGAATGAATAAGTTAAAATCTCGTAAGCACCTTTGCCCACAAGGAAATTTTTAATTTTATCATTGGTTTTTTGTTCTGAGTTTTTTCCGCCTTTTAGTGTGCCTGCGCTTTTTAAAAGCGTGGGCGTAATTTTTTCATAGCCGTAAATTCTTATTAGTTCTTCCGCAATATCGTTTACACCAAAAATGTCCTCTCTGAACGGTGGCACAATTACGGTAAAAGCCTTTCCGCTTTGCTTTACGGGGATTTGCAGAAAATTGAGGATTTTGATAATATCAGCGTCCTCAATTTTTACACCAAGGATATATTCAATATCCGCACCAGAAAATTTGATAATTTTTTCGTTTGGCTTATTTTGGAAATCGTCCAAAATGCCTCCCCCGATTTCGCCGAAACCGAATTCATGGATAAGCGCAAGCGCGCGCTTCAATCCCACTTCTTGAGAACTAAAGTCCACACCCCTTTCAAACCTTTGTGAGGAATCTGAACGCAGGTTTAATGCTTTGGAAGTTGCCCTCACATTGTCACGCGCGAACCTTGCGGATTCAAGCACAATATCTTTTGTGGTTTCCGTTACGGAATAATTTTTTCCGCCCATAACACCCGCAATAGCCATGCCCTCTTTTTCATTTGCAATAAGCAGGTTTTCTTTTGATAAAACATATGTTTTTCCGTCTAATGCGGTGATTTTTTCACTTTTTTTAGCACGGCGGACAACGATTTTTTCGCCTTTAATTGTGCTTAAATCAAATGCGTGCAGAGGTTGCCCCACTTCAAAAAGCACATAGTTAGTTATGTCTACAATATTGTTAATCGGGCGCACACCCACTGCGCGAAGCCTGTTTTTAATAATTGCAGGCGATTGAGAAAGTTTTATATTTTTAACAAGCGCGCCCATATATCTTGGGCAAAGTTTTGGTTCAGCGTTTGCCACGCTTACCGCACTGCTGACTTCGTGCGATTTTGAGGCGGTAAAATTAAGGTTCAGCGGTTTAAGCTGTGCGCCCGTTACCGCGGAAACTTCCCTTGCAATTGCGTACACGCTGTGCGCTTCCATGCGGTTTGCGGTTATGGATATATCAAGCACGAAATCATTAAGCCCCAAATGTTCGTTAATATTTTCGCCGATTTTTGCGGATTTATCCAAAATCAAAATTCCATCGCACCCTGCGCCCGCATAATCATTTTCGGTTAATCCAAGTTCTTCGCCACCGCAAAGCATACCTTCAGATTTTTCACCGCGGATTGCGCCTGCCTTGATATCTTTTCCGCAAGGAAGGTGCGCGCCGTCCAGCGCAACAGGCACAATATCGCCCTCTGATACATTCGTAGCCCCTGTGATAATTTGCAGTTCTCTATCACCCATGTCCATTTTGCAGATAACAAGTTTATCCGCATTCGGGTGCTTTGCGATTGAAATTATCCGCCCTATTTGCACATTGGTAATATCCAAAGATAAGTCCTTAATCCGCTCAACTTCAAATCCTGCGGACACAAGTTTGTCCCCAAGTTCTTTAGGCGTTAAGTTTAAATCTACAAATTCTTTTAACCATTTAATCGGCACTAACATGATTCTTTTTCCCTTTTACTTATATATAATTCTGAATTCTTTTTAATTTATTTTGGATTTTTATTTGAATTGCTTTAAAATCCGAATGTCGTTTTCAAATAAAAGACGCATATCGGGTATGCCGTATTTTACCATGGAAGCGCGCTCAACACCCATGCCGAACGCAATCCCTGTGTACTTCTTGCTATCAATTCCCGAATACTCAAGCACGGCAGGATTAACTACCCCCGCGCCCAAAAGTTCAAGCCAACCTGTGTTTTTACATATGCGACAAGCCGTTCCGCCACACGCGGGGCAACTTAAATCAACCTCAACGCTTGGTTCGGTGAAAGGAAAATGTGAGGGGCGGAAGCGGATTTTGGTATCCTTAGAAAAGAAGGATTTTGCAAATTCAAGAAGCAATCCTTGCAAATCCGCAAGCGTGATATGTTCGTCTACCACAAGCCCCTCAATCTGCTGAAACATGGGGCTGTGGGTTGCATCGTCATCGGGGCGGTAAGTTTTCCCCGGGGAAATTATGCGAATCGGAAGTTCGCCCTTTTCAAGCGTGTGAACCTGCGTAGCCGAAGTTTGCGTGCGCAAAAGAAGTTTATCGTTAATATAAAATGTGTCGGACGAATCCCGCGAGGGGTGATCTTTGGGAATATTAAGCGCGGTAAAATTATAATGTTCAAATTCAATTTCGGGGCCTTCAAGAACGCTAAAGCCAAGCCCTGTGAAGATATCCGTAATTTCATTTTTAATAAGGGTTAGCGGATTAAGCGCGCCTTGCGGATACGCCTTGCCCCCCTTTTTAGAAAGCGTAACATCAAGCGTTTCGCCCTTTACGCGTTCCTTAGCTTCAATTAAAGAAAGTTTATCTTCCGCTTCTTTAAGCATCGTTTCAATGCTGACGCGAACATCGTTTAAGCGTTTGCCCATTGTGGGCTTTTCCTCATTTGGAACATCTTTTAACAGCTTTAAAAGATTCGTGATTTCGCCGTTTCTGCCAAGAAATTTTACGCGTGCATCATTAAGCTCACGCAGTGATTTCACAAGCGAAACCACCGCTGTGGCATCGTTAATTATCGTTTTAATTTTTTCGTTCATAGTTATTTTTTGGTTGATAATTTGTGGTTATTTTTTGTGTTAAATTTTAATTTTTAATGCTTAGTGTTTTGTGTTTTCTGCCCCTTATTATATCATAATCGTTAAACAACTGCAACAAAAGGCTTCTAAATACGCATTTCAACTTTTCATTTTTACTCTTCGTATTTCGCAGATTGTTCACTTAGATAATCGTCTATATCTTTTTGGTTAAAATCTTTAAATTTCTTATCAAACAATTCCATTGCAATATCCGTAGTATTTGATAAAAACTTTTTTTGCCTGTCATACTCTATATTTAAAAAACTATTCAAACAGTCATATTTTTCACAATACAGCTTATGGCTTGAAAAGCGAAGAATTATAGGAACGGAACTTCTTTGCCCGTAGTAACTTTTTACAATTTTATATAATTGCTTAAGTTTATCCCCGTTTTCTTTTTCCCATTTTTCTGTTTTTTCGTTTCTGTCTTTGTTGCATTTAAAGTACAAATCGGCTATAGTTTCGCCCGTAAGATACAGTTCGTATTCCTTTGCCATGATTTCGTTAATTTGGTTATTTATATCTTCGGCTAACTTGATTTTGCCATATGTGAAATCTGCAATAAACTTAATTAGTGTGAGGTGTTCACGATAATCTTCGGAAGTTATACCGCCGATTTTGGGTTGCTTGTTCACTTTTTCAATCAGCTGTTTGCAAGACGAATTAAATTTGCTAAATAGTTCAACTTCCGTTTCGCTAAAAATTTCGTCCTCGTTCAATGCGTTTAGAGATTTGAGTTCCTCGTACCAATTGAGTGCTTTTGAAACGAACTCTTTAACACCGTCATCTATCAGTTCGTTCATAATCTTGGGGCAGGCAACAATGTCTTTTAAAATTGCTTTATTCTCAGCATATTTATAAAATTCGTTTATTTCTTTTATAAGTATCACATCATAGAGAACCTGCGAGTCCGTTAAGGCATCCGCTAATTCCTCGTTGCTTTCAAACAGCGGGGAATTATAAATATCAGCCATAAATTTGCTACCTGTTAATCCTGCATCGTTTATGTGGCGGATTTGAGAATAAAAATCACATAGCACATCTTTAAGTTTATTTTCCAAATATGTTCTAATTTTATTTATTCTTGCCTGCTTTTCCTTGCGCTTGTGAAGTTCGCAAAACCACGCTATAAAAAATGCGCTGAAAAATGCAGTATTTATACCTGTTATTCCCAAAACATCGCCAACAACACCTGCAAAATAAAGGGCGACAAACACAATAGTTATTGCAAGCGAAACGGCAAACAGTGCAAGAAATCCCATTTCAAGTTTTTGAATTTTACATTTGCATTTTTGCATTTACTTTCCCCTCTCGTGTTTTAGCATTGATTCAAAGTTTTTATAGCGTTCTTTGCTTCAATATCGCACCTGTTATTCAATTCGTTATCGCTATGCCCTTTTACTTTTATAAAGGTTACTTTGTGTTTTGAAACTATTGCGTGAAGCTGTTTCCAAAGATCAACATTTTTTAATTCGCCGTCCTTCTTCGTCCAACCCTTGGCTATCCACGAATAAATCCAACCTTCTAAAAATGCGTTCAGGGCGTAAGAACTATCACTGTAAACGGTAACTTCGCATTTCTCTTTTAAGGCTTCAAGCCCTTTGATAATTGCGGTAAGTTCCATGCGGTTATTGGTGGAAGATTGTTCTGCACCTGTTAAAACTTTTTCCGCTCCTTTATATATTAGGATAGCGCACCAACCGCCCCTGCCGGGGTTACCTTCGCATGAACCGTCTGTATAAATGTCAACTTTTTTCATTGCTTGTTATCCTTATAGATCAGCGCACAACGCACAGCGCACAGCGCACAATGGTGGATTCTAAATCTCATTAAGGCTTTTGGATTTTTCTCTGCAAGCCTTAACTGCTTTTTTAATAATTCCGCAAAAGTTATCAGCGTTAAAAGATTCAACCGCCTCTATAGTTGTGCCACCTTTGGAACATACTGAATCTATCAAAAAATCTAAACTTTCACAGCTTTCGGTTGCAAGTGCGGAAGCCCCCTCAATGGTTTGAAGTGCAAGCGCGGTTGCTTCTTCGTGGGTAAGCCCCCCCTCAACGCCTGCTTCAATCAAGCCTTTTGCAAAAAGGAAAACATATGCAGGCCCTGAACCGCTTATGCTTGTTACCGCGTCAAATTTATCTTCGCTTACTGTTAGCACTTTTCCCGAACATGAAAACAACTTGATAACAAATTGCTTGTGTTCTTCGGATACCGCGCTAAAATAAAGTGCGGTTGCGCCTTTGGCGATTTTGGAAGGCGTGTTAGGCATTGCCCTCACAACCCCGATTTCTTCGCTAAGGTTTTCTCTTAAAGTTTTTGTTTTCACCCCTGCCATGATAGACACAATGGCTTTAGCGTTAATTGTGCCTGATTTAACAAGTATATCCTTATATTGCTGTGGCTTTACGCCAAGGAAAACGATTTCGGCAGTGGAAAGCACTTCATTAGAATTATGCGCGCGCGCGATACCCTGCTTTGAATACTCGTTCATTTTCAAAAAATCCGTGTCGTAAATTATAATATCTTCGGTGGAAATTTTTAAATTAAACAGGTTTGCAACAACTCTGTTAAGAATCGCGCCTGCCATTACGCCCACGCCTATAAATCCCAATTTATATTTCATAAATGTTTGACTATCTCCTTTTGCTTGTGTATAATCTTAGTGTTAATGATTCACGGTTTCGCTTCGCTTTGTTCTACTCTTTTAGAGAGAATAGAGAAAAGTGAAGAGAGAAAAGTGAAGAGTTAAGAGTGATATTTGCGCCACGCAAATATGTAAAGGGGAGTGGCTCAACGGTAGAGTAGCGGTCTCCAAAACCGTAGGTTGCGTGTTCGAATCGCGTCTCCCCTGCCAAAAAAGTGATTGCGCTGTGCGCAGTCGCTTTTTTATTTGCGGTTTTCATTCTGTGTCTATTTGTTCTACTGATAGTCTGTTTTCTAACAGTAGCTTGTGCATAAGGTTCTTGCCTTGGTCTTTATTGGTTAGCGTTGCGCCGTATTCGTTTATTAGCTTATACACGGCTTCTGTTTTATCGTGCTTTTCGGTGTCGCACCATGTTGAATAATAAAAAATGAGGCTTACTTGTGAGTTATCGTATATATTGTAATAATCAAATATACTCTGAAAATAAGAGTAGTCCGCCTCGTTCAGAGAATGCCCGAAAACCTTAATTACAAGCGGTTCTGCGCTTGACGGCAATATTTGCGTCTGCTTCTTTTGCATTTTTAGTACCCGATAAGTTTTGCTGAATTGCTTTATGAGCGAAAGTTCAAATTCATTTTCATTGCTATCTTTTTCGGGGAAAACAGCCTTATTGTCTATGCCGAAAACTATACTTGATTTCTTGCAGTTCTTGCACGATTTTACGCAAAGCTGACCGTGAATATTTGTGAAATGCCACGCTTTGCCTAATGGTATATTATCTAGTAACGGCGTGTAATTAAAACTTAAAACAAATGAATTTCGCTTATCGTCAAAATAATGTTTTTCTAACTCACGCAGTTCACTGTTGGTCGTTATTTTTTTGTAGATAATAAACCCGAATAGCTTAATCAAAAGATTTGTTGCCCTTATGAAATAATCGTCATTCTTATCCCTAATCGGATTTTTAATTTCCGCAGGTGCGACAATTTGCTTGTTTAGGTATTTACAGAAACGACTTTCAAGTAAATTAAGTTCCTTAAGCAGATAGGCGCAAACTGCTTTTTTTGCGCTGTCAATTGATTTTCTGTCAAATTTAAGCGTGTTGGTGTTAAAAAAGTTTTTTAGTTGTTCTTCAATGTATTTTCTAATGTGGACAAGCTGTAGAATTGAATCGTTTTCTTGAATTCCTAACGCAAGATTTAACAGGCAATCACCGCTTAAAAAAATCGTACCTAATGTATCTTTAATTATTTTTTCAATATCGCACCAAAGATAATCTTTCGCACCGAACTTTTTTTCGTATTCAAGAAGCAGGTTTTCCCAAAAGCCGAAAGTCTGCCCGCGCTTTGTTTGTTGCAACCCAAACGGCTCGCCCAATGTATCTTTAATGCAAGCAGTGTAGAAATCTAAATAGCTTGACGGCAATTTGCAAGCTAAATCAAAACCGTTGCCGATTATTAGAAGATTATTTTTCTTTTGCTGAGTTATCACCCTGCTTATTGCCCCCTATATTGTTTTGGTATTTTTACAAAGCAAGTAACTGTGGCATAACGGCAGATTGCTCTGTGCCGATAGCGACATGGCATTCAATTTGTTCTTTAATGGCAACGGCAATGATTTTCGCCATTCTTACGGGAACGGCATTTCCTACCATTTTATAGCCGTCCTCAAGGTTTGAATACTTAAAGGTAAAGCTATCGGGGAATGTTTGCAGGCGTGCGCATTCTCTAATTGTCATTCGGCGGTAAAGATGCTCAAAGCCCTGCTTGAATTTACGCACATTCTGTTCAACAAATTGCATTGTTGGGGCTTGGGGATGAAGTTGCGCTTGGCGGCCTGAAGCCTGCACGGTAAACCCCTGCTCATTCCATTTTCTAACACGGTTCCTGCTCATAAAAATGGTTGAAAATCCGCCTATGTAATATTCGTGGTTTGGGATTATCGTGGCAGGATTTGTTTTATTTTTTTCAAGAGCAACAACTGCGGTGTTCCGCAAATCCCCTATTGCCTGCTCAAGATTTACGGGTACATATTGAGTTTTGGGAAATGCGAAAGAGAAACCTAAATCATTCCTAATGCCAATAAAAAACACCCGCTTGCGGTCTTGAGGAATTCCGTAATCTTTAACATTTACAAGTGTCAAAGATAAATTATATCCTGCGTCAACAAACATTTCCTTAATGTTTTCCACCGCTGTGTTGTGGCGGGCGGAAAGCATACCCTCAACATTTTCAGCAAGAAAAAACAAAGGTTTTTTTGCTTTTAAAATTCGTATATAATCATAGAATAACCGCCCGCGGGAATCGTCTATGCCACGAAGCGAACCTGCTTCCGACCAAGATTGACATGGGGGGCCGCCTATGATTCCGTCACAATCGGGAATATCGTTAGAGTTGATTTGCCGAATATCGCGCTTGTCTATCTTGCATGGGTGGTTAGCTTCGTATGTTTCCCATATAGCGGAATCGTATTCGTTTGCGAATACCACTTCAAACCCTGCTTGCTCAAAACCTAAGTCAAGTCCGCCTGCACCTGAAAAAAGACTCACAATTCTCATTTTTCCGCCCCCATAAAACTTATCAACCTTGCGTCTTTTAATTGCGCTGGGTTATTCGGGTTTTTGATTTTGCAAGAGGCAATAACTATGCCGTTTGTATTTTCTATCTTGTTTCTGCTTTCAAGGGGAAAGGAATTATATTTGGCGAAATTTATGATTGCGAAAAACGGCTCACTTGAAATATAATTAAAAGTTTCAAAAGGATTTTCTATGCCCCACATACCGCGGATTCTTAGATAGGTAATGCCCAAAGGGTCAACCCTATTAATGCGACCAAGTTCTTTTGTTTCGCCGAATTCAACATTGGGAATAGAGCCGATTCCTGTTTTAATTGTTTCTCTGATTCTTTCGTAAACTTGTTTTTCCGCCGCGTAATCCTCGCCATAAACAAAGCACAATGCAAGTATTTTTCTATCGTTCACCACGCCTACAGAGTAAATGATATCTTTTTCGCACCAAATCTCGCAATTTTTGCAATTTTTCGTAATCATAGGGCTGTTTGCGAGAAGTTTGCTTTTTGGATAAGAACTGTTAAGCGCAAGGGACGAACCGTGTGCTTCTATTTTTTTAACCTCAATGGCATCACCGTTCTTTAGTATCGCATCGGGCGGATTATTCTGATTCCCTAAGTAAGAAAAGGTTTGATTGTAAGCATCGTTTGCCTCTTTAGGGTTTGAACTGCTAAGCGTGTTAGCAAAAGCATCACAAATAAACAATTCCAAAGCCTCGCCCATATTGTTGGCTCTGTTTCTGCTTTTGTAAAATTCTTTTATCGTTAAATTGCCCCGTTTGTGAATGTTTACGATAGCATCTAAAAGATTGTTCATAGAACCCTCGCGACAAATGATTATCTATATATGGTATTAAGTATATTGTACCCTAAAACCTTAGCTGTGTCAAACAGATTGGTTTGCTCATTAAAAACCCGCGGATTTCCGCGGGTTTTTAGATTATTCTTTACTGCCTTCTTCTGCTTTGGCTTCCGCTTTCTTTGTGGTTTTCTTGGGCTTTTTTTCTTCGCCACCGCCGTCAAACTTCGCAAAGTCTACATCTTTGAAAAGATCCGCCATTGTTGCGCCTGATTTGCCCGAAATTAATTCGCGGGGTTCGTCACTGCCTTCCTTATCGGATTTCTTGCCCTTTTCCTTTTTGCCACCGCGCTTGTTACCTGCGTCCTCAGCTTCCTCTTGAACTTCGGCTACTGCAGGCGGTTCTTCAAGCGTTTTCATGCTTAAGGTGATTTTGTTGTTATCAAAATTCATGATTTTCGCGCTAACGATATCGCCCACTTTAATAACTTCGTTTGCGTTGGAAATCCACTTGTGGGTGATTTCGCTTACATGAACAAGCCCGTCTATTCCCGGTTCAAGCTCAACAAACGCGCCGAAATCCTTAATTCTTTGCACTTTACCTGTGATAATATCACCCACATTGTACTTTTCTTGGGCAAGTTCGTAAGGTTGCTTTTGAAGTTGCTTATAACCTAATGATACTTTGCAGGTTTCTTTATCAATCTTAAGCACCACGAAATCGTAGCTCTTATTTAATTCAAGAACCTCGGAAGGATCTTTGATTTTTGACCACGAAAGATCGCTGATATGCGCTAAGCAATCACAACCCATAATGGAAACAAACGCACCGAAAGCCGTGAACCTCTTAACCTTTCCGTTAAGAATGTTATGTACTTGCATTACTTCCCAAAACGCTTCTTCTTTAACTGCCCTTTCTTCCTCAAGAATAATCCTTTGGCTTGCCACAATGCGCTTGGGGTTAGGCTTTCTTCTGGGTTCTTCACCCTCTGCAAGAGGTGCTTCCGCCTTGGGGGGCATCATGCGCAAGCGAAGTTTTTTGGTTGCATATTCTTCCACATTTTTAACAAAACCGATACGGATTTGGCTTGCAGGAACGAAAATTGCGTAAGTTCCAAGTTTTCCAAGAAGTCCGCCGTTAATAACTTGGGGGCAAACAAGCTGAAATTCTTCGCCTTCAAGAATCTTTTTAACTGCTTCGTCCTCAATTTTTATTGCATCAAATGCTTTCTTTGAAAGGTTAAAACCTTTTAATTTTGGATCTGTTTTGGGGATAACAACAACATCAAGTTGCATTCCTTTCACATAGTTTTCAGGGCTGTACAACCCGTCAAGTTCAACTTCGGTTTTATCAATAAATCCGCTGTCGTTCTTGCCTACATCTATGGAAACGGAAATGCCTGCCGTGTCTGCCGAAGTAACGGTGGCTTTAAGCCTGTTGCCTTCTCTAATTTGAAACTGCTGTGCGCCCCACTTTTTCATTGCAGAACCCATATCCATGGATTCGGAAGGCTTTGACGCTGGTTTTGCAGTTGCGGGCTTTGCGGTTGCAGGTTTTGCAGGTGCTTGGGCAACCTTTTCATTTGAAGCCTTTACTTCGGCTTGCGGTTCGGCAGTAGCCACGGTTTCTACCGCTACTTCTGTCGCTTTTACTTCGTTTTGGACGCTATCCGTTACGATTACATCCGCTTTGAATTCTTCGCTCATTGTGTTGATGACCTCCATAATCGGTTCTTGTTGAACCGATGCGCCCGTTATAATGCCGAGCTTTGCTATATTTTTTATATTTCCGAACGGCAATAAGCCGTGTTCAGACTGAATCAGGCGCACATCTTTGCAAAATTTACAAGAAATTTCAAAAAGTTCGTTAGTGTTCGCGCTTTCTTTATCACCGATTACAAACACCGAATCCGCCATACTGCTTACTTTTTCCGCGTTTGCCTGGTTATGTACTGTAGTATAGCAGATAGTGTTAAGGATTTCAACTGTTTTACGCATGGTTATTGCGAGTTTAAGAAGTTTTTCGGTGTATTTTTTAAATTTTGCGAGGTTAAAGGTGGTTTGTGCCAAAATCACAAATTTTGTGAAATTTTTAGGGAAAAATATCTCGCACAAGTCCTCTTTTTTGCTTTCGGTTAAGTCTGCGATTTCGCGTTGCGCAATCTCTGCGCCGTCCACTTTTCCGCTTTCCATGTGGAAATCAAGATTATCAAGAATTTTTAAATCCTCAGAATCAAAAACCTTGCAATTTTTTGCACGAGAAACCGTGCCGATTACCTCTGGGTGGGTGCTTTTTCCGAAAAGTATTATAAAATAACCGTTATTTGAGAATACTTTTACTTGATTGTGAATGTTTTTAACCGCTTGGCAGGTTGCGTCTGTGATATTCGCGCCCAAGTCCTCAAGTGCTTTTATCTCGCTTAAAGACGCACCGTGCGAACGGATTATCACATTATCGCCCCTCTTAACCTCTGAAATTGAACCAATAGGTATTACGCCCAAATCCTTTAGGCTGTTTACCGTGGCTTTATTATGGATAATCTCACCAAGCGTGAAAACTGTGCCGTGCTTTTTTGCCTCACTTTTCGCAAGGGTTATAGCCCTTTCCACGCCTTGGCAGTATCCAAGATTTTTGGGAATAATAATCTTCATTTTAGGTTGCAGGGTGCAGGGTGCAGGTTGCAGGGTTGGATTCTAAATCTCATTAGTTAAATAATCCATAATTCTGAATTCTTAATTCTTAATTCTGAATTGAACTTATTTCCTCTTCTTCGCAAGCGAAACAACCGCACTAATGACTTCGTCTATACTCATATTAGTGGTGTCAAGAATCACGGAATCTTCGGCGGGTTTTAGGGGGGCGAAGGAACGGGAAGAATCTTGCTTGTCGCGTGCGTCCATATCCGCTTTAACCTCTTCAAGGGTTATGGGGTTAATTGGGTTCTTTTCTTTGAGTTCATTAAACCGCCTTGTTGCCCTAACCAAGGAATCTGCGGTTAAAAAAATCTTAACTTCTGCGTTTGGCAACACATAAGTTCCTATATCTCTGCCGTCTAAAACGCAGGCGTTTTTTGAGGCGATTTCGCGCTGTAAAGCCACAAGTTTAATGCGTACCGCGGGGATTTTGGATACGGTGGAAGCCCCCATGCTTATTGCGTGTTCGCGGATAAAGGGGGTTACATTCTCACCGCAAACGAACACTGATTGCTGGCTATTTTCATATGAAATATCCATATTTAAGCCATCAAGGACGGATAAAACCGCTTCTTCGTTAGATACCTCTATCCCCTTATTAAGCATATAATATGCGGTGGCGCGGTACATTGCGCCCGTGTCCAAGTACACGATTTTAAGTTCTTTCGCAATCTCTTTTGCGATTGTGCTTTTCCCTGCCCCTGCTGGCCCGTCTATTGCTATATTCATAATATTATCCCCCTATTTTTGAGTTAAGTAATTTCCTGCTAAGAAGCCTGAGGCAAATGCGATTTGCATATTGTAACCGCCTGTATAAGCGTCTGTGTTCAAAATTTCCCCTGCAAAATACAAGTTTGGAACGAGTTTACTTTGCATGGTTTTTGGATTGATTTCGTTAAGCGAAATTCCCCCTGCTGTGATTATCGCGTGGTTAAAACCCTCTGTGCCTTTAATTTTAAAGGAAAGATTTTTAAGCAGTTCCGTAAGCCCCGCCCTTTCTGCGCGCGAAATTAGATTTATGGGCTTTTCACTTGGAATGCCCGATAATTCTATTATAAACCCAATTAGGCTTTTTGGCAGTAAATCGCAAAGAGAATTTTTAAATTGTTTGTTAATATTTTCGCTGAAATCCTTTAAAACGCGCTTGTCGCATTCTTCCCAAGTAAGCGCAGGCTTTAAATCTATGGAAAATGTGGTATTTAAAATGTTTTGCAGGGCGGTTTTTGAAGAAAGCGTGAGAACAATCGGCCCGCTTGCGCCGTTTGCCGTAAATAGCATTTCGCCGAATTCGTTATGGCTAAAACCCTCACCGCTTACCTTTGCGGTAACATTTTTTAGGCTTAAGCCCTCAGGATAGGAAAGTTTATCGGGATTTATCCATTCATTTTTTGCATTTTTCACCGCACTGAACACAAACGGAACTAAGGACGGCGAAAGCACGGTAACGGTATGCCCCAAGGTTTTGGCAAATTTAAAGCCGTCCCCTGTGCTACCTGTGAGAGGATATGAAAGCCCCCCTGTGGCAAGAATTACGGCGGAAAAATCACTATATGTGGCTTTATCGGTTATAATCGCGCCGATTTCGCCGTTTTCGGACAGCTTTATGTGCTTAACCGTTTCATTTAAACTAATTAAAACATTTAACTCTTTAAGTTTTTTGATAAGCGCGCTTAGGACATCGGAAGATTTATCCGATTCGGGGAAAACCCTGCCACCGCGTTCTGTTTTGAGTTTTAGCCCGTTTTCCTCAAAAAAAGAAATTGTATCCTCAGGTGAAAAGGAATATATCGCGCTTTTTAAAAACTTTTCCCCGCGCGCCACATTTTTAAAAAAATCCTCTTCGGTGCAATTATTTGTAAGGTTGCACCGCCCTTTCCCTGTTATGTAAAGTTTTTTGCCAAGTTTTTCGTTTTTTTCAATCAGCAAAACCTCGCACCCAACTTCGGACGCACGAATCGCCGACATCATTCCTGCCGGCCCACCGCCTATAACTATGATTTTGCTTTTTGTGTTTGACATTTTTATAATTCAGAATTAAGAATTCAGAATGCAGAATTATGGAATTTTTAAGTACAAGGTACGAAGTACGAATTGTGGATCAATTAACTAATAATGAGATTTAGATTCCAACCCTGAATCCTGCACCCTGCAACCTGCACCCTAAATTGTTTTTAGGTGCTTAATTTCCTTTTCGGTTAAGTATCTATAAGTTCCGCGTGCAAGCCCGCCAAGCCTAAGATCACCAACGGCTACGCGCTTTAGGAATTCCACTTCTTTGCCGATAGATTCAAACATTCTGTGAATTTCGCGGTTTTTTCCCTCAAAAATCGTTACTTCGTAACGCATTAAATCGTCTTCTTCCTTTTTGAGAAGTTTAATTCTTGGGGGCTGAAGTTGCGCGCCGTCAAGTTCAATGCCCTTTCTAAGGGTTGCCAAATCAGCTTCGGGGACTTCGCCCTTGATTTTTGCCACATATACTTTGGGAATTTCGTGCGAGGGGTGAGTGAGGCGGTAAGCAAGATCGCCGTCATCGGTTAAAAGAAGCAAGCCTTCTGTGTCATAATCAAGTCGCCCGATAGGGAAAATGCGCCTGCCGTCCTTGGAATCAATAAAATCCATAACGGTTTTGCGCCCGCGGTCGTCCTTAACCGTGCATAACGCGCCTTTGGGCTTGTTAAGCATTATGTAAGTCCGTTTGTTCTTAGGCTTGATTTTGTTACCGTCTACGGTAACGCTATCATTCGCCTCATTCACTTCCGTGCCAAGTTCGGTAATAACCTTTGAATTTATCTTTACGCGCCCCTCTTTAATAAGCGCGTCCGCCTGCCTGCGCGAACAAACGCCCGAATCGGCAATATATTTATTTAGCCTCATATCAATCCTTTATATCGGTTTACTTTTTTGGTTGTTGGCTTAATCTTTAAAGAAATCCTTAAATTTATCCCAAAATCCCTTTTTATCTACCGATACAATACTATACAGTTTTTCTTCAAAAAGCAAGCGGTTGCCGAGAGTTACTTGAATTTTCCCTGCCTCTGCGCCTTTTTTAACAGGTGCTTTTAAACTGCTTGCAGTGCTTAAAGAGGTTTCAAAATGCTCTGAACCGTCCTTTTTTAGCGGATAATACTTATCATTTTTGGCATAAAGTAGAACACTATCACTCTTTCCGCCACTTACAGGCAGTATTCGGTAATTAAAATCCTTATCAATTGCCTTAACCATGTGATAATTTGCGTGGGAATAATCCATTAAACCCATGCAGTCGTTCCACATATCGGGGCAATTTAGGGCAACGGCAACCACTTCCATGCCGTTTCTCTCGCTTGACGCAATCAAGCACCGCCCTGCTACCTTTGTAAAACCCGTCTTAATCCCCGTACCGCCTTGATACATAAAAAGGATTTTATTTTTATTGGCAAGGTGGCGCGTTTCTTTGCCCTCGCCCTGCACGGTGAAAGATTTTGCGCTAACAATTTCTTTAAACTTGGGATTTTGCATTGCTACGCATGAAATTACCGCCAAATCGTAAGCCGTGGTATAGTGGTTTTGGTTGTGCAACCCGTGAGGATTTGTGAAATTTGTGTTTTTTAGCCCAAGTTCCTGCGCCTTTAAATTCATTAGCTTCACGAAATTTTCTTCACTGCCTGCGGTAAAAATCGCAAGCGCAACGGCTGTATCGTTGCCCGAACGAAGCATTAAGCCGTAAAGCAAATCATTAACGGTTAACTTTTCGCCCTCTTTTAAATAAATAGACGAACCCTCAATCCCCACCGCTTTTCTTGGAATGGTAACGATTGAATTAGTGTCGCACTTTTCAAGAACCACAAGCGCAGTCATTGCCTTGGTTGTGCTTGCCATGGGAAGTTTTGCTTGGGTATTACTGCCCTGAAGAACTCTGCCCGAAGTTACTTCCATGGCAATAAAAGCCGAACCGCCTGCCCCGTTTGCCGTAATTTTGGCTTTATTTAAGCCCCCTAAAGGCAAAAAAACGCATAAAAATGCGAAAATAGTCAGAAAAACGGCAAGGGAAAATTTTGATTTGAATTTCATATGTAAGTATTCAGCGCACAGCGCACAATGCACAGCGCACAATGGTGGATTCTAAATATCATCATTGATTAGGTAGTAGGCAATAGGCGCGGAATCTAAATATCACTAATAAATAATTCCTTCACTGTGCGCTGTGCGTTGTGCGCTGAATATGCGAAACGCATTATGTGTTTTTAAACGCTTTCTTCGCCATTGCCCCGATAATATCCGCCCACTTATCGCACTTTTCACCGCTAACAGGGATAAAGGTTTGTTCTTTTTTGCTTATTATAAGGAAGCCCGCGGGGGTTACGCTTATCCCACCGCCTATTGCGGAAATGGGCTGTTCGGCGCAACAATCTTTTTGGGTTTTGCTTTTCAAATCAAAACTTCCTGTTACAAAGCCCACCGTCATTTTGCTTATGGGCAAAACGGTTGTTTCTGCGTCCGCCGTAACAGGCGCGCCCACAACGGTATCGCTTTCAAGCATACTTTTTAATTTGTCTATAGTGTCTTTAATTATATTGTTCATTTGGTCAAACATATTTTGGTGGTGCAACCACCAAGCGCACAGCGCACAATGCACAGCGTACAATGGTGGAATTTATTTTTTAGCGCACAGCGCATAATGAGGGAATTATTTATTAAGTACGAACCAAGGATTAACTAACTAATAATGAGATTTAGAATCCATCATTGTGCGCTGTGCGCTGTGCGCTGATACATAATGATATTTAGATTCCGCGCCTACTGCCTTTGAGTAGTATGTTTATCGCAATAATAATTATTATAAGGATATTAAATTGAAGTGATAGCCTAAAATTTATTAAAAGCCCCGAAGTGCCGTAGCGCGGAAGAATGCTTACGCTGTAGCGTTCTGCCCTTGGGATTGACGCGAATAAGGACATTAGCGCAATGTTAATACCGCCTGTGATAATTGCCGTGGCGGAAGCGTCCTCTGCGCCGAAATATCCGCTTGCGGAAACTTCGCGGATTCTTATGGCGGAAAATTGCTTAAGTTCAATATTTTTCTCTGATTTTTTGGAAGATTTTTTATTATCCTTACCGCTTTCGCCCGTTTCGCTGTTTTCGCTTTGCTTTTTTTCGTTATTTTGGTTTGGCTTTTCGGAATTTGGGGGCTTTGGGCTTTTTTTATAAATCCACTTAATTTCACCGTTTTCAATCTCAACTTTTACCGCAAACACAGGAAACAGCCCTATTTTAAAATTGTTTAGCAAAAATAAACCGTCTGCACTTGTTAAAGTGCGCCCTGTAACCTTTACAGGGATAACAAGAATTAGCAATACAAATGAAAGTGCCAAAACCAAAAGCATTTAAGGTTAGTTTGGCAAAAATTCAATTCAAAATACAGAATTGAGGATGCAGGATGCAGGATTCAGGTTGCAGGGTTGGATTCTAAATATCATTATAAAACAGCGTACAACGCACAGCGCACAGCGCACAATGGTGGAATCTAAATCTCATTATT
>WQYD01000022.1 GCA_009781445.1 Bacillota bacterium | reverse complement strand
TTATGGATCAAGCGTCTATTGCGCTTGGCGGTATCAACGCAATAGATTTTAAGGATTTAAACAGCGTAAAAGTTACCCCTGTGGATATTGATCTAAGTGATAATTTCGTGGTTATAATTAACTGCGGTGGCGATCATTGCAATTTAACGCCTAATTATTCCGCCATTAAAAATGAAATGGAAGCCGTGGCTAATTCGTTCGGAAAAAAGAAGTTAAGAGAAGTTTGCCCCAAGGCTTTTGAGGCGCGTTTGCCCGAACTAAAGAAACAGCTTTCAGGTAGGGCAATACTTCGTGCAATGCACTTTTATGAGGAAAACGAACGCGTGGAATCCTTAATTACCGCTTCAAACGCAGGCAATAATAAGGAAGTAATGAATTTAATTAACCTTTCGGGGCTTTCGTCTGAATCAAAACTTCAAAACCTTTACCCCGAAGGAACGGCAGAACAGCCTATTCCGCTTGCGCTTGCAATGATTAAAAATTTAAGCGGTGTTAATGCCTCACGCGTTCACGGCGGTGGCTTTGCAGGCACAATTCTTGCACTTGTAAGCAAAAAAAGCGCAGATAAGTTCCTAACATATTGCAAAGGCGCGTTCGGAAACGAAAATGTGTTTTGCGTAGACATTAGGACGGCAGGCGCGTGCGAAATAATTTTAAAACCTTAAAGAAAAGAGGAAATAAGCATTGAACAATTTACTAATGCATTGGACAGGAAGAATAACTGGAAATGAAAACAAAATTGCCTTTGAACTTTTTGGCAATGAGGTTGCGTGGTACGGAATTATAGTTACTTCCGCCATGCTTTTAGGGCTAATTCTTGCTTGTGTAAGAAGCAAAAGATACGGATTAACCACAGACGATTGCTTGGAAGTTTTTTTACTGCTTGTGCCGTTTTCCTTGCTGTTCGGACGCCTTGGCCATGTGTTTGCCGTGCAACCCGAACTTTTAAATGTGAAAAGTTTTTCAGATTTCGTGCAAATTTTTGCAGTGTGGAAAGGCGGAATAACTATTGTTACTGGGCTTTTGGGCGGTGTTGTGTCTGCGCTTGTTTGGGCAAAATGGCGAAAAAAGGATTTTTTACTGATTGCTGATTGCGCCCTGCCCACAGTTCTTTGTGCGCAAGCCCTTGGCAGGTGGGGCAATTTTATTAACCAAGAAATATTCGGGCAGGCAATCACGAATGCGAACGCGCAATGGTTTCCGCTTGCGGTGTACATTAACGATCCCCGCGCTGGCGTTGCCGAAGGGTTTTATCAAGCCACTTTCTTTTATGAGGCGGTTTTAAATTTAGCCCTCATGTTTGCCATTCTTTTCGTGCTAAGGCGGTTGCGCTTAAAGGGCGCAGGGACGCTTTTATATTTTACCGCCTATCCCTTAGTTCGCTTTATTATGGAATTTTTTAGAAATGAAAATATTTATAACAAGGTAAACTACACGCAAATATCCATGGGATTAGTTGCCCTTGCCTGCGCAGGATTGTTTACTTTCCTTGTGGTGCGTGCGGTTAAAAAAGGCGAAAAGATTTGGTTTAAAAAAGGAATTCCTGAGGAACTTTGGCTTGGCGCAAATGTAGATAAGGCAAAACCAAGTAAACCTAAAGATAATAACGAAAAAATTAACGAAGAACCTATTAACAAAGAAAATCCCGAAGAATAAAGGTTAATTATGCAAAACATTGCACTGCTTACAGATTTATACCAACTAACAATGATGAACGGCTACGCGGAAACAGGCACGGCAGATAAAATCGCCGTGTTTGATTTATTTTACCGCGATCCTTTCGGTGATACCCCTTTTGCCGTTACCGCAGGGCTTCACCAAGCCATTGAATATATCAGAGATTTAAGGTTTACGGATTGCGATATTGAATACTTAAAATCATTAAACCTTTTCGGCGATAAATTCTTTAAAAGGATTAAGGATTTCAAATTTACAGGGGATATTTACGCGGTTAGAGAGGGGGAAATGGTTTTCCCTTATGAACCGATTTTAACCGTCCGCGCCCCTATATTCCAAGCGCAACTTCTTGAAACCGCGCTTTTAAATATCATTAACCACCAAACCTTGATTGCCACAAAGGCGTTCAGAATCACCAAAGAGGCAGGCAAGCCTGTGGCGGAATTTGGCTTAAGGCGCGCCCAAGGTGCAGACGCAGGTGTGTACGGTGCGCGCGCGTCTATAATCGGCGGTTGCGTTTCCACTTCCAATGTGTTCGCAGGCAAAAAGTTCGGCGTTAGGGTTACGGGAACTGTGGCGCACAGTTGGATTATGAGTTTTGAAACCGAACTTGAGGCATTTAGAAGTTACGCCAATATCAATCCAAGTAACTGCCTGCTTTTGGTAGACACTTACGACACACTCAAAAGCGGTGTGCCTAACGCAATAACCGTGTTTAACGAAATTAAGGCAAAGGGGCATACCCCTATCGGCATAAGGCTGGATAGCGGTGATCTTGCTTACCTTTCAAAAAGGGCAAGGGTAATGCTTGACGAAGCAGGATTTAAAGACGCTAAGATTTTTGTTTCAGGGGATATAGACGAACATATCATTGTTTCTTTAAAAAACCAAGGCGCGAAAATAGACGCGTACGGCATAGGCACAAAATTGATAACCTCTGCCCCAAACCCTGCGCTTGGCGGTGTGTTTAAACTTGCAGGGATTTATGAAAACGGCGAACTTGTTCCCAAAATGAAGATTTCGGACACCCCCGGAAAAACCACCAATCCGGGATTTAAAACCCTTTTCAGAATTTACGAAAACGGACGCGCCGAAGCGGATTTAATTGCGCTTCGCGGTGAAAAATTTGACTGTGAAAAACCGCTTACAATTTTCCACCCCGTGGAAACATGGAAGAAGAAAACCTTTACTAATTACAAAATTGAAGAACTTTCCGTAAAGATTTTTGAAAACGGAAATTTGGTTTACACCCCCCCTCTTTTGCACGAAACGGTTTCTTATTCCGCTGTGTCAAGAGGGAAGTTTGAGGGCGAATACACACGCCTTCTAAATCCGCATATTTATAAGGTGGATTTATCGCAAAATCTTTTTGATTTGAAACATAAAATTCTAAACGGATAGACGCAAACAAGTTTGCTTGTGAAGACGCTTCGCTTGTGAAGGCGCGTGCGTTGCACGCTTGTGAAGTCGCAAACAAGTTTGCTTGTGAAGTGCGGGCAAGCCCGCATTTTTTGATTGCTTTATAATTATTCCGTATGAAGTAGCACGCAAGCCCACATTTTTTGATTAAATAAATCATTCCGCCATGTTGCAAAGCAACACTTCACAAGCGAAGCGTCTTCACAAGCGTAGCGTCTTCATGCGCGCTTACTTACTTTGAACGGTTAATACGATTCCCTTCTTACCGCCAAGCACTATTGCGCTGTTAAAATCCGTTTTGCCTCTAAATTGAACCCCTGAAATATATGGCATTTTCACTTTCTTGCCTAAAAGCGTAAAACCTTTTCTTGGATTAACACCAATATCAAATTCGCACTTTTTATCGCTTTCGTTATAAATTATTACAACCGCGTTTCCGCCTGATATATAAGAGGTTACCCTGATTTCCGCCCTATCCGCCGTAAAGGGATTTGCATTATCCCAAAAGCCGAAAATTTTCGCTTCGCCGTTTAAAAAGTTATTAAAAATCTTGTTAATTTTTACAGCCGAACGGCTTTTAAAGCCAAGCGTTTTGGGCGCAAGTCGCATTCCTGTAAGGGGCAAAAGAATGGGGCTTGAAACGCAAGTTGCTAAAGCCTCTACACCGTACAAAAATCCTGAATTAAGCGCAAGAAGTTCATAAGGGGTATTAGAAACTTGATCTTTAATAACAGCCTTATCAGCATAAGGTAAGTACGAACTTGAATCAAGCACCGAACTGCCCGTGGATAGCACTGAAATTGCTTTTCTTCCTTTTTTTGTTGCTGTGGCTACAGAAATTGCCTTAAAATCTGATTGCGATGCCTCACCGCCTGCTTCAATCAAGAACCCGTCACACGCCAAATTTTCCACTAAAAAGTTTGCAGACGAAGCGATAAAATTAAAGTCTTTCAGCTTAGATATATCGTGGACGGATAAACCCAATGCGTCTTCATAGCGCATTTCTTTAAGCGAAGAATCTAAAGGAATAACTGCGCCCACGCCGTGCTTGTGAATCTTGCTAACCGCGCTTTCAAGGGATTTATAGCTGTTTATTTTGTGCATTTCGCTAAGCATGAGGTAATTAACCCCTTTGCACTTTGCCCTCTTTAATTTAAGCGCACCGCCCTTTCCGCTATTGCTTGAATAAGCGGTAAAACCGCTGAAATCAAATTCTTTAAACGGTGTAAATGAAATATCAATATCAAAATCAGTAAGCGAACTAATAATCAACTCAATGCCCTGTTCTGTTTTATTTACAGCTATTTTTCTATTGCCGAAAACCTCAAGAACCGCACCGCAGTTTACCTGCCCTGCAAATATATTGCCGTTATAACCCTCTATTGCAATGGGCTTAAAATTATCCCAAGAATTATATAGCTTACCGCCTACAATTAAAAATTCGGGGGCTTTAAATGAGAATTTTATAAGTAAGTTTTCGCCCTCTTCACCGCTTCCGCTAAGTGCGATTTTATAGCCGTGCGGTTCGTTTCTTGTTAGTTCCGCGGTTGCTTTGCCCCTCTTTCCGCTAAGTTCGGAATAGGCTTCAACCGCGCTGTAAAAGAGTTCGGTTTTAAGGCTTTTATCAATTTTGCCTGAGCGGTTAAAGCGGGAAATAACATTTTCAAAAAGCCCGCTTTTGGCAAAAATAATATCTTTGCCGAATGCGCAAGGGCAAGCCAAGCCTTGTGGCAAGGGTTCAAGCCACTTAAGTGCGGAATATGCTTTTAGCGTGTGTTCAAAGGATACGATCATAATTTAAATTCGTTTATTCAATAATCAAGATATCTTTATTCTTTAGAAGCGAAAAGGGAATCATTTTAAATTCAAGCCCGTCCGCACCGTTTATCCTTAAAAGGTTATAAGGCGTGCCACAAGGGGTTATATCGGGGGTGATTGAAAAGCTGAAAGATTTGTTGTCCGCAAGCACCATAACCCCGTCACCACGGCAATTTCTTAGCACCACATAGCGTGCCTCACTGCGCCAGCCAAAGGAATCCGCCATAGCGCCCTCTGCCACGGAATCCATGAAAACCCCAAGCTGTGAGTGCGCTTTATCGCCCTCAGTATTGGGGAAAGGCCCGTTAGAATAGTAAATTATATTGTTAAATTCGGCAGGGATTTTAAGCCCCAAATCCGCGCTTGCGCCGTGCTTTGCGGAAGTAGTCATTTTGGATTTTATGCCGAATATTCCACGGGGCGAAAGGGTAAACGAATCATTAAATGCGATATTTTTACCGCCTGTTTTGCACACAAACATGGTTTCAGTGTCTATAACGCCCAAAATTCCCTCAGGTTTAGTTGCCACGGATACCACGCGCTTGGTGTAGCTTTCAGGGCTTTCAAGAATATGGAAAAGTGATTCCTGCCCTATATTCCCCGGTTTTCTTAAAAGATATTTAACCGCGTTTACCTCATAATCAAGCACAGACGCACCGCTTGATTCCATAATAAGCCCCGAAGCAAAGGATTGAAGCGAAATAATATTATTGGTTTGAGACATTACCACCGCACCGCGTTCGCTAACGGCAAATTCAATGGGGGATTCGTTAAACCTAAGCTGTGCCGTGCCTAATAGCTTTTCGCCGTTATAAAAATCAAAATTAACAAGCGTTTCTTCCTCTAAATCCGTTAAGCCAAGGTTCACAGGTTCAGTTTCCAACGGCGGAATGCTTAAAGAGAATTCAAATTTATCCGTTTTCATTCCGCTTTTGTAAACAGAACCTTTGGCAATAATATTGCCCGATTCGGTAAACGAATAGCAGTTAATCAATTCGGCAACCCCTGTTTTTTCGGAAATTATTGCCTTAATCGGGCAGAACGCATTCTTGAATGCGGTGCATTCCCTTTCGGATAAACCGCTTGCAAATATCGGCTTTTCTGAGTGGTATTGCAGTATTGGATTTAAGTTAAACGCATTTTTTTCATAAGCAACCATTCCCGAAAAATAAACAGGCAAAGCGGTTAAGGCCTTTAGCTTTCTGCAAGCGAAAAGTTTAAGAGGATTCGCCTTTTCGCCACCGCTTACGGAATACGCAATCACAGACGGTGAATTTTTATCTCTTGCGTGCATTCTTAGCACCCTATCCGCAAATTCATGCTTGAATTTTGCGTTTGCCGTGTTTAAAGGGTTATTTTCCCTGTGGTGTTCTTGATCGGAATCCACCAAAAGATACAGCCCGCTAATATCGCAAAACTCTGCAAAAATAGGATCAAGAGGCGCGCCGTAAGCCCTAACGGTATTCACATTTAATTCTTTTAAGCGCGCAATGTCGCTTTCAATTTCGCACGCGGTGTACACGCGCGAATCCTCTTTCACATTCACCGTAAAAAGGTTTGCTTCCGCGCCGTTAATTTTAAAGATAGGTTCGGTTTGCACGGATTTAAAGCCGATTTTTTTAACCACAAATTCTTTAACTTCCGCACCAAGCGAAAGCGTGAGTGAAAGGTTATAAAGGTTGGGTGTTTCTGCGTTCCACGGTAAAACCTCAAGATTTTCATAGCGGAATCTTGTGTTCTGAGAGGCGTTCTTTTCGGATTTGGCAACCACATTTCCGCAATTATCCGTAAGGGTTACGGAAAGCGTAAGCCCTGCACAGTTTTTGGTTTCGGCATTTAAAAATAAATCGTAATTACCGCCGTTAAAAACCGTTTTAACCTCACAATCATAAATGTGCGGTTTTTCGCAAGCGAACAGCAAAACATCTCTAAATATTCCGTTTTGCGCCGTTTTATTATTTAAATTGTACGAAGCCACAAGGATTTCGTTAGTTCCCTCTCTCAAAAATTCGGAAATATCAAATTCCGCGGTGTTCTTCCCGCCACTGCCGAAGCCTGCAAAGTGCGAATTAACATAAATCTCAATTGCGCCCGAAACCCCAAGAAAGGATAGATAAAAAACCTTATCGTTCACACTTTCCAAATCAAAAGCCTTGGTAAATAAATTAACCTCACCGCCCTCTTCATTTAAGGGAAGATTGCAAGGAATTGTGATTTCTTCACCAAAACTTTCGGTATCCACCGTTTCGGGCAACTTTTTTAAAGGGAAACTTGCGTGCTTCCAAGCACCGTTTAAAAGGATAACCCTATCCGAACCGTACCGCCTTGCCTCTGGCGAATCCTTTCCGCTTGCCGATTCCGCACAAGAAAACGGAATAAAATAGCTTCTTGGAAGAACTTTAAGTTCCTCAAAAATACCTTCATTAGCCAAAGCCTTACGGCTTAAATTACATATCATACTTCTACCTTCGCGCAGGCACGCAAAACCACGCGTGCCACGCTTACAAATATACTATACACTAATTAGCGGGTTTTTACAATGGGTTAGTTATTTTATTTGCAAAAAGCCTTGCGCGCGTGATACTATCTATATGGTAATTTTTTAAAGAATTAAAAAAGCAATCGGAGGTTTTCATGGATTGGTATTTGAAAGATAAAGATACGGTTATATCGGAAAAGAACACTTGCGTTAAGCAAGGTTTGACTTCTGAGGAAGCAAAGTTGCGCCAAGAGAGTTTGGGGCTGAATAAGTTTGCCGAAAAGAAAAAGGAAAAACTTGCAGTGCAAATTTTGCGCCAATTTAAGGATGTGGCGGTTATTATCCTGCTTGTGGCGGTGATTGCGTCCGTAATCATGAACTTTTTTGACGAGGAAAACCATATCGTTGAACCTATCGTGATAATGAGTATTATCATTATAAATGTGATTCTTGCCGTTACTCAGGAACGTGGGGCGGAACAGGCATTGGATGCGCTTGCCAAATTAAACAGCCCCACCTGCTTTGTGCTTAGGGGCGGTGTTAAAATGGAAATAGACACAACCGAAGTTGTGCCGGGGGATATCGTTATTCTTAAAACGGGCAATCTCGTGCCTGCCGATGCAAGGCTTTTGGAATGTGAATCCTTTTCTGTGGACGAATCCTCACTTACAGGCGAAAGCGAACCTTCGGAAAAATTTGTGGATGCCTCGCTTAAAGAAGGCGCACCCCTCGGCGATCAAAAGAATATGGTTTTCTCAGGTTGCCTTGTGGCTACAGGACACGCAAAAGCGGTAGTGGTAGAAACGGGTATGAACACCCAAATAGGTAAAATTGCAAAATACCTTAACGAAACCAAAAAGCGCAAAACCCCCTTGCAAAAAAGGCTTGATAAACTGGGCAAGCTGATTTCGGGCATTGCGATTGTTTCCGCGTTTACCCTGTTTACCATGGGCATGATTTCGGGGCAGAACCGCATGGAATTGATGCTTTTAACCGTTGCCCTTGCGGTTGCCGCCGTTCCCGAAACGCTTGCGCTTATCGTTACGCTAATCCTCACTGAGGGTGTGAAAAAAATGGTGAAAAGCAACGCGCTTATCAGGAAGATTCAAGCGGTGGAAACTCTTGGTAGCACTTCCGTCATTTGTTCAGACAAGACTGGTACTCTCACTCAAAATAGAATGTCTATCAAACGGCTTTGGCTTTACGGCAGTGAGGCGGTGAGTGACGATAACGCAAATTCGGATAATCATATCAATTTTATTAAGAACTTACTGCTTGCGAGCAATGTTACCGTTGAGGTTGAAAACGGAACTGAAAAGATAATCGGCGATCCCACCGAATCCGCAATTATGCGCCTTGCCGTGCAAAAAGGAATTATAAAAAAGGATTTGTGCCTTCAATATGAACGCGTGGCGGAAATACCATTTTCGTCCTCACGCAAAATGATGACGGTGGTGGTAAAAAAGCCTGAAGGCGGATACCTCGTGCTAACCAAAGGCGCGTTTGACCGCATTCCTTTTATAAAGAAAGATGCGAATTTTGAACACGAACTTGAAAGCGTTCACAATGCGTTTGCGCATGACGCCTTGCGCGTGATAACATTTGCTTCCAAGGAAATTAAGGAATTACCCAAGAGGGATAATTACGAAAAAGAACTTGAAAAGGATTTAATTTTCCAAGGCTTTATAGGCATAATTGATCCGCCCCGCCCCGAAGCCGCCCTTGCGATAGCGCGCGCCAAAAAAGCGGGAATCCGCACTATCATGATAACTGGCGATCACTCTGCAACCGCCACCGCAATAGCACGCGAACTTGGAATTATCGCTGCGCGTGAAGGGGTTATCACAGGGCAGGAACTTGCGAATTTAACCGATGACGAACTTTTTGAAAGCATTGAATATTATTCCGTGTACGCAAGGGTTACGCCTGAGGATAAAATCCGCATAGTGCGCGCTTGGCAAAGAAAAGGCGAAGTCGTGTCTATGACTGGGGACGGGGTTAACGATGCCCCTGCCCTAAAAGCCGCCGATGTGGGCGTTGCCATGGGCATAAGCGGAACAGAGGTTGCCAAGAGTGCGTCCGATATGGTGCTTACAGACGATAATTTTTCCACAATCGTGGAAGCGGTTTCAGAGGGGCGCAATGTGTTTTCTAACATTAAAAAACTTGTGTACTTCCTGCTTGTGTGCAACCTATCCGAAATCGCAATTATGCTTTTCGGGCAGGTAAGCGGTTGGGGGCTTCCCGTTACCCCTATTATGCTTTTGATTGTGAATGTGCTTGGTGACGGTATCCCCGGAATGGCACTTGCCAAGGAAAGATCGGATTTAAGAATCATGAAAAGAAAGCCGATTGCAAGAAACGAAAGTTTTTTTGCAGGCGGGCTTATGGAAGTAATGGTTCAGCAGGTTGTGGCATTTACCGCCACCGTTCTTGTGGCGTTCTATGTGGGCAGAAATATTGCAATAAGTTCCTCTTACGCGCCAAGTGTGCAAATCGGGCAAACAATGGCTTTCCTTGTGCTTGGCTTTACTTCCGTTCTTCATATCTTTACCGTGAGAAGCCGTTCTTCAGTGTTTGCGCGTTCGTTTAAGGAAAATTTACAGCTTCCCCTGTCCGCACTTGCAATGCTTGTGCTGTTAACCGTGCTTGCGCTAATTCCGCACGGTAGCAATGTGAAGGCAAACTTCGTGGGTTGCACCGCAATGAGTTTCAAACATTGGCTGATAGTTCTTGGGCTTTCAATAGTTCCCACGCTTATAGCTGAATATGAAAAGTTTTGGGATTTCATTAGGCACAGAAGTGACGAAAAGCGCAAAATTGAAAACCAAATTGTGGCGAAACATTAGTATTAGGGGGCAGGTTGCAGGATTCAGGTTGCAGGGTTGGATTCTAAATATCATTATTAATTAATCCACAATTCTGAATTCTTAATTCTGAATTAAAAATTCCTTCCCTGCATCCTGCATCCTGCAACCTGCAACCTTAAAAGGACATTTATGGATTACAAAGTAGAAAAAGCGGTTACCGCGGATTACAAAAAGATTATCAAACTTTCAAATAAAGCCTTTCACAGGCGGTTTAAGCGCATTATGCCCAAACTTTTTAATAACCGCCCTGAGGTTACGGATCACCATTATGTTATTAGAGAAAAGCGGAAATTGGTAGCTTCGGCAACCATTTTGCCCAATGATTTTATCGTGGGGGATAGCGTGCTGAAATCTGTGGGTGTCGGCACGGTTGCCACTGCAAAGAATCGCAGAGGCAAGGGTTTTATGACAAGGATTTTTAAAGCAAGCGAACAAGATTTTAATTTGGCGGATTTTGCAATCCTCACAGGCAAAAGAAAACGCTATGAAAATTACGGATTTTTCCACACAGGAATAAACAAAAATTACACCTTTTTTAAATGGAATTTTAAAAATGAAAAGGATACCGTTAATCTTATCCCCCTAAGCAAATGCCCCGAATATGCCAAAGAAATTGCAAGGCTTAATCAAGAAAAGCCCTGCTTCGTTCCAAGGGAAGAAAAGGACATTCAAGATATTTTGAGAACTTACAGCGATAAAGCGTTCGTGGTTGAAAAAGACGGCGAAAAGTGCGGTTACCTTGTGTTTAGCTGGCTTGAACTTCGTGTGGGCGAAATCAAAACGCCGTATATCGGCGAAGCCCTTAAAGCCCTGTTTAACCGCTATAAACTTATGCCAATGTTCCGCATTGCCCTGCCTGTTTACGATATTTCAAACGAAGCAAAATGGTGCGAGGAAAATGCAGAGTTTTTTAGCCTTAACCATAATTATAGCTATAAGATTACCAATTTTAAAAATATGATTGGTGCGTATCTTAAATTTAAAAACAGCTATCAAAAACTTGCGAACGGTGTTCAAACAATCCAAATCGGCGAAGAAATTTTAAAAATTTCAGTTAAGGGCGATAGCATTTTAGTGGAAGAATCGCAAGATAAACCCGATATAAAACTAAGCGTGAAAGAGGCGCATCTAACCTTATTTGGCATACGCGGAACTCTCACCCCAACCCAAAACAATTGGTTTCCTCTGCCACTCTACTACCCGCGTAGCGACAATGTGTAAAAACTTTAAAACAATAGCTACAAGCAAAATCATGCTAATAATATACGGTTAAAAAATGAAAGTTGTTCTTCAAAGAGTGTTTAGCGCAAAAGTAAGTGTAGACGGCGAAACGGTGGGCGAAATCGGTGGCGGTTTAGTGGCGTTTATCGGATTCGGGCAAAATGACACTGCGGATACGGTAATTAAAACGGTTGATAAAATCAGCCGCTTAAGAATCTTTGCGGATAGTAACGGCAAAACCAATCTTTCTTCAAAAGAAGTAAACGCAGAAATCCTTGCCATTTCCCAATTCACTCTTATGGGTGATTGCTTAGGGCAAAACCGCCCAAGTTTTTCACACGCCCTAAACCCTAAGGACGCGCAAACGCTTTACGCCCTCTTTTCAGAGGAATGCACACAAAAATTCACCAAAACCGCCAAAGGGCAATTCGGCGCGCATATGCATGTAAGCGCAGAAAATGACGGGCCTTTTACGCTGATAATTGACGCTTAACGAGGGTGAATTGTAACGGCTTCAACTATTTCCGATTTGGAAATAGTTCAAGCAGAGGTTGGCAGGCAAGTAACCCCCTATTCCCTAATCCCTCACAACTAATGACGACTTACGAATGAAGGAATTTATGTTTAAAACAACAAAGTTACTAATAGCTATCTTGATTATTTCCTTACTTGTAGCCACAAGTTCGCTTGGCATTTTTGCGCTTGGCGAGGAAGATTTTGAGGACGGTGCTTCGGAAGAAGAAATCCGTGAGTTTTATGAAAACTTTGATTGGGATTTTAGGTTAGACGGAAACGAATTTAGGTGGAACACCGCGCATCCCCTTCATGAAAT
This sequence comes from Bacillota bacterium, assembly GCA_009781445.1. Lineage (GTDB taxonomy): Bacteria > Bacillota > Clostridia > Christensenellales > DTU072 > WQYD01. The sequence goes on along the minus strand of WQYD01000022.1, from coordinate 18,398 downwards.
ATCACAGCATTTAGGATATAAGCTAAAAATTGAAAGTGATTCTTATAGTGAAATCCGTGAAATTAGCAGATTTTTTCCTTTGACACTAAATCTTGTTCTTTCGCAGTATATGCCGAATGGACATTACAAAATTTCTATCGGCACGGCTTGGCATGATTTTTATTCGCAAGAAATAGAGGTTATTCATTCTGAGGGCGGTGCAGTTCCTTTTGATAATTCTAAACCTGAAAACTTGCGGATAGAAGATAACATACTTTTGTGGGACGCCACTGAAAATGCAAAAGAATATATTGTGTATGTCGCGCTTAGGACTTATATGAATCCGCCCCCTGTTATTGCCGAAGTTAGAGTCAGCGAAACATTTCTTGCTATTGCCGATTTGTATAAATATTTTGTGCCACAAAACCAATATCTCTTTGCGGTTTCCGCTGTAAGGGAAAGCGATATCGGTGAGATTATTTCCCCCCGTGCAGTCATATTTGAACCGTACTTTTTTGTGCCAACTAATGACGATTCAAGCGAAGACGACAACGAGAGAGAGAGAGAGAGAGAGTTATTGTCCAGAATGCAGAGAGAGAGAGAGAGAGAGAGAGAGAGGAAAGAAGAAATAAGCTGATTTGGGGGCTTTCGGCAGGATTTGCCCTGCTTGCCGTTTTGGGCGTTTCGGTTGCCATAATTTTAAAACAAAAGTTTAAAACTAATTGCGTGCTTTCAAGCACGGCACAGTGCGGAAGCAAAGCGTTTAACCTTGACACTTGTACAGAAGAACAGCTTAGGGCGCGCTGTAAAGAACGGTTCGCGCGAGATTTGGAATACAAAACAGAACGCGCAATTAAGCACTTTATTCTAAAACTTCCGCACAGCGAAATTGATAATAACCCCCGCCAAAGCCAAACCGAACGCATGAGAATGCGCAAGATATTGAAGTAGCGGTACGCTCTTAAAATCTATCTTTAAGCCCGCTTACCGTTTTTATAACTTCGTTTATGTTAATTAAATCCTCTTTACTGAAAACATACTTTGATTGCATATTTTTGTATGCCGTTTGAAAATCGGAATTAGCTGCCAAACCGCGGAAATAGGTAAAATCTGTTATTTTTAAATCCTCAGATATGCCACCCTTGCGCGAAAGCTCTTCTCTGCGCTTTAGCGAAACCAAATATCCTAATTGTTCTTTGCTATCAAGCAAAAGTTGAATGTTTTTAAGCCCGCTAAGCACAGTTAAATCATAAGCGTGCTTTGCCACATCAAACCAACTTTTTCTTTGAAAATAAAACTCTGTTGCAAATATCTTATCCACAAATATCCTTTCAAGCGTTATTGTTTCCACACCAAACGGTGAAACGGCAAATTGCTCGGATAAAATCTTTTTGTTCTGCTCATTTGTTAAATCGTAAATAAGCGGTGCAATTATGTATTTTTCTGTAGGCTCGCTTACGGTAAAAGAAGTGGCTTCCACAAGCACCTTTTCAAACCTTTGCAGTTCTTCCCTGCTATCCGCATGAAAAGCCGATTCATAATCATAAACCGCAGTTATGCTACCTTTGCGCTCGGAATGAACTTCGTCTTTTTTATTTAGCTTTAATGAATATTCATAGGCAGACTTTTCTAACCTCTTTCTCGCTTGATTGGTAGTTAAATCTGAAATGTCTACAGTTAAATCTATGTCTTCAGAAAACCTCTTTATCTTGCCGATAGCTTTGTACAAAGCCGTACCGCCCTTGAAATATGCCTTAACGCTGTGTTGCATTTGGCTTAATTCTTTAAGCACAAGCGTAACGAAATAATCCTTTTCAATTATGTCGGCAGTCAATCCGCTTAACTTTTCAACCTGCAAAATTATTGCCTTAAATAAATCTTTATTTAAATGAAGCCTCACAGTACACCCCTTTCCGCAATATCAACAAGTGCGGTTACCACTTTTTGAGAATAATGCCTTTTTGCCATTCCCAAAAGCCTTTTAAAATCAAGGTTGAATCCCATTAAAATTTCGCCAAACTTTTTTAAAACATCGTCTGCTTCATATGCCACCCCGTCTTTATTGTCTATAATATCCAAAAGTTGCAAATAGCGGTAGTTATCAGCGTTTACTTCTGTTTTGGGCTGTCGCAATACCATATTTGCCCCTGCAATGAACTTTTCTCTGCCAACTATCTTGTTGCTTGCGTAAAAGCGGTGCTTTGGCATTTGGGTAGTAAGCCCCAGCTTTTGGCAAAGCGTTGCACCCGTCATATACCCGATTACATTGCCACCGTTCTCAATATACTGCTTATAAACCGTGTCAAAATGATTTATAGGCACTGCGCCGAACACCGTTTGCTGTGGCTTGTAGTACACGCCTTTTTGGTAGCGCAAAACTTCCGTACCCGTCATTCTGTTTAAAACAACATTCACGGTGTACCTAATTTTTTCCTTGCTCTCGTCAAAATGTTCCGCCGTTCTCTTGCAAATTTCGTCCGCAGAAAACAAGAGGTTTTCGGGCGCATTGGCAATTTCCTTGCGTATATATTCCGCATACCCCATTTGATTCATAATGCCCTCTATGTTATATTGTGTGCAAATATTTTAATATTTACAATTGCATTATAACATAGTTTCCAAAACATTACAACCAAAATTTTTTGGATTTTAAGGTTATTTTGCTAAGTAATAGCGTAATTTTCATTTTTGCACCTTTGCGTGGTTATTCAGTTTGCAGTTTTTTGGTTTGTTAAGAACATGAAACCATTTACAGCAAAGCGAATTGCAAAAAGCGCAAGAATATGGTATTATTATCGGTGAATAAATCAAGTGGGCGAGAAAATGAAAAAAAGTACAAACGGCGAAAATAAAATAGTTGTTTATCAAGACGAAAACGGCATTACTAATGTGTCCGTTAGGTTTTCGGACGAGGATATTTGGCTTACGCAAAAGCAAATTGCAGAGATTTATGATAGTTCGCAACAGAATATCGCGCACCACATAAGCGGTGTTATTTCAGACGGCGAATTAACGGAAGTGGCAACTCACAAAAAATATTTGTTAGTTCAACAAGAAGGTAACAGAAATGTAGAACGAGAAATTTCTCATTACAATCTTGATATGATCCTTGCATTGGGTTACAGAGTGCAATCTCAAATTGCCGTAAGGTTCAGGCAATGGGCAACAAAGCGTTTGCACGAGTACATACAAAAAGGCTTTACAATGGATGACGAACGCTTAAAGCAAGGCGGTTCAAGATTTTTTAGAGAATTGTTGCAACGCATAAGAGATATCCGTTCGTCTGAAAGGAATTTTTATCAGCAGGTTACCGATATTTATGCAACGGCGATAGATTATAATCCGAGGGCGGATTTAACAAAAATGTTCTTTGCCACAGTTCAAAACAAATTGCATTATGCCGTTCACGAACACACGGCAAGTGAACTGATTTACGAACGGGTTGATAATCAAAAGCCGTTAGTAGGCATGACGAATTTTAAAGGCGGTTATGTAACTAAAGACGATGTTAAAATTGCAAAAAATTATTTAACCGAAGCAGAGTTGCAAAGGCTAAATCTGCTTGTTTCAGGTTATTTGGATTTTGCAGAATTGCAGGCAATTGAACAAAGTCCCATGAACATGGCAGATTGGATAGCGTTTCTTGATAGCCAAATTCTTGCAAGCAGGCGCAGGCTATTGCAAGGGCATGGCAAAATTTCACACCAAGAAGCCGTAATGAAAGCAGAAAAAGAATTTGAGATTTACCGTGCAAGAGAACTAAAGCAATTTGAAAGCGATTTTGATATTATGATTAAAGCATTAAAGAAAAACAGCAATGAGGATTAAGATTGCGTTTTGATACCGTTTCCCCTCTTATAATTTCCTAAATATAAAGCCTATCACGCGCATTGTAGTAGCTTTGGCGTAGCTATGAGGTAAGTGCCGTATTGAGTTTTTAGGTGCTTTATTTTATAATTTTGATAGTTTGATTTGGAAAAGCAAATATCATATGAGAGGAAATTATGAGGACGCAAGATTCTTGTCCGATATGCGGTAAGGTTGATAGTTGGACGCTAGTTGGTACGACAACAACAGAGAGATATGACCCGACAAGCGCCATTGCAGGTGGGACTCTTCTAGGTGGAACAGGACTTGTATTAGGATCGCTTCTAGGAACGCGAGTCAAGAATAAAGCAACCTATTTTTGCAAAAACTGCGGTTTTAAACACGAATATGACGGCGTAGCCACGAAAGACTCGCTTGATGGTTACAAGAACAGCGGATTAGAAGAAAAACCTCTTATCCGCGTAGTAACATTTGCAACACCGAACTGTCAGTTTTGCGAACGGACACAAAACTTATTTATCAAAAAGAATAAAGGCAATAGCGGCTATTCATTTAAATGTGGGCATTGCAGGGCTGAATTTCGATTTGAGTTTACTTTCGGAGGGAAAGTGAAGCGTAACACTGCGAGTATATCATATTGTGGCAACACGAATATAAATAACTTGCAAGCAGGAATTTGTGACACAGTAACGCTCATAAAAGACCTGTCGTTCGTAAAATAAATGAGAGATGTGCAAAAAATTATGAAAGGGTATTTAAAAAAGTTTGTTTGTATTGGTTTTGTAGTAGCTTTGTAGTAGGGGCGGTGTTGAGGTTTTGGGTGCTTTATTTTATAATTTTAATAGCCTGCGAGGGGCAGACTTCGCAAATAACATTTTATATTTTTAAGGAGATTTTACAATGGACAAAAACACATCAGTCGCTGATTTGCTGGATTATGCTTGCAACGAATCAGCTAATGTACTACAAGGGAAAGAATTTAGAGTTAAGGATTTATTCAAAGGTTATATTTGGTCGAGCCTTGATTTGAAAAAGCAAAAATTATCATTAGGTTCAGCTTTCTTTAATAAACACAAAGAATTAGGTCTAACCACCGCCAATCCCGAAAAATCAAACAAAGGTCAACAGAAGTACATAAAATTGTGATATGAAAGGGTATTTAAAAAAGTTTGCACTGATACTATCGGTTTTATTTTTGACATTGGCTACATTAACTGCTTGTTTTTATTCTGATAATGAATGGTATAATTCCAATGGACTGAAACGGCAAAGCGAATCCCATGCAAAGCAACTCATCTCTAACTCTTTATATTCACCTAAAGACGCACAATGGAATGAGGTAACTTATGTGGAAAACCATTACGAAAAATACATAGTTTTTGTTGATGTTTCCGCAAGAAATCTATTAGGCGGATTTGTACGCAGTCGCTATTTTGTGTGTATTCGGTTCAAGAAAGATGATTATAAGAGCGGTATGTTTTATTATAGCTCAGCATTTTATGAAGTTGAAGCCAACTCAAAAAATGATACACGCGCACTGGCACTCATAAAATCATTAAATGATTATGGAACAAGCGAATACGAAACAAGCGAAAATGAAACAAGCGAAAATGATGGGGGCAATGAAACAAGCGAAAATGATGCCATAAATGATATCATAATAGCTTTGCTTATTGCATGCGGTCGCGCAATTATAATTGGATTTATAGCATTCTTCTATTTTGAAATCAAAAAAATATCAAAAATTAAGGCAGAAATTTTAGAATTGCGAAGGCGAAACGGAGATTACAACACAGTAATAACAATGCGAGATATTAGAGATTACCACAACAACAGACACTTCTACTCAAGCGCAAGCACACAAGTTAAAGCGCAAAAACACGGAGATAACAACATAGTAACAACAAGACAAGGAATTATAGATTACCGTGACACAGGCACTTTTTACCAAAGCGCAAGCACACAAGTTAAAGCACAAAAACCGTGGGACGCTTTGCCGTGCGAAAAGAAAACTTTTTTGGTGAAAGAGGCTTTATGTAAACAGTACGAAAATCAACTTTATAACGGCAATCTTTCTAATGAAAAATCGGTAGCAGTGCATAGCTTGCTTTGCGATCTTCAAGCAGGCAGATGCGGTATTTCCGATCCAAGAATATGTTGCGAAGATTTAATGCAAGCAGGTGTAGTTGCCCAAAAAACATATAATGGCGAGTAAACGGTAAGCCGATTTAGTGAGTTAAATATATTTAAAATGAAAATCGCCTTATCGTAAAAAATTGCTTTCACACAAAAATCCTTCGGGGTTTTTTGTGTTTGGTTTTATGTTTGGTTTGTGGTATAATGCAGATATGCTAAAAGAATTTAAAATTGAAACGGATAGAGAAGGGATTTATAACATAACCGACACGGTTAGGCTTGCCATTAGCGAAAGCGGTATTGGTGAGGGGATTGCGGTTATTTTTTGCGCGCATACGACTGCGGGCATAACCATTAATGAAAACGCCGATCCTGATGTTATTCATGATTTATTGCTTGGGCTTGAGAAGGCATTTCCTGATAGGAAGGAATTTAAGCACGCAGAGGGTAACTCGTCTGCGCATTTAAAAACTTCCTGCGTAGGCGCAAGCGAAACGGTGATTATCACCAAAGGTAAGCTGATTTTGGGTACATGGCAGGGAATTTACTTCTGCGAATTTGACGGCCCAAGGACGAGGAAGTTTACGGTGAAAGTGATTGAGGGCTAATTCCGCCCTCTTGAGGGCATAGGGCATAGGGCATAGTGTTGGAATTTTTTAATTCAGAATTCAGAATGCAGAATTGTGGATTAATTAACTAATTTAATTCCGCCACTAATCACCAACCACCAATCACCAATCACTATGGGTAGCAACTATTTTATTTACAAACTTTTCGCCTATGAAATAACTATTGCCGAAAGCGGTGGCGGGGTTTGTGTGTTGAGTTTTGGCGCGAACCCCCCTATCGGCTTTGCGCTAAGGGAAACTTGCGTTTTAAAAGAAGCGTTTTTGCAACTTTCGGAATATTTTGAGGGGAAACGGAAGGTTTGTGATTTAAGGATTAATTTAAGCGGAACGGATTTTCAAAAAGCGGTTTGTGGGGCTTTAGCTTTAATTCCTTACGGCGAAACCAAAACTTACAAAGAAATTGCTGAAATGATTAATAACCCCAAAGCTGTGCGTGCTGTGGGAAGTGCGTTAAACAAAAACCCTGTGGCGGTTTTTGTTCCTTGCCACAGGGTTGTATCAAAAAATATTAAAAATGTGGGTTACGCTTACGGAAAGGAAATTAAAAATTTCCTGCTTTCGTTAGAAAGAAACAGTAAGCTTTAAGCCTTCCACTTCAAACTCTTCTTTAAGCGTTCCGCCTGTTCCCTCTGATATTGTATTTAAAAGTATATCTTTCTTTAGCTGTTCTTGATTATTTAAAAGAACTTGCATTAGTTCTTTATCACCCGAAATCTTAATATCAATCCTTGCCACAATGTTAAGATTAGCTTGCTTGCGCATGGTTTGGATTTTGGAAACGAACTCTCTTAAATAATATTCTTCCGTAAGTTCCTTTGTGGTGTTAATATCCAAAACTACCGATAGGCTTTCATTGCTTGCGCCTGTGTACCCTTCGGTTTGAGTGGCGGAAATAAGTAAATCCTCTTTAGAAAATTCAACTTCCGTGCCACCGATTTCGGCTTTAAAAACTTTGCCTAAGTTCACGGTTTTCACGATTTTATTAGCGTCTGCATTCGCAAGATATTCCCTAATTGCGCCGATAAGTTTATTATACTTCGGCCCAAGGGTTTTAAGCTGAGGCTTAAGGGAATAGGACACATATTTTTCAATGTCCTCACCTTCCACAATTTCCTTAATGTTTAATTCGTCCTTAATGATTTCTTTAAATTCGCTTGGCAAAAGTGCGGAAGAATTATTGTTCTTAATGTACATTTTTGCTAAGGGACGGCGGATTTTAAGCTGTGCGTCATTCCTTGCACTTCTGCCAAGTTCGCAATATTGATAGCTTAGCCCCATTTCCTGTTCAATTTCCAAATTGATTAGCTTTTCTTTGGCGGTGGGGAAAGCACAAAGATGCACGCTTTCGGGCGCGTTCTTTTCAAAGGGGCGTTCAATGGTTTGATAAATTTCTTCACTTATAAAAGGCGTGAATGGCGCGCAAACCTTGCTAAGCACGGAAAGCACCGTGTAAAGCGTGGTGAATGCGGATTCTTTATCCTTATCCATTCCGCTACCCCAAAACCTTTTGCGACTTCTGCGGATATACCAATTTGAAAGTTCGTCTGTAAAGGAAATAATCTCACGGCTTGCTTCCGTTGCCATATAGCTTGCCACAAGTTTTTTAACCTTTTTGACGAGAGAATTAAGTTTGGATAAGATATATTTATCTATTGTGGCAAGGGCGCATTTTTCCACAGGCTTTTTATCCTTTCCGAACTTGTCAATATCCGCGTAAAGCACATAAAACGCATAGCAATTATATAGCGTGTTCATGAACTTTCTTTGAATATCAATAAGCAATTCTTCACTAAAAATGACATCAATGTAAGGTTGGGAATTGGAATAAAACATAAAGCGAACGGTATCACCGCCGTATTGCTTTATGAATTCCATAGGATCTTTATAGTTACCAAGCCTTTTGCTTAATTTTCTGCCGTGGGCATCGCAAATCATGCCGTTTGCAAGGCAATTTTTGATAGGCGGTGTGCCGAAAATGCCTGTGTTTATGGCTTCAAGGCTATAAAACCAACCGCGGGTTTGATCGTAGCCCTCAAAAATAAAGTCCGCAGGGTAGCGTTTTTCAAATATTTCGCGGTTTTCAAAAGGGTAATGGTGCTGTGCAAACGGCATTGCACCGCTATCGTACCAAACATCTATAACTTCGCTTTCGCGCCTCATTTGGTTGCCACAGCTACATTTTATGGTAACTTCGTCAATAAAAGGCTTATGAAGTTCAATATTTTTATCGCACCCTGAAAGTTTTACAAGTTCTTCCACGCTACCGATTGTGGTGTATTTTCCGCAACCGCAAGCCCACACAGGCAGGGGCGTTCCCCAATACCTATCTCTGCTTAAGCACCAATCCACATTGTTTTTAATAAAGTTGCCCATTCTGCCGTCCTTAAAAGACTCTGGAAACCAATTGATTTTAGCGTTTGCCTTAAGCATTTCATTTCTGTACGCGGTGGTTTTGATAAACCAAGCATCGCGCGCGAAGTAAATAAGCGGTTCACTGCACCGCCAACAATGAGGGTAGCTGTGAGTATATTTATTTTTTGAAAACATTAAACCGCGTTCCTTTAAATCCGCCACGATATTTTCATTTTCCTCAAAAATATACTTGCCAGAAAACGCGCCTGCCTTATCCGAAAACCGCCCCGATTGGCTAACAACCTGCAAGAACGGTAAGCCCCATTTTTTGGAAACCCTGTCGTCATCCTCGCCGTACGCGGGGGCAATGTGAACTATGCCCGTGCCGTCCCCCATTGTTACATAAGGATCGGAAACTACCTTATAACCCTTGCCCGATTTATCGGCACAATTTGGGAAAAGCGGTTCATAATTTTTGCCCTCAAGTTCTTTGCCTTTAAAGGTTTTTAAAACTGCGGGGGCTTCCTTGAAGTTTTTAGAAATAAGCGCGCTTGCAAGGATATAGCGTTCGCCGTTTAACTCTACAAGAGAATATTCGTCCTTAGCGTTTACACACAAGCCCACATTTGAAAACAGCGTCCAAGGCGTGGTAGTCCACACCAAAAAGTGCGCGCCTAATTCCTTGCAAAATGCTTTCACGGTTACGGTTAAATCCGTTCTGTCCTTATACCCTTGGGCGACTTCGTGGCTTGAAAGCGCGGTGGAACAGCTTGGGCAACTGGGCAAAACTTTATGCCCCTTGTACAAAAGCCCCTTTTTATCAAATTCTTTTAATGACCACCAAACGCTTTCTATATAATAGTTTTCGTAAGGGTTATAGCAATCTTCGTCAAGATCAAGTGAGTACCCAACCGCGTCTGAAAATTCCTTCCATTTATCAATGTAAAGCCAAACATTTTTTTTGCATTCCTTGATAAAATTTTCCACGCCGAACTTTTCAATATCGTGCTTGCCCGAAATGTTTAATGCCTTTTCCACAGAAATTTCCACAGGAAGCCCGTGGGTATCCCAACCGCCCTTTCTTGGAACAAAAAAGCCGTTCATTCCTGCAAAGCGCGTGTACACATCCTTTAGGCTTCGTGTTAAAACATGCCCTGCGTGCGGTTCGCCGTTTGCTGTGGGCGGGCCTTCGTAAAACGAAAAAACTTTTCCGCTATCCGCGTTTAACTTTAAAACTTTTTTCTTAATATCGTTTTTCAACCAAAAATCCAACACGCTTTGCTGAATTGAAGGGTAATTTGGGGTTGAATCAAGCTTTTTATACACAAAAACCTCACTTATAACTCTTTTAATAATACTGCTAAGTATTATTGTAGCTTAAAACAAACCAAAATGCATACTGTTTAGCGGAATAATAAAGCACAATCGCAATTTTTTTCACATACAATGGCAGTAAAAATCATGAGGTAGATTTATGGGAATGAGTTTTCTAGAATTTTCGGCAAAAACTGCAGACGGCGCACTGCCTGTAGCCAATGCGGATATTAAGGTTTATGATAAAAACGGCGCGTTTCTTTTTGAAACAAAGACGGACGGGGACGGAATCAGCGAAAAATTTGCTGTGTACGCGCCTGATAAGGAACTTTCTTTGTATCCAAGTCCGCCCGCGTTGCCTTACGGACTTGTGGACGCTTTCGTGAAAGCAGACGGATACGACACAATGCACATTCAAGATATTCAGGTTTTTGATACTGAAACGGCGGTTGTTCCGCTTAATATGATTCCGGGGAACGGGGACGAATACATATATATTCCAAAGCACCACCTTGCAGAGGACGAAGAAGAACGGGGGCAGGTTGGCACAAATTTACCGCCACCCTTAAACGCACCGCCCACGCCCTATTCTGTGGCAAGCGCGCGTTCGGGGTTTGTGGGCGGGCTTAGAGATGTTTTCATTCCAAGCTATATCACCGTCCACCTTGGCGCACCCCACAATTCAAGCGCAAGAAATGTGCGTGTGAGGTTTGTGGATTATATTAAGAATGTTGCCTCAAGCGAAATTTATCCCACTTGGCCCGAAAACGCGCTTATTGCAAATATCCATGTGATAGTAACTTTTGCAATAAATAGGGTGTGGACAGAGTGGTATCGTAGCCGTGGCTACAATTTTGACATAACAAACTCAACAGCTTACGATCAAGCCTTTGTGGACGGACGAAATATTTTTGAAAATATCAGCCGACTTGTGGATAGGTATTTCAATGTGTACGCAAGGCGAAGAGGCTTTAGAAATCCTTATTTTACCTCATATTGCAGTGGCACAACGGCAACTTGCGCAGGTTTAAGCCAATGGGGAACGGTTACGCTTGCTAACAGAGGTTACACACCTTTAAGGATTTTACACAACTATTATCCTAATGATTTAGAACTCGTTACAAGCAATAACATTTCTGCAATCACCGAAAGCTACCCCGGGTATGCGCTTAGGCTCGGCATGACTGATAACAACATTATCAGAATGCAAAACTTTTTAAATCGGATTAGGGTTAATTATCCTTTGATACCTCAAATATCTAACCCGAACGGTTACTTTGGCGCAGACACGGAATCGGCGGTAAGGGCTTTCCAACGGGCGTTTCACATGGCGCAGGACGGCGTTATCGGCAGATCAACTTGGAATAGGATCACGCAAGTATATGTGGGGGTAACAAGGCTTGCGGAATTAAACAGCGAGGGCGAAAGGCTAAATATCGGCACGACACCGCCCACAAGTGTGCTAAGGCAGGGTAGCCGTGGTAACGATGTGCTTGAACTGCAATTTATACTAAACGCGCTTGCGGTTTACCACAATACCATTCCGCCTGTGATTAAAGACGGCGTGTTTGGTGCAGGCACAAGAAATTCTGTGATTCAATTTCAGCAAAGGTTCGGGCTTACGCCGGACGGCGTGGTAGGCCCTGCCACTTGGAACAGGCTGTACACGGAATATAGGCGGATTTACGAAGGGGGTTCAGGCCCGCCGATTCAACCGCCGATTACCCCGCCACCCTCAACACCGCCCTTTCCGGGGGTACTGCTTCGCCGTGGCATGAGTGGCCCAAGCATTCGCCTTGTGCAAGAATATTTAAATACTATCCGCGTAATTTACCCCCTAATCCCCGGCCCTCTCGCAGAGGACGGAATTTTCGGCCCAAGAACGGAAGCATCGGTAATAGCATTCCAACGGCAATTTATGCTAACGCCAGACGGAATCGTGGGCCCGATAACATGGGCAAAGCTGACGGAACAGTGGTTGATTGCGACTGGCAACGCTTAATGCGTTGCCAACGCACAACGCACAATGAAGGAATTGTTTTTCAGCGCACAACGCACAACGCACAGCGCACAATGAAGGAATTATTTTTTAATGAGATTTAGATTCCGCGCCTGTTGCCTATTGCCTATTGCCTGTTGCCTAATCAATAATGAGATTTAGAATCCACCATTGTGCGCTGTGCGTTGTGCGTTGTGCGCTGAAAACTTCTTAAATGACAAGCATAAAATTAACCTGCTTTAGCGCGATATTTACATTGGCTACTTCAACCTCAACAGTATCGCCCAAATTAAACTTGTGCTTTGTGCCGTGGTAGCTTTTGCGTGATTCGCTGAATTGATAATTATCGTACGGCAGGTTTGATTCGGGGATAAAGCCTTCCACGGTGTTTTCAAGCGAAACGAAAATCCCTGCAAAAATCACGCCCGATATATGCCCCTTAAACCTCATGCCGATTTTATCTTTCATGAAAACCGCTTTATAATAAGCATCTATATCCCTTTCTGCTTTTTCGGCGGAAACTTCGCGTTCGGAAGATTGAACGCCTGCAACCTCTGTCAGCCTTTTAAAATTTTCGGGAAGTTTAAAACCGCCTATCTTTGATTTAAGCGCGCGGTGAACCATTAAATCAGGATATCTGCGGATTGGCGCGGTAAAATGGCAGTAATGTTCTAAGCAAAGCCCGAAATGCCCCAAGTTTCCTGCGGTGTATTTGGCTTTTTGCATAGCCCTTAGCATAACTTTGCTAACTATATATTCAAGCGGTGTATCCTTAACCTTAGTAAGCAAATCCGAAAAAGCCTTTGGCTTAATGCCCCCTGCCAAGTTTAGCTTAAGCCCCATGGGTGCGATAAATGTTAGGAAATCGTTAAGTTTAATTTGGTTTGGTTCTTCGTGAGTGCGGTAGACGGACGGAATCTTGCTTTCAAGCAAAAATTTCGCCACGCAGGAATTTGCAAGCACCATAAATTCCTCAATAATCCTATTGCTTTCGCCGTAAGGATAGCGCGCTAATTCTTTCACATTGCCATTTTCGTCAAGCACAATTTTTGCCTCGTGGGTAACGAAATTTATTGAACCTTCTAAATCTCTTTTCTTTTTTAACTTTTTTGCAAGTTCGTGCGAAGTTAAAAGCAAATTCTTTAGCCTTAAATCCGCGGATTCGCTTTCGCCGTTAATAATGCCTTCCGCTTGATTATATGTTACTCTTAAATCGGATTTCGTTACGGTGTTTTTAAATTCCGTATCCGTAACTACACCGTTTTTATCAAGCGAAATGATTGCGCTTATCGTTAGCTTTTCTTCACCCGGGCGAAGCGAACAAACGCCGTTAGAAATCGTTTCGGGAAGCATGGGGAAAACCGAACTTGGAAAATAAACGCTTGTACCCCGTTTAAAGGCTTCCTTATCAATCGCACCGCCAAGTTTTACATAGTGCGAAACATCGGCGATATGCACCCAAAGTTTATAACCGCCACCCTTTAAACTTTCCAAGCTGATTGAATCGTCAAAATCCTTTGCGTCCTCGCCGTCTATGGTGATTGTGAAAAGGTTTCTTAAATCCTCGCGCTTAAAGCTATCCTCTTGATAGTAAATATTTTCAGCAGACTTAAGCACATTCTCAGGGAAAAATTCGTCAAACCCGTAATTCCTTAAAATGGCAAGAACTTCGCTTTCTTTCTCACCTGCCACCCCAAGAACTTCAATTATAGTAGCAGAAACATTACCGCTTCTTGGGTTGGTTTTGATTTCCGCCACAACTTTGGAATTATTTTTAAATCTTCCGCTTTTGGTGTCCGGAACGAAAATATCTCTAAATTCCTTAAAAACCTCTTTGGAATCGGGCGCGATAAACCCCCTGCCCCGTTCGCGGAAATAAGTGCCGACTATGGTTCTTTTTTCCGTGCCTGCCCTGCCGTCCTTCTCTTTTGGCGCACCGCCGTTTCCTCTTACCGCGCCGTCTTTTTTTTCCCGCGCGCTATCCCTCTTCGGATAATCTTTTTTCTGCTTTCCTTTGTTCATACTTATAGTATATCATTTTTATTTACATTTTTAAAAATATTAGTTAAACTTAGCTGTACATTTGCGCATAAGCGCATTGCTTGCAGGAATTTATGTTTAATTTAAAGGTTATAGACGCGCACGCGCACATTTATCCCGAAAAAATCGCTTCGCGTGCCGTAAGCGCGGTTAAGGATTTTTATGAAATCGGATTTAAAGACGCTAATAGCGGAACTTTAAATGATTTAGCCTGCCTTATGGATAAGGCAAATGTGGTTAAATGCGTGGTTAGCCCTGTGGCTACCGTCCCTCACCAAGTGGTTTCTGCCAACAATTTTATGGCGGAAAGCGCAAAAGCTGATTCCCGCCTAATCCCTTTTGCCACATTGCACCCCGAAATGACTAAGTTAGAACTTCGTGAAGAGATTTCGCGGATTAAATCTCTTGGCTTAAAGGGCATTAAACTTCACCCCGATTTTCAACGCTTCGCGCTAAACGGCGAAAACGCTTACAAAATTTTTAATGAACTAAGCGGTGATACGCCCATTCTTTTGCACACAGGCGATAAGCGGTATAATTTCAGTTCGCCCCTAAAGGCGATTGCGGTTGCCAAGGATTTTAAGCACCTTAAATTTATCGGCGCGCACTTCGGCGGATATTCCGAATGGGAACACATTAAAGGTTACGCTGAAACTGAAAATGTGTTTTTTGACACTTCGTCCTCACTGCCCTTTCTTACCCCCAAAGAAGTTAAGGAAATTTTTTCTATCCTTGGCATTCAACGCTTTATGTTCGGCACGGATTACCCTATGTGGAATTACGATTCCGAAAAACCTTTAATTGAACGCTTAGAACTTTCGCAAGCTGAACTTGAACTTATTCTTTATAAGAACGCGGAAAGAATACTTTATGAATCAGCGCACAACGCACAGCGCACAGCGCACAATGATTGATTCTAAATCTCATTATTGATTAGGTAACAGGCTTTGTATAAGAAAAAAGCCCGAAGGCGGGCTTTTTTGCGTATTGGTTTTGTGAAATTGTGTGTTTAAGCTAATACGGTGATGTTTTTTCTTAGTATCATGGTTATAATGTCGCATATCCAAAGAATGCCGAAAAGCATACCAAAGAAACGCAAAACTGCACCAAGAAGTTTGCCACGCATTAAGCAGGTTATCCAACCGAATAGCCAAGCGGTTAAAGGGAAAATTGCGCAGATTACCGATACTATCCACGGTAAACCGAAATACGCTTTTGATTTTTTTGCCATAAAGTTACCTCCGATTTTTTGATTTGTAGTTCTTTTAGGAAACAATGAATAAATAGCACGAACGATTATGGGCAGATTTTGGATAAACAAATTTGGCGATTTTTGACCCAAGGGCGTAGCTGGGCTACGCTAAAGGGGCGGAAATTGACAGATTTGTTCCAAAAGATACCATAAGTGTCGGGCAGTCGCAAAGCGACGGTATTTATTTAGTGATTCCGTAAATCCATTATACCATGAAATTTAGTGTTTTTAACAAAAAATTTATTTAGCATAGAATTATATGTTTTAAACAAAATATTTATGTGGATTTATGGCTAAATTCCGTTAAGGAAAAATATAAGAATAAACTTGGCGGTTCTTTTGACGCTAAAACAGACGAAATCAGCGGTGCAAAAGGCAGTGCCGTTTTGGTGTATCTTGATAGCATTGTAAACCGTGATTTATTGCAAAGAGATGTTATCTGCCCTTTTCAATCCCCTGATTTTTGCGGAAATGCGGAAAAACTTGCATATTGCACCGAAGCCAAAAGCGAAGAGGAATTTGGCACGGAAATCCTTGGCGGTATGACGGGCTTAGCATATAATAATAAGCTATACCTTATAGATTTAAAGCAATGGGATAAAAGATCGGTTTCGCCCCCCGATGCCGAAAATGTTACAAGAGGCCCTAAGGAAGCCTTTACGGAAGATTTGCTAACAAATACTTCACTGCTTAGGCGCAAAGTGAAATCCGAAAACCTTGTGCTTAAAAAATTCAAACTTGGCAGGCAAACGAACACCACGGTAATCCTTGCATATATTAAAGGAATCGCGAAAGACGATATTATAAAAAAGGTTGAAAAGCGGTTATCTGAAATTGATATAGACGGGGTTTTTGATTCGGGAAGTGTGGAACAGCTTCTTGAAAAAAACTATTTTAATCCTGTTTCGGGAATCGGGGTAACGCAAAAGCCCGATATTGCGGGGCAAAAAATCTTGGAAGGCAGAGTAGCCGTTTTTGTAGACGGTTCGCCTCATGTTCTCACAATTCCCGAACTTTTTATTGAAAATCTGCACACGGCAGAGGATTATTATCACAGAACTTTTTATTCCTCGCTAATCCGCTGTTTAAGGGTTTTTGGTTTAATGATAAGCATAATGCTTCCGGGGATAGCCGTGGCGATAATTTGCTTTAACCGCGAAATGATTCCTTCGGGGCTTTTTGAAACAATCGTTTCAAATGCGGAACGAACGCCTTTACCGCTTGCCGTGGAATTATTTTTCGTGCTGTTAATGATAGAACTTTTAAAAGAATCAGGCGCAAGGCTACCTAAAACGATAGGTTCGGCGGTGTCTATTGTGGGCGCACTAATAATAGGCGAAGCGGCGGTAAGGGCGGGGCTTGTGGGCGCACCCACGGTTATGATTGCCGCGCTTACGGCAGTGTCAAGTTTTATAGCCTCAAGCCTTAATGAATTTTCCACAATATACCGCTATGTTTTCTTGTTCCTTGGTGCAACCTTCGGGCTTTTGGGCGTGGGCGTGGGCATTGCGATAATGCTTATCTCTCTTGCTTCCGTTAACCCTTTCGGCATTCCGATATTAACCATGTTTGACAAATCCGAATTAAAAGACATGGTGTTAAGGTTTCCGTTGAAAAGGCTTAAGACAAGGCCGAAGAGTATTGCGGAAGGAAATATTCAGCGTACAAGGTAAAAATACAGAATCTGAAATATGAAATATGAAATATAAAATATAAATTGAGGATTCTAAATCTCATTAAGAGTAATGACGACTTACGATTTACGATTTACGAATGGTGGATTTATTTATCATAACTCTAATCCCAAACAACTAATCACCAATCTCAAACAATAATTCCATAATTTATATTTTTAGCCAAGCCACATAGTGGCGAACGCCAAGGTTCTGCCACAGGCAGGTTCTTATATTTCATAATTTATATTTTATATTTGTATCCCATTCTTACATAATGAAAAAGTTCCTCTCTCTTCTCTCAACAATCGCCCTATTAGCCCTGCTTTCTTCCTGCTGGTCGTCCATTCAGCCTAATGCCTCTGCGCTTTGCGATAGCGTGCTTTATGATTACGATCCGAATGAGAATATCTTTTATATAAATGCGGAACTTATGAACCCTGCGTCCAAGGGGGCAAGCGAAACGGGCATGAACACAAGCGCGGATTTGATTCTAAAGGGCAAGGGAAAAAGCCCCGAATCTGCTTATGAGGACATTTCTTCCGCCCTTGAAAGAAGGCTTTTGTTCTCTCATAACAAAGCGCGCTTTATATCCGAAAGGCTTGCAAGCGATAAATTTGCCCTTGAATCCTTGTTTGATTTTATCTTGCGTGGCGCAACAAGCGATGAACGCGCACTGCTTTTTGTGGTGAAAAATGAGGATATAGAAAACTTTTATAAATCCGAAACAGGGCTTCAAAAGCTACTTGGCGATTATATAGACGGGCTTTCAAAAGTTCAGCCCGAAGAAAGCAGTAAGGGGATTTTTAAAAATACGCTTGATTTTATTAAGGAATCGGGTGAGGTGGGCAGAGAGCCTGTGCTTGGGGTTCTTTCGGTAACAAAAACGGATTTAAAGGGTTCGGGAAACAGGGGCGGTGGCGAACCTGCTGAAAAAAGCAAAGAAAAATTTCTTTTAAAGGCAGAGGGGGGCGCGGTTTTTAAGAACGGCGTTTTTACAGGGTATCTAAATGATAAAGAATCCGTTTATTACAATATACTAAGTAATCGTTCCGCGTTCTCAACCGCCGAAATAACCACAGGCGGAATCAGTGCCACAGTGGGGCTTTACCGCCCCAAAACCGTGATTAAAGCGGAAATCGTGAACGGAAATTTAGAAGTAAATATAACCGTGAACGCACGCTTAAGAATAGTAA
>WQYD01000021.1 GCA_009781445.1 Bacillota bacterium | reverse complement strand
TCTAAATAGCTGAGTTACAGGCTTAAAGTCATTTGTGCCTGTTTCCTCATTGTAAGCCCAAACCAAGTCGTTTGCTTCAATATCCTCTATCCGCTTGTGTCCTTCGCTTGTTAGCACAAGCGTACCTTCAGCAAAGCATATTCTGCCTTTTGCTAAGCCTCTAAGCGCACTGCCTGCTGCGAATATACTGCTCCACATAAAGCCTTCAACCGAACCTGTTATTGCGCCTTGCTTTGCACCACTGCCAAAACTTCCGCCGTTTGCTTGAGAGGCAATTCCGCCGAACAAAGCCCCTGCGGCTGCACTTATTGCTGTGCCTATTGCCACCTTCATTGCCATGGCACCTACGGCAGACCAACCACCGCAAGCGAAGGATGCCGTTGCACCCACTGCGAATGCCGTGGCACCTATACCAACCTTTAAGCCTGTGGGTAAACCGTTATACCATTCAAATGCTCTACTAACTGCGGGTTTAACTGTTTCCCATGCGGCATTGCTGAATGTTTTAACTCCTTGCCAGAATAGTCGCCAACCCGATTCTCTTCTTGCTCTCTCTTGCGGTGTCATGTTTTGCACCGGTAGCAGATTATTAGATATGTATTCTTCCCCTGTGGTCATATCATGGAAGGGGAATATGGTGAAGTTTGAGGGTTCGGCTGTTGTTAAGCTGTATCTATCTAAGCCCCTCTCTTCAAAGGGGTCAAGTTCTTCGGGGTGGCAGGGGGTTATGAATTGACCTATTTTGGGATCATAGTATCTGCCCCCTATGTAGTAGAGCCCTGTTTCAGTGTCATAGTACTGCCCTTTCCACCTGAAGGGGCAGTAGAGTTGACCTTCTGATTGTAGTATCTCGCCGTATGCGGAATAGATATATCTGTTTATTACTCGTCCGTCAGAATGCGCTACCGCGATAATGCTTCCGTCTAAATCTTTTATGAATCTGTAGTGTATGCTATTGATACGCATGCCTTGAATACCTGTGGCATCGTAAATGTAGCGTATGCTTTGGTTCCCGCGGTCTTCACCGATTATCTTAGTTTCGTCTAAGTAGTAGTTTGTTGTGGTTGATGCTGTGCCTCCATTTGATGTGGTTACCTTTTGCGTGCGTATTCCCCTGTAGTCATACGAATAGCTTGTATTGCCGTGCTTTGATAAAAGGATACCACGAACATATTCAAGAGTTTCGGTACCTATTCTTGTGGGATTGCCGTAAGTGTCATATACTCTATTGTTATTTGTTAATCTGCCGAATCCGTCGTAACTTAAAACTGTTTTAATTGTGCCTCGTGTGATTGCGGTAATCTTTCCGCTTTCTCCGTATTCATACTCACACCGTCTACCTAGAGCTTCTTGTGTTCCGTTAAAATGCACTTCTTTTATGAGCCTCAACGAATCGTCATATTCGTATTCTTCGGTTCTCAATGTTTCTGTGGTGTTGAGATTATCAAGGTTTCTTCTTCTTGTTTCCTCTATTCTTGTTACGATTCCGCCTCTTGCGTTATCGTAAGTGTACTTTGTGAGGTACGCTTCCATTGAGGAATATGCCACCCCAACTTCCTCTATCTGAGATGTGCCTTCCTTATATATATACCTTACAAATCTATTAGGCTCATTAGTAGTAATGAGTTCTAACCTGCCCAAGCTGTCGTAATGGTACTTTTGCGTATAAAAGACTATTTCGTTATTTGGAAGATTTGGAAGATTTGGAAGATGATGTTTTGTTTCAATAATTCTTGGGTTAATTGCCACATTTTCGTCGTAGATGATTTCTGTGGCGTATTGTTCCATGCTTGTTCCTTGCCTAATAATTTCATAATCGGTTCGCCCCGGTGCGGTTTGCGTTAAAGAGGCTGTCCTTTGCTGACCGCTAATCCCCAAAATTGTTTCGCTTTTGCATATTCGGTTTTCGTCGTCGTGGCTGTAAAGGTGTGTAGAGTTTGCGTTTGTGCCTGTTATGCTCTTTAAAACATCAGTGGCAGGGGTGTCAAGAAACGCACGCCCGTATTCTTCATAACTGAAAAGTGTCATGCCTATACCAAATGTCGGATGGTGTTCAAGAATTTCTTTTATTTTACCGTACTCATCATAATGTACCTTTCTTTCTCTTGCAGTTGCGCTCGCACCGCTAAACACCCTTTCCGATATCGCAGAACCGATTTTTTTTCCTTCAGAAATGGTTGTGGTTCTGTATCCGTGCTCCTTTTCAAGCAGTTTTATTGATGCGTTATCGGATTGGTTAGATATACTGCATTCCGTAAGATCGCCGAATTTATTGTACCTATATTTGTTTCTATGCCCCTCTGCTTCTTTTAGGCTTGTGGTGTCACCTTTTGAATTGTAACCTATTTTGTTTGATTCTTGTTCTCCGTGCTTTACGCCGGTTAATCTTTTAAAAGTGTCGTAATTGAATTCGCTCTTTGCCCCGTTTGCTCCGCTTTGCACGCTCATTAAGCAGGCAAAAGTGGGGTCAATTTCCGCATATGCTTCTAAATCGCCCTGCTTTGTTTTTATTACGCATTCACAATCGTCGTCATAAAATAGCTCCTGCTCAATAGGTAATGAGTTACTGCTTGTGTTGCTGATTTTTACTTTTGTGGGATTCCCGCATGAATCATACGAATACTTGGTTTTAACGCCGTACGCATCAATTTCACTAATCGTTTTATCAAAACGGTCAATCAGGATTCTTTCGGTTCCTTTGTCGTTATTGTTAACATTAACTCTTGTTGCCTGCTCTATTCCCTCTTGTCTGTAATAAAACAGCACGGTGGTTCTAACGCTTGCATTTTCGTCGGGGGAATTGCTTTTCATTGCATAGCTTGCATGGTTCGTTAAAGCCTGCCCGCTGTTAATTACTGCACTAAGGTCAATTGTTCCTTCGGATCCGGTTATTCTCACAGATGAGATATTTGAAAGGCGTTTCGTTCCGTCACAATAAACTAAATCAAATCTGCCGTCGCTTTTTTTGTTATAGGCAATATTGTAGTGAGTGGAAACAATGTCCTCTTCCGACATGTAAAAATCATGGTCAATATCCTTCGTTTGTCCGTCAATACTTACCTTTGTGGCGCAATGTAGCGGATAGTTTTTTGTTTCCGATTCATAAATGCACATTTCAGAGGACTCATTTGGCCTTATGTATATATTTGAAAGGCTAACACTTGAAAGGCTAGGATCGGCATCTTTATAGGTTCCAAAGCGAATCGTCATTGATGATACGGCATTTAGGTTAAGCGTACTCCCTCTTTTAATGGTTATCGGAATTGCAATATATTGCCAATTGGTAGTAAACCCGTCAATGCGGGCGTAGTGTTCTGTGTTGCCCCTTGAATTCATAACCTCTATTTTCGCAAAAGGGTTGAGCCTAAGTGCCAAGGGCACTTTTACCCAAAAAGACACTAAAAACCTGCTAAAAGTTTGACGGCAATCGGCATTAATATATTTTCTGAGTTCTTCAATAGAAAAAGTATAGGATCTTACATTAATTCCAATTCCTGCTTCGTTTATTCCGCCTTCTCGTGGCAGGGCGAAACCTTGACCAGGGTCTTTTACTAGCGTTCTATACTTTTCATTGCCCATTTTTTCTAAAACGCCCGATGTAAAGCCGTCTTTGTTCAAAAAGTACTCTATGGTTACATTTTTTTCGTTCGTAACCTCCGTGCTGGCAGAAACAAATACGGCGACGAAATCATTAGTGGGACGGTTATACTTAAAGCTTGCAGATGCAAGGAATTCAGAATCGTTTTCACCATTTCCGATAATGTATTTTATAAAACGCTCTTTCTTATGCCCTGCACGGTGCAAACCTGTGTGCGTTTGCTCTCCCGTTACTGCTATAAATTCCTTATCGTAATCCGGTCTTACGGTTACAATGCCGTTCTCTACCTTAGATATGCGCCTTGCAGAAGCATAGCTAAATCTTAGAGCAGAACCAGAATCAATGCGCACGGTGTGGGTTAGGCGATTGCTACTATCGTACGCGTAAAGCACTGAATGCTTTTCAAAGCTATCAATATAATCATTCACGGTAATGAGATTTCCTCTATTATCATAACCGTACAAAATCTCATGCTTAATACTTTGCTGTTCCACGCACTGCATTTTACTTAACAAGTCGTTTTCTCCGTAAACGAATTTAATTTTACGGTTCGGCTTTCGCTCGTCGTAGATTTCTTCAAGCCTGCCGTCGGTGCTATATTCTATAATTTTCTTAATAGCATCATTTTGGGACGATATTATTTTTGTGAGCCTGCCTTGGCTGTTAAATTCCATTCTTCCGCCAGAAGGATCCTCAATATGCCTGATACCGCCGTTTACAAAAAGGGTTAAGCCTGCCCCTGTTTCGTCATAATATTTTGCAATTGAACCTTCGCTGTCATAGCGCTGAAATTTGTGAGTATATCCGCTACTATCCACATAATAGTAAATATCATTGCCCTCGGGGTAAATGGATTGCTGAATGTTTAACTTCCAACCGTTCCCGAAGCAAGAATTTGCATTTCTAAAAGGTTCATTTGGATCCGAATCATAAATGTGGCTCACTTCCACTGCATATGTGTTTGCGCCCATGGCAAAATCCGGCCTCTCAAACAACAATCTGCCTGTGGTTACATTTATGTTGGCTATACCTGCTTCGCATGAAAAATCTAACTTTGTATGATTAACATGGTTCTCTAAATTGCTCATTTTTGAATCCTCTTTCTACTTTCTGAATAAACTTTTGCTATGTAACAATTGGGTTAAACTCTGTGTTTGCCGTTGCTTTTTGCGGGTTGCGTATGTTGATAGCGGTACCGCAAAGCCTGCGTTTGCACATAGGGCTGTTGTGTTTCTAAGCCGTTTATAGGTTGCCAATTGTGCTCTTTTGGTTGCCCTAAGTCCGCTTTTGAATATAAAGTTGTTTGCTCAAAACAGGTAGCTTCCGCGCCTCTTTCCGATTGCTCTAACTGTAGCATTGCCTTTGCCGCCAATTCGCATTTCACTTGCTCAAGAAGTTGCTCAAAGCGTGCTTGCTCTGCGCTAAGCTTTGCCATGCGTTCGGCGTCCTGCTCTTTTGCAAGCTGTTCGCAAGCAATTTTGTGCGCCTTTAAAAGTTCCCGTTTTTCTTGCTTTTCTCTTTTTGCCGTTGCCTTTCTGCAATCTGCTGCCTTATTGCTTTCTAATCCTGCTTTGCCTGCGCCCGCTAAGCCCAGCAAACCCACTAAGCCATAAAAAGCTAGATTTGAATGCATTTGGCTATCGCTAAACCAAATGAGATTATCGCGGATAAGCCCCTCGGTTATGCCGTTTGCTATTAGTAGCAATATAGATGTAAACACACCGCCGATTGTAATCGGGTTTGATACAAATATGTACTTCGCTAAGTTCCTTAATTTTGGTAATAGTTTTCCTTTCATTGTTTTTATATCTCCTATTGTTATTTTTGTTATTATTTTTACTTTTTTTATGTGCGTAAGCCTGATTCCTATTGAAATTGCAATTCCTATGCTTCCAAGCGTCGTCATGATAGACGGTATTACAAGCGTTTCAAAAAACATAGCTGTAAAGCTGAATATTAAATCTATCAACAAGAAGGCTATACAAGCTGTTTTCGTTCTGTTCGTCATACTTACTCTTGTGTTCTGATTCTTTTGATTTTGTTAACCAAGGCGTTTTCTGCTATGACCCCCGCTCTTATAGTGGGCCCGTAATACCTTACCTCCTTCACCTCTTGACCATTGAATTTAAGCGATTCAACAGAGTAATCAAAGGCAGGTACAATAATATTTATGCTTGCCACGCCACCAATTACGCCGTCTACCCCAACCGATTTAACCGTATACAAGCCACTTGGGCTGTTTAAAGCTATGCTTGAAGTCGCTCTAGAAACATGGGCTATCATATCCTCTTTATGGGCTGTCATATCCTCTTTATAGAAAATTTGTTGGCTCATTAGTGTCGGCGAGTTGTCGGGTTTCCACCTAAGGGTGAAAGGTGCGGGCCCTTTTTCATGTTCGGCGTACCACAGCTCCGTTACCTCTAAATCAGTGGGTGCGTTCGGACGAGGAAAATTAAGGTTACCTATTATCACAAGACCATTGGTGCTTATACCACCTATGGTTGGCATTAACGGATTCCTTACATAGTTTGGTGCGCCGAACATTGAGGTGATTCCGGAAACTCTGTTAGATAAATGAGAAGAACCTCCTCCGCCTCCTCCGCCTGCTTCGGCAGGGATAAGCCTTCCGCCGTCTCCTCCGCCTCCGCCAAACCAACCTCCTCCGCCGCCGCCGCCTTCGTAGCTTCCGTTACCGCCGTTGCCGCCTTGGCCTGCGCTTCCTGCTGTGGCTCGCGGGGTTAGCATAGAGCTTGATACTCCCGCAGCTCCTCCCTCGCTTTGAGTTCCCCCTTTGCCGTGCCTTGGATTGTTTGACGAGGTTACCCCTCCGATAAGACCTCCCCCGTCACCACCGCCGTAATTAGCGATGCCCCCTCCGCACCCTCCGCCGCCTCCTGCCGCCAAGATTATGTTACTTCTTACGGAACTATTGCTTAAAAGCCCCGACGCAAGAGATAGGTGAGTTGCCCCTCCGCCTCTTTTAGGCCCTACTAAAATTGATCCTGGTACATTGCCTCCGCCGTTGTATCCGCCGCGCTGACCGCTCCCTCCCACTACCACATACACTGTGGTCGGTGTATGCACGGAATAGTTAACCCTTACATATCCTCCCGTTCCGGCTGAAGTCGCCGTACCTTGAGTATCTACGCGGAATTCTCCGCTTCCGCCCCATGCCCGTATTGTGTGTGTGCCGGGAAGCAACTCAATTGACTGAACTCCTCCCGTATAATAAAAAATTTGATTAGCCATTTTAAAAATTCCTTATACTCTTATCACAAGTTCGCCCGTTTCGGGATTGAATTGAAAAATCGTTCCCTGCCCAATTCCTAAGCCTATATGACTTCTTATTGAGCCGTTTCCGGTATACGAAGGCAGGGGCGGCAATGCGTGCGCGTGGTCGCTCCTTGCGGCAGCGGAAGAAACTCCGCTTTTTATCGGTTGTCCGAATTCAGGATTTAATTGGTCTTGCAAGTCTGCCACAGATGTAAAATTGCTAATATCTTCTTGCGTCGCCAATTTATTATTTGCTGAGGCATTTGCAGGTATTTTGGATACGATTGCACCCTGTGTAGTTTCAAGATTTCCGCAGTAATTATGAGCTTCGTCGGCTCTATTGTGAGCATTAACCACCGATTGACGAATGTTGCCGTGGGCTTCATTCATAGCCTGACGGATGTCGCCGTGCGCATGAGGCGACGAGTCGTGTTCGTTTAACAGCCTTGTAAGCCCCTCAATGTCTGGCGCTGTGATTGCCGTAATTACCGTGGCTATATCATTGTTGATATTTATTATCACGCCCATAGTTCCGTAGTTGTCCACAACTGTTGCGTGTTTTACTATTTGGCTGTAAGAGATTGCGCCTCCGCCAAGTGATAATAAGGATGCAAAATTCACTTCCGTGGTGGAAAACATTATTGCCGACAGCTTTCTGTGATTGGCTAGCCTTAGTTCAATAGACGCTATCATGCCCGCCTGAACAAGCTCTAATGTGTGGTGTATCTTTCTGTCAAGTGCCTCTAATACTTGTTTTAACATTTTATATTACCTCCCAGTTTATATTCATTCCCGTGATTCTTGTCCAGGCGTCGCCGTTTGAATTTTGCCCGCCGGCAGTACTTCTTGTCCAAAACCTCCAAATAACGGTTAAAAAGTCGTTTATGTTACTGCTATTCATTATTATTGTGGAAGAAACTGTTCCGCTTGCCGTAACGGCATCGGGAAAACTCCGCCCGTTTGGTATATCTACCTTCACCTGACTTGACTGAGTTGCGTTATCCCAAACATTTGTATAATTTCTGCCCGCAACAGTGCAAATCATGCTTTCCGCCTCAAGCCTTCTGGCGTTAAGCAGACCCGTCGGAACAATACGCCTGCCCCCCGATATAAACGAGGCGGATACAGTTATTTTTGCCGAATACCCTGCCTGAATATGTGCAAGAATAGTTGGTGAAAGCGCAATATGTTTGATTGCGATGCCGGTTCTTATGTTGCCGTCCGTTAAAGTCAGGTTTGCCCAAGACATTCCTAAATTAGAGTTGCTATTCTCAAGCCCTGCCACAAGAGTATTTAAGCGTACTCCCTCTGTGTTTTGTATCATTGTCCAACCGCCGTTATCTGCGGTTGTCGCGGGGCATGGCGCAGAATTGTAAAGATTATAGCCAAGCCCTTGCTCTCCCGCGGGGTCTGCATTCGCGGGTAAGTCCGCACCCGGCAGAGTCCTCATAAAGCCGTCAATATATCCGTCTGAATTTTCGCTAAAGCCCGGTGCAATTCCCCATTGTGCCACCAAATATAAAATTCCGATTTGAGTTCTTGGGATATCGTTTAGAGTAGCATCGCCAAGCCTCCAGCCCAAGAACACGCAAAACGGTTTCGTCGGTATCGGCATTTCCACAATTCCCACGCCTTTGCCTATTTCATAACGCTCAATTATAAATTCCGGCATTCTTCCGCCCATTGCCTCGTAGTGAATATCAAAGAACTCCCCAGGGGTGAATATCCAGCCGTCGTCTAAAAGCCTTGTGTACAAATCCTCAAAGTTCAAGTATGCCCAAAGGCTCTCAATATCTGCCACGCGGTCGGCTTGCTCTCTCGCAACAGCTTTTTTATAGTCCCTTGCCGCGCTCTTTGCCTCTTGAAATCTATTATCTAAGCCGTCAATTAAACTAACAACGCCACTGACAGCCTGCTCAATTTGCAGGTCTATGTTGTGAGCGGTTGTCACGGAATTGTGGCTGTCTATTGCGCTTGCCGTGTGGTTTTGCAACGAATCCACAAGGGCGGTGTGCAAGCCGCTACTGTCGTGCACCCCAACTGCGTCATCGGCGTACTGTTTTAATAAGTTTTGTATATTGTTATGTTTGTTAGTAGAATTTTCATCTGCATGGTTTGCTATCAGATTTCTTATAGATTCGTGAGCATTCACATTGCTGTCATGATTTGTTATAATCGCCGAATGCGCGCCTGGATTGCCGTCATGGTTGCCGATAGCAACCGAATGAGCACCCGAATGATTATCATGAGCATCAATGATTGCTTCGTGGGCATTTGGGGCGCTATTATGGCTGGTTATTTCTGTGCTAACCGCCACATTTGCCTCGCCTCTTAATTGATTCTGAATATCAGTATGAGAATTTACATTTGTGTTGTGGTCGTTTGTGATTTGATTTAACGCATCAAAATTCTGAGTTCTTGCCTCTAATACTCTGATTCCGTCCACAATTAGGTTCATATTTTCGGCATTAAGCGGTGTTCCGCTGTTTGTTACAATCCCGTTATCATTGCTAAGCGTGAGTTTTACATGCTCTTGCACGGTTGAAATTGCTTCACCTTCCGAATCTAATCTTTCCAATAAGTAAAGATTTGCGTTTTCTACAGGGGTTCTGTCTGTAAATATTGGTAATGTTATAGGTGCTTGCTGATTCGACATTTTAATTTTTCCTTCTTTTTATTTCCAACATTTTGTAGGATTATTAAAATTCTACTACACTTTTTGTTGGAAGTCAACACTTTTTACACAATATGTTGGAATTTCTTTTTGAATAAGTTATACTATGTATAAGATGGAAAACCTTAAGCGATTGAGAAAAAATTTAACAAAATCCCAACAGGATGTTGCAGAAGCTTTGGGCGTAACGAACCAAACTTATTCCAATTACGAAACAGGTCAAAGAAAACCCGACCCCGCCATGCTGGTTAAGCTCGCCAATTATTTCGGGGTAAGTGTTGACTACCTTTTGGGGAATAGTCCTGAGCCCCGATATTATCCTGCGGATTTGATTCTCGCCCCCGATGAATATCTAACAATAGGTAGCGATGGAAAAAAAGAAATTCATAAACTGACACCGGAATTAAAAGCATACATGGAATTTCTTAAGAGCAAAAAATAGAAAGCGGTTATTTTGCACTTAGAAATTTGGCTTGGAAATTCCTAATTGATAGTGATGTTTTGGCGTATCCGCTAGATTTGCAACGCCTAATCCGAATAAACGGTTGGAACGCAGTATCTTACCAAAAATCAGGCATTTCGCCACACAAGCCAAGCGAAGTCATTTTTGCGGACGGGCGCATAATCCTCTTATTTGATGAACAGATTGAGCGGAAACAACTGCGCTTCCACATTGCGCATGAAATCGGGCATATCGTTTTAGGACATTACTGTTTTGACAGCCCTGCTATTTACGAAAAAGAAGCAACAATGTTTGCAAGGCGCATTTTGATGCCCATGACACTGATACATAATCTTCAACTTTGCACAGCTGGGCAAATCGCCGATGTCTGCGATGTCCCGCTTTGCGAAGCTGAGCAACGGCTTAACAGATATTTGAATATTTTAACAACGCGCGGAAAGTTTGACAGCCATACGCTTGAGTTGGAATTAAAAAGACGCTTAGGTTTGTGAAAAAATACACCGCCCGACTTCTCTTAACGCGAAAATTGGCGGAAAATGTGCTGTCGTTTTATTTGGCGTTTTATATGGTTGGGGTTTAGATTACGCCTCTGTATAGATGCCCTTTGGTGTATTTGGGCAAGAGGTCGTTTAGGGTTTTGAGGGTGTAGCCGTTTAAATCGCTTATGTCAAGCGCGCAAAAGTCAAACAGCAGGGCATTTTGTGCGTTTTTGCTTTTTAAAAGATCAACTGCGTTAACGGCAAGGTTGTTATAGAGATTGTGGTAGCAGTTTGCAATTTTGGTACGCTTGATTTTGAATTTTGCCCTTGTTTCGTCCGTTAAGGCAAAACTTTCGTTAGTGCAGGTTTTGCAACTGCCTTTGGCGGTTTGGTTAATGCAGTGGCAAAAAGTCATAACCGCGGGCATACCGAACGCATAAACGATATCGCTATCCTTAAATGCGCCCTTGCTTTCAAGCGACATGATTCTTGGCGCGTCTATTTCATTATTGATAAGGTTAAGCCCTGTGCCTAATAAAATATTTTTGTTTTTTGCAAGTTCTAAGGCGTACAAATTGTTTGCAACCACATTTTTAATTAGGGGGCTATTTAAAATTTCTTTAAGTTTTTTAATATCGTTTAACCTTGCCACATTCGGTAAATTTAGATAAACGGGAAGTTTGACTGCGCTTATGAATTTTTCAATATCCGCCTTGCTATAAGTGAACGGCGCGTAGATAACAGAGTCTGCCCCCTCTTTTACCAAATTAAATTTTTTAAGGCTATCAACCATTATCAGGTGTTTGAAATTGAAAGCGTGCTGTTGGAAGCAAAAGGGGCTGAGGCTTGGCGGTTCGGGCTTTGCAACCGAAGAATTTTGGTTTTTGATTAGATTAGGGTTTTTATTTGAACTGACACCGCAATTCTCAATTCTTGATTCTGAATTTTTGTTTTGGTTATGCTTTTCGCCGAACGCGGGGCAACTGCCCATGTGTCCGCTTTTAATGTTGCAGATAGTGCTTTTGCTTGCGTCAAAAAGGTGGGCTTCGCAACCGCCACCCCTGAGTTGCACCGCGCTAAGTTGAGAATCGCATTTGGGCGAAGAGGTTAAATTGTTGTTAATAATTTTGCGGTAAGCATTTGTAACGGCGGACACATAATTCGGCTTGCGCATCCGCCCTTCAATTTTTAATGCTGAAATGCCCGCTTCGCTAAGCTGTTTTAAACGGTGCGCCATACAAATATCTTTTGCGGAAAGCCAAAAGCCTGTGCCGTGGTTCTTCTTTCCGTTTAAAGTATATTGCTTACGGCAAAGCTGTAAACACCTGCCTCTGTTTCCGCTTTGGCGCGCCACAATTCCGCTTAAATAGCAATTTCCGCTAAACGCAACGCAAAGCGCACCGTGGCAAAAAAATTCAAGTTCTGCGTTGCAATTTTTCCTTATTTCTTTTATATCTTCAATAGTAGTTTCGCGCGATAAGATAATTCTGCTAAAGCCAAGCCTTTCAGCCATAACAGCACCTTCGGAATTATGAATTCCCATTTGCGTGCTTGCGTGAAGTTTGAAATTCGGCAGTTCGGTTCTTAACAAAGAGGCAAAACCCAAATCCTGCACAATAAGCGCGTCTGCCCCAAATTCATAAAGCATTTTTGATAATGCCAAAGCGTCCTCAAGTTCTTTTTGATACAGCAAAGTGTTAAGCGCTACGAAAACTTTAACGCCGAATGAATGCGCATATTCAATTGCGGTTTTTATGGTTTCAATAGTAAAATTATCCGCCTTGGCGCGTGCGCTATAGCGGTTCAATCCGCAATAAACCGAATCCGCACCGCTTGCCACCGCAACCTTTAAAGTTTCAAAATTGCCCGCAGGCGCAAGAAGTTCCATATGCAAATATTTTACCACATAGGTAGTTAAGGAAACAATAATTAAATTAAAGAAAGAATATTTCCTTATATGGAAAAGGCGAACGGTAGCAAACGCACTTCCAATAAAAACGCTTGACTACGGCAAGTGCGTTGTGCTAAATTATTAGTGCTGATAAACGCAAATGCTTCCGTGGCTCAATCGGTAGAGCGCGACATTCGTAATGTTGAGGTTAGCGGTTCGATTCCGCTCGGAAGCTCCAAAAAGTGCCTAAAGGCAATGAAAAATGAAGAATGATAAATTATGAATGATGAATTGTTGATTTATAATAAATAAACTGGCACTTTTTGTATTTATCATTTATCATTCATCACTAATCATTTTTCATTAACTAAGGAGAAGATATGTCAAAAGAAAATTTGTTAATTGATAGATCTTTGCAATTTGCAGGAAGAATGGTGCAACTGCATAAATATTTAGTAAAAACACATAAAGAAGGCATAATTTCAAAACAAATAATTCGTAGCGGAACAAGTATTGGGGCGAATATAAACGAAGCAAATTATGGAAGTAGTCCCGCTGACTTTATTGCAAAAATGCAAATTGCTCAAAAAGAAACAGCAGAAACAGAATACTGGATTCGTTTATTAAAACTATCAGAATATATTGATGAAAAAATGTTTGATAGTTTGCTGAAAGACTGTATGGATATCAAAAATATTTTAACAGCAACATTGAGGACGGCGAAGGATAATAAATAAATTAGTCTATCGCGAAATCAAAACACAGAATAATCAAAAAGCCCCAAAACCATTTAAGGATTTTGGGGCTTTTTTATGTGCTTTAAAAATATTAAAACATATGAAATTGAAACAAAAAACATATGAATTTGCATTTATTTGTTTTCAAAAATGAAGCCTGTGTAAGTGTAATCTTGGCGGGTTGTTCCGCTAATTTCGTCCCATGATTTAACTATATCAAGCCCCTCTATATTGCGGTGCATATGTTCTTTGGGAATAATGATTTCACCGTCATTGCCACGCGAAAAAGTGCCGTAAAACTTTCTGCCGACAGGCGGAAGTTTGGATACTTCGCTTGCAAAATTTGTGCGTTCTGCGTAATGGCACTGCGCCTTTAGCGCGTGGGGTGAGGTTAGCCCCGCGCGTGCGGAAGCAACGGTTAGAAGTGCGATTGTTTCGGGATCCCTTGTGTTAATTTCAGTTATGAGTGCCTTGGGGTGGGTTTCGCCGTTCGTAGCCATCATGTCTATATTGGCTGTGCCACGGTAGCCTTTATCCTTAAGCATATTGCCTGCAACTATGGCTTCTTTAACAATTTCTTCCCTTATATCTTTGGGTAGATTTGCGAATGCGCCAAGGTCTGAACCTGCTGTGGTTGCGCTGTCCTTACATATCGCCATCATCCACGGCGGATATATTGCAACCTCAGAATTGGATACAAGCGCGCACACAGACGGCGAACCTAAATTGTGGATAAATTCCGAAACCACATATGTTTCTTTGGGATTTATCTCTCTTGCCTTACTCTCAATTACGCTCTTTGGCATATCTTTTTTAAAGAAAGTTGTGCCTACCCCAAGTATCCCCTTTGGGCTTTGCACCGCCACTTCGCGCACATTGGGAAAGAACCCGTCTTTGATTCTTTTTAAAACTTCTTCACCGCTTAAAACTTCAAAATCTGCTTGGGCAATTTTGCCTTTTGCGAATTCCTTTAGGTTTTTCTTATTGCCGAAAAGGTCAATTAGACTTGGGTCGTTAGCGCAAATAAAGCTATTCCAAAATTCCTCTGAAAACAAAATCCAATGCTCTTGACTCCACGGCAAGAACAAAGTATCGGGGTTTTCTTTAAGCACGCTACGCATGGACGAATTAAAGAAATCCTTAATTGCACCCCCGTGCATTTCACTGTACTTATAAACTTCTTCCCCTGTTTGATTATCACTCGGGTCAAAACTTTGCTGGTGTTTGGTGGCTGTGTTTAAAGATAAATTTCCGTTTTTACCACTGCCGTAATATGTGATGCTACGCGAAAAAAACGAATCTGTTTTGTGTCCGCATTCAGAGGCGGAAATCAGCGTTTCGTGGCAACCCACAAAACACTTGGGTCTTTTTAGCACTTCTTCTATTGAAATTTCACCAAACTTTAACGGTTGCTTTTTCATATCGTTACTCCTTAACTATTTCTCCTATCTCAGCAAAAAATTCGCCTTTTTCATATGTTATTGCCTCAATACTGCCCACTGCAATCAAATCTTTTTCCGCGCTTTTTATAAAATCAAGGTTGTTGCTTTTTATGGCTACAGACGCGATTTTTGCTTTCATGGAAACTTGCGCCAAGGATTTCTTTTTGCGGATTTCCTGCACAATCGCCACAAGTTCATTGCCCTTTTCTATTATTGAATAATCCTGCTTTTTTATATTTGCATATAAGGACATATGCAGGGATTTTGCGTTTTCGTCCTGTGCGAATGCGTGCATATAAACTTCTTCTGTGATATGTGGCATAAATGGGGAAAACAATTTAAGCAATCCGTTAAGCACTGTGTAAGCAGAAAACTGTGCGGATTCTTTTTCCTTTTCGCCGTGGATTTCGGGCTTGTAAAGCCTGTCTTTTACTATCTCAATATAGTTATCGCAAAAATCCCAAAAGAATTTTTCAAGCTCATTTAAAGCAAGCGCGATATCGTAGCGATCCATAAACTCAATGAACTTTGATTGAAGTTTTTCAAATTTTGCAATCAACCATTCGTCTATGGGCATAAGTTTAACCGCCCTCGGCTTATATCCCTCAAGAAACGAAAGCACGAATCTTGAAGCATTCCAAATTTTGTTTAAAAGTTTTTTGCCGTTATCAAACGCGTCCAAAGCGAAGCAAGTGTCCCTGCCAAGTGATAATCCGCCTGCCCAATAACGCGTTACATCGGCGGAATATTTTGATATAACTTCTTGCGGTGTTAAATCCGTGTTGCCCTTGGATTTGCCAAGTTTACCGCCGTCCCCGCTTGTGATAAAGCCCGAAATCATTAAATCAGTCCACGGCAATTTGCCGAAGTGATATAGGCTTTTAACCACGGTGTAAAAATCCCACACCCTTATATTATCGTGCGCATTTGGGCGCAGGCTCATGGGAATCATGGTGTCGCTTAAGCCCTCACCAGTGATTAAATCAAGAGAAAGCTGAGGGGTTAAAGACGAAGTTGCCCATGTGTCCATAACATCATATTCGGGGGTAAAGTTTTTGCTCCCGCAAGCGCAAGCGGTTTTTGGTTTATCAATTAGGGGGTTAATAGGCAAATCTTCTTTCTTCGCTGTGATAACTTTTCCGCAACCCTCGCAAAACCAAACAGGGAAGGAAACCCCGAAAAACCTTTGGCGGGATATGCACCAATTCCATTGAAGATTCTCAACCCAATTTAAAAACCTTGCGCGCATGGATTCGGGATACCAATTCAAATCAAGCCCCGCTTGATAGATTTGCTTTTTGTGAGTTAGCACATCAATGAACCATTGCTTTTTAACCGCGATTTCAATGGGCGTTCCGCACCGTTCATGAGTGGCAACCGCATGAATTATCGGTTCTTGCTTAATCAATAAATCTTCCTCTTTAAGCCTTGCGATAATCGCGCCTCGCGCTTTTGAAATGTGCATTCCTTTAAATTCGCCTGCAAGCGCAGTCATAATTCCGCCGTTATTAAAGCATTCCTTAATTGGAAGATTGTGCTTTCTTTGCCATTCCTTATCCACATTATCGCCGAATGTACAGCACATAACAATTCCGCTACCCTTGTCAATTTGAACCAAATCGTCTGTAAGCACAGGCACAGAAAAACCAAAATGCGGAACAACTAAATTCTTACCCACCAAGTGCGCGTTCTTTTTATCGTTAGGGTTAACGAACACGCAAACGCACGCAGGCAACATTTCGGGGCGGGTGGTGGCAACGGTGGCAAACTTCTTACTACCCTCAATATAAAACTTTATATGGTTAAAAACGCTTTCAAGTTCTTGGGTATCAAGTTCAGATTGCGCAACGGCGGTTCTGCATTCCGTACACCAAAGCACGGGTGATTCCGCGTGATAGATATAGCCCTTTTCAAGCAAATCAAGAAATGATTTTTGGGAAATCTTTTGGGTGTTTTGGGAAATTGAGGAATATGTGTTATCTAATTCACAGCTAAAACCGCCTGTTTTATATAGCTTATAAAAATCCTTTTCAAGTTCGTGGGCTTCCTTTAAGCAAAGCTCAATAAACTCGTGGCGTTGCATTTCGTACGCCTTGATTTTATTTTTCTTTTCCACATATCTTTCTGTGGGCAAACCGTTATCGTCATATCCGAAAGGAAAATAAACAGCCTCGCCCATCATTCTTTTGTGGCGCGCCATAATTTCAATATGCGTGTAAGACGAAAGATGCCCCACATGGATTTTGCCGTTAACCGTGGGTGGGGGCGTGTCTATACTGTACACCTTTTGATTCTTCTTGGGCGCGAATTTGAAAATCTTTTGCTCATTCCAATAATCCTGCCACTTCTGCTCTACTGCCAAAAAATCATATCTTTTTTCTAACACAAAAACTCCTATGCGGGCGCGCCCATAAGTATTATACAGGATTTAAAGAGAAAAGTAAAAAACTTAAGGGTAAAAAATCTTCCAATTTTTTGAGGGCATAGGGCATAGGGTTTAGGGCATAGGGGTGGAATCTAAATATCATTAAGAGTAATGACGACTTACGACTTACGACTTACGAATGGTGGAATCCAAATATCATTATATATTAAATCCATAATTCTGCATTCTGAATTCTGAATTCTGAATTAAAAAATTCATTGCACGCTGTGCGCTGAATTTTTATGTGCTGTTTCTCACAATAGAATAAACCCCGTCTACCGCGGATATTTTTTTAATAAGGTATTCCACATCTTTTAAATCTTTAATCCAAACGCCAAGGGTGATAACGGCGGTTTGGTTTTTTTGAACGGCGCGCGCCTCAACATTTGAAATTGAATAGCCGTGGGCGGAAACGGCGGATATAACTTGGTTTAAAATTCCGCTTCTGTCGTAACACTCAATTCTGAACTGAGAGGCAAAAACCGAATTGTCGCTACTTGCCCACCTCGCGCTCATTATGCGTTCACTTTCAAAATTTGCCACATTGGGGCAATCCGTTCTGTGTACGGTAACCCCTGTGCCACGCGTGGCGTATCCTGTGATTGCGTCCCCCGGAACAGGGCTACAGCACTTTGCGATTTTTAAAAGAAAGCCTTCATTTCCGTCTATCAAAATGCCGGACGAACGGCGGTTTTTTTGAGAAATTAAAACCGCACTCTTTTCAGGATCTTGAACATTTTTAAGCACTTGCTCTTTTTTATAAGAATCAATAAGTTTAATTAAAATTTGGTTTGTGGTTAAACCGCCGTAGCCCACTGTGGCAAAAATATCGTCTGCCGAAGAAAGCCCGTATCTGCTTGCAAGTTTTGAAACGGTGTCCTGCACCCAAAGTGCGCTTAAGGGATAGCCCCTGCGCTTGGCTTCCGCCTCAAGCATATCTTTGCCCGTTTTAATATTTTCAGTTGCCATTGCCTTTTTGAAAAAGGCTTTAATTTTTGATTTGGCTTGCGGGGTAGCCACGAAATTAAGCCAGTCCCTGCTTGGGCCTTTGTTAGCGGTTAGGATTTCCACAATGTCCCCCGTTTTTAAAACTGTGGTGATAGGCACCATTCTTCCGTGAACTTTTGCGCCCGAACATTTGTTGCCGATTTCCGTGTGAACCCTATATGCAAAATCAACCACGGTTGAACCTTTGGGAAGGTTAACCACAGTGCCTTTTGGGGTAAAAACATATGTTTCATGCGTTAGCGCACTTGTTTTAAAGTTTGAAATCAGTTCGCCTGAATCATGCAAAGCATCGTCTGTTTCTATGATTTCCCTTAGCCAACCAAGTGCCAAATCTGATTCGCCTGCGGATATACTTTCCCCTCTTTCCTTATAAACCCAATGCGCGGCGATACCGTATTCCGCTATGCGGTTCATTTCCACAGTCCTCACTTGAAACTCAAAAGCCTGCCCGAAATTGGTGGCAACGGTGGTGTGCAAACTTTGATATTTATTGGGCTTGGGCGTGCCGATATAATCCTTGAACCTGCCGGGGATAGGCTTCCACTTTTGGTGGATAATGCCAAGCATGGTATAGCAATCAATAACCGAATTTACGATAAGGCGGATTGCATATAAATCATAAATTTCCTCAAGCGTTTTATTCTGCATTTTCATTTTGCGGAATATGCTGTACAGGTGTTTTGGCCTGCCCTTAACCTCGCCCCTTATGCCCTGCTCATTTAATTCAACTTCTATTTCGTTGCACATCATAAGGATAAGCCCCATGCGTGCCGAACGCGATTTTGCAACCTCTTTTGAAAGTTTATCGTACTCGTCTGGGTAAAGATATTTAAAGCACAAATCCTCAAGTTCGGTTTTAATATTCGCCATGCCCAACCGCCCTGCCATAGGCGCGTAAATCTCAATTGTTTCTCGCGAAATTCTTATCTGCCTCTCTAAGCTAAGCGATTGAAGGGTGCGCATATTGTGAAGCCTATCCGCAAGTTTAATAAAAATTACGCGGATATCCTGCGCTGTGGCAAAGAACAATTTTCGGTAATTATTTGCCTGCGTTTCTTCCTTGGATTCGTACTTAAGTCCGCTAAGTTTTGTTACCCCCAAAACCAAGTCCGCAATCACTTGCCCGAAGATTCTTTTAAGTTCTTCATATGTAACTTTGGTATCCTCTATAATATCATGCAAAAGCGAAGCCGAAATGCAGGACGCATCTGCGCCCAGTTCGGATAAAATTCCTGCCACTTCCAACGGGTGAATTATGTACGGCTCGCCCGATTCACGGCTTTGCTTTCCGTGCCTTTCTTTGGCAAATTCATAGGCATACCTAATAAGCTGAAAATCCTCAGCATATTTTGATTCAAGTTTTTTTAAAATAACTTCTGCCATATTCTTGTTACCTGCCGTTTATATCGGGGGGAATAATAATATCACAATTATATGAATTGTTCAAGTATGAAATATATTCTTTTGGCGGATTGTCATAAACTTCTATTTTGCTATAGTAAGCAAAACTCACCTTTGAATTGATTGGGGAAAGAAGAATTGTGTTCACAGGATTTTCCGAAGGAAGCAATGCAAACTCTTTGCGGTAGCTTGGAAATTTCAATGATAACATATGAAATGTGTCGCTTTTGAACGCAATAATCAGGTGTCCGAATGTTTCGTTATGCTTAAAAACTTTGCCCGATTTTATCAGCGGTTCACGCGGAATGCTAAGCCTTTCGTAATTTTTTATAAGCCCCTCTTCGTTAGGATTAAAACTTAAAACTTCTAATGCGCCGAATATACAAGTCGCGCTTTCTTTATTTCGGTATGTTTCTTTCTTAAGCGAATAAAACATTTTCTTTAAAACTGCCGACTTTAAAACGGGCAAATATTCCACCGCGGAAAACGCCACAACAGAGGTATTCTCATTTGGCTTATAGCGCAGGTGTGGGCTGTACTCACTCATTTTTGCAAACGGCAACCCCCCTATTTCGGTTGAAAAATTGGGCTTTGGGTTCTTGTTTCCGTAAGGCTCAAACATACTCAATTCGCTTGCAAACTTTACGGTAGCTTCTTCTATACTTAGAGGCATATCACATATGTTTTTAGGTAAAAAATCACTGTTTTTAAAGGTTTTACATATGTATTCGTCTGCGGTGTTAATGAACTCATTTAGCCTCGCCAAATCAAGCGTAACGCCTGCCGCCTGAGGGTGTCCGCCGAAAGTTATAAGCGTATCCTTGCAGGCAGAAAGCACGCTATATATGTTTACCCCGCCTGCGGAACGCGCCGAACCTTTAATCCTAAATTCGCCCTCTGCTACTGCCGAACCGCGCGAGGCAGGCGCGAACAATATTGTGGGCTTATTAAATTCCTGCGCTATTCGGGACGCGGAAATTCCCACCACACCGCCTTCCCAATTTTCGTCATAAAGCGCAATAATTTTTTTGTTAATTAAATCATAATTCTTTAACAGTTCTTTTGCTTCGCTTGCTGTTTTTTGGCATAGTTCCTGCCTCTCTTTATTTTCCTCTTCAAGCTCGCTTGCAAGCCCTCTAATCTCTCTTTCGTTATCGCTGATTAAAAGCCTTAAGGATTTTTCTGCGTGCGAAAGCCTGCCCGAAGCATTTAGCCTCGGTGCGATTTTAAAGGCAATATCATATGAATCAACGGGTTTTGAGAAGTCAAATTTTGCCACCTCAAGCAAAGCCCTAAATTGGGGGCTTAAGTTATTATTAAGCATATCAATGCCAAGCCTTGCGTAAATGCGGTTATCCCCCGTAAGCGGAACTAAATCCGCAATCGTGGAAACTGCAAGCATATCAAGCATACCGCTAACGAACTTCCACGAGGTTAAAGCCTCGGCAATCTTAAAGGCAACCCCTGCGCCTGCAAGCGCGCTGTTACCTTCGCCACTGCATTCGCTCTGCCCTATCTTGGGATTGACGCATATGCAATCGGGCAGTGTTTCGCTTGGCTCGTGGTGATCTGTAATTATGATTTCAATTCCCAAACCTTTAATAAAATCAACTTCGCTTACCGAACAGATTCCGCAATCCACCGTGATAATTAGCTTTGGGTTAAATTGCTCTTTTGCTTTTAAAAGGCTTTCGTTTGTTAATCCGTAGCCGTCCTCTGTGCGTGAGGGAATAAAGCAAAAGACGCTTGCGCCAAGGTGCTTTAAGGTGCGGTATAAAATCATTGACGCGCCAACCCCGTCACAATCGTAATCACCGAAAATTAAGATATTATTTTTATTTTGTATATGTTTTCTAATTTGCTCTACCGCCTCTTTTACACCTGCAAGAGAAAGGGGACTTGATAAATCTTTAGCGTTCGGGTGCAAAAAAGAAAACGCCTCATTGGGCGTTTTGAAACCACGGCTTAAAAGTAGCCTTGCTATTTTTTCTTCTACAGATAGTTCTGAAGCCCACATTTTAATATGGGCTTCATCGTAAAACTTTTTATCCATTGGTTATTTATTTGTGCTTTAGCGATAAGTTATGCTTTAGCTGTTTTTTTGTTTTTCGCCTTGTCGTCCGAACTTGGTTGAAGCATTTTCTTAGCCTTGTACTTTCTGTTAGCGTTAATCAAAATGCCCCAAAGCCCCGGTGCGATACCTATTGAAGAATAGAAGCCTGCAAGCAAACCGAAGATAATCGGCAACGCAAATTCCGTTAACTGTGCAATGCCCACCACGGCAAGAACGAATAGCATGATTAGGGTTGTGAAAGATGTGAACACCATTCGCGTGAAAGTTTGCGTAACGGATTGATCCACAATCAAGCCCACATCGTACTTCGTTTTTTGCGTTTTAAACGGCTTGATATTTTCCCTAACTTTGTCAAAGAGAATAATGTTGCTGTTAATTGAATACGCGATAACCGTGATTATACCTGCGATAAGCGAAGTGTTAATTTGGATTCGGAAAATGATAACCAACGCCATCATTATAATAACATCGTGCATAAGCGCGGCTATTGTGGCGATACCGCTGAATAAATCAAACCTTACCACAATGTACACAAGCATCAAGAGAAGCGCAACGAACACCGCAAGGAAAGCCGAACGCAATGCTTGCGAACTTGCTGTGGCGGTAATTGATTCCACATCGGCAGATACGGCTGTGGTAGTGCCGTACACGGATTTAAACTTTGCTTCAATATCGGCTTTAATCTTATCGTTAATTTGCGCCATTGTTTCGGCATCGTTATTATAGCTTGTGCCGTTAATTGAGTTAGCGTATCTAACCTCTATTGCGTTTTGTCCGTTAGTCCTTGGGCTAACGGGGGTTGCGCCGTGGGATTTAACTATATCTTCAATCATGGTGAGGTTATTTCTATAGTTACTGCCCGTCATGTCCTGCCCAAGCATTTCAACTGATAGAACCGTTCCGCCTCTGAAATCCACGCCCACATTTGCAAATCCGTCATAACGGCTACTTGCGGCGTAAATCGTGCCACAAAGAAGCGAAACAAAAAGAATCGCAAGGGGGGCAATGTACCACCAGTAGGCGCGCTTAAAAATCTTGAAATCTTCGCCACGGAAACGCGGATTGATTTTTTCGTTCAATTCCGAAAAGAATTTCTTAACCTTGCCGAAGAAGCCTTTAACATTATCTAAAAAACTATTCATTTTCAAAAGCCTCCTCGGATCTTATTGCAAGCCCGTAAATTCTTTCGTTAACATCGTTATACGCAAGCGCAATGTTAATAAGCAACCGCGTAACGAATATTGCGGTAAACATGGAAATCACAACCCCGATTAACAGCGTAATCGCAAAACTTCTCAGCGCGATTGAACCAAGCAACAGCATAACAATGGTTGCAAGTATCGTTGTTATATTTGAGTCAATAATAGCCACCATGGCTTTCTTAAACCCGCCTTTAATTGAGGGGCGGATTCCCCTGCCTGTGTTCCACCGTTCGTCCTTAATCCTTTCAAAGATAACGATATTCGCGTCCGTAGCCATACCTATTGAAAGAATAACGCCTGCTATTCCCGGAAGGGACAGCTGAACATCAAACAACGCTAATGCGTAAATGAACATTGTGGTGTAAATGATAAGCGCAAGCGAAGCGGCAAGCCCCAAGCCCTTGTAAACTAAAAACATTATAAGAACAACCACGATTAAGCCCACCAACCCTGCGATTATGCCGTACTTAAGTGCGTCTTGCCCAAGTGTGGGTGAAATTGTGCGCGTTTCCTTGGGTGTTAAAGAAACATCAAACGAACCTGCGCTGATTTGGATTGCAAGTTCGTTAGCTTGTTCGTAAGTGTAATTTCCTGTGATAACCGCGTTACCGTCCGTAATAGCAGAGTTAACGGTGGGGCTGATAACCAAGCGATCGTTAATATAAATGCTGATTGTGTTGCCGATATTGTTAGCGGTTGCCTCTGCAAAAGCCCTTGTACCGCTACTGTTAAATTTTAAGCTAACCGCATATTGCCCTTGATAGTAAGTGGCTTCTGCTGAATCAAGGTGCTTTGTGCCTTCCACTAAAACATTGCCACTGCTATCCTTGAACTCAAGTTTTGCAGGTTCGCCGAGAAGTGCCATAAGTTGCGCAGTATCGCTGACATCAGGAACTTCCACACGAATGCCGTTAGCACCTTGGCGCGTAACAACTGCTTCGCGGTAACCTTTACTAAACAGCAGGTTTTCAAGGTTTTTGATAGTGCCGTCCATAGCCCGATTAGCCGCACCCGAAGTTGCGCTACCGAATTCGCTTAAGTCTGCCTCATAAACGGCGTACATACCGCCCTTTAAATCCAATCCAAGCTTTATTGTCCCTGCAACCCAGAAGAAATCCCAGTTGCTTTTGCCTATTTGAAACGACTCTTCGCCGTTAAGCGGGAAAATAAAAAGCGCGGTTGTAACAAGCAAGACGATAATGATTGATAAAATGATTGTTGCCTTTCTTTTGCTCACCGTGTAAGCCTCCGAATTTTAATTCTTAACCATTATAGGGCTTTTAATATATATAGTCAAGGATATTATTAAAGATAAATAAAATAAATACGCGCGCGTGCAACGCACAATTCAGCGCACAGCGCACAGCGCACAATGGTGGAATCTAAATATCATTTAAGAGTAATGACGACTTACGACTTACGATTTACGAATGGTGGATTCTCATTATTAGTTAATTAATCCATAATTCTGCATTCTGAATTCTGAATTCTTAATTACGCATATTGCGTTCCGCATTATGCGTCATTCTGTTGCCTCAGCAACCAAAAACGCACATTTCGCCGTCTTAATTACATTTGGATAGGTTTTTAGGGCTTCAATTTCGGGTAGGGTAAACCAGCCTATATCGGTGTTTTCGGCTTCGCAAATTGTGGGGTTTTCGTTAATTGCACGGCAAATGTACACTAAATCAATATGATTATGCGTGCCGTTTCCCTCAATATCTTCAAGAAGCATTGTAAAGGGGCTATTTAATTCGGCACATTGCTTATCCGATAAATTTTTAATCGGCATTGCGGGGATAATTTCCGCCCTTATCCCCGTTTCCTCAAAAACTTCCCTTATTACTGCGGTTTCGGGCAGTTCGTTTTCCTCAATATGCCCCCCAGGGGGTAGCCAAACGCCCTGCTTTTTGTGAAGAATCATAAGCATTTGGTTTTGAGAGTTAAACACAAGCCCCGTTGCGGTAAAGTGGTTTTTGATTTCTAAATTCTTTTTATCCATATCCGCCGTTGTTTTATTCATTATTAACCGCCGTTTAATTCGTTCCTAACCGTTATTTTATTCATTCCTAAGTGATTCAAGGGCAAGCGCAATTTCTAAGCGTTTCTTTAAAAGTTCGCAACCCACTTTGTATTCGCCCTCAAGTTCACCGCTAAATTCAAGGGAATTTGCCACGCAACCGCCACCGCAATAGTATTTTGCAGGGCAATTTTTGCAATAAGGCTTGGAATGCACGCTTAATGAGGCAAAAGTTTCCTTTAGCGCAAGGGCTTTAGGTGAACTAAAATTAAAATCGTTAAAAACATTGCCCAAAAGAAAGTTTTCATTATCCAAAAACCTGTGGCAAGGGTAAAGGTTTCCGTTCGGCGCAACGGCAAGGTATTCCGTGCCTGCACCGCAACCCGTTAAGCGTTTGTTCAAGCATGGCCCGTGTTCTAAGTCAATCATAAAATGGAAGAAGTTAAAGCCGTTGCCCTCTTTCCGCCTTTTAAGCATTTCTCTTGCAAGGCGTTCATATTCCAAGCACATAGGCGCAATATGTTCTTCTTTAACGGCAAGCGGGTGGCTATTATTTAAAACCACAGGTTCTAATGAAATCTGATTTATGCCAAGATCGGCAATATGCAAAATGTCGCTTGCAAAGTCAGGATTTTTGGCGGTAATTGTACCGCGGACATAATAGCTTTTTTCACCGCGTTTTTTAATAAACTCTAAAATGTTTTTAACAATTTTATCATAAACAGGCTTTCCGCCAAGAGAACGCCTGCAAGCATTATTCACGCTTTCGCGTCCGTCAAGGCTTAGCACCACATTATCAAGTTCTTTATTAAGATAATCTTGCGCGTCATTATCAAGAAGCAAGCAATTTGTGGTTAGGGTAAATAAAAATTCCTTATCATTTAGTTTGCCTGCCTCTTTTGCGTAAGTGATAATTTCCTTTACCGCGCCAAAGTTTAAAAGCGGTTCACCGCCAAAAAAATCAACTTCAAGATTTTTCTTACTTCCGCTGTTTGCAATAAGGTAATCAATTGCGCGCTTGCCCGTTTCCACACTCATATCCGCACCCTTTGCCACATAATTATCCGCAAAGCAATAATCGCAACGCATATTGCAATCATTAGATATGTGCAGGCACAAGGCTTTTAAATATTTATATTCTTTTTTAAATGCGGAAATCTTTTGAGGCGCATTCAAAATGCCCTCTTTTTCAAGAGTTAAAAAAATCTTTTCGCTTTCGCTTAAAGGCGCGCTTGCTTTTTTGGATTCTTTGCTGATATTGGCGTAACGCTTCTTTGCACAGCAAAATGCTTCATAGTCTACGCGTAGCAAACTACCGCTCTCAATATCCCACAAAAAATAAAGCTCTTTTTCGCCAAGGTTGAAACTAAACGCG
Organism: Bacillota bacterium; assembly: GCA_009781445.1. Classification (GTDB taxonomy): domain Bacteria; phylum Bacillota; class Clostridia; order Christensenellales; family DTU072; genus WQYD01. Next base: position 5,064 of record WQYD01000021.1, on the reverse strand, counting down.
TGAACCAATTATTTTTCTTCTGCCTTTTTTACGGTGTTAACCTTTTCTTGCTTGCACGCTTGGTTGCCTACTGTGCAACTCGTCTTGCAGGCGGATTGGCAACTTGCTTGGCATTCGCCACAGCCCGTTTCGTGCTTTTTATCAAAAATATTTTTTGCAATAACCTTAATTTCCATAATCAAAATTCCTTTTCGCTTTTAATTCTACCAAATCCCTAAAAAAAATACAAGCCGTACGCAAAAAAAATATATTATGGCAATGTGTTTTCGTTAGTTTCGCCATCATTGTTTTTGTCTATTTTGTTGTTATCTTTTTCGCCAGTTTCGCTGTCATTCTTTTCGCCAGTTGCGCTGTCATTATTATCGTTCTTATCCGTTCCGTCCAATTTGCACTCAAGAAGTTCTTTTGTCATTATGCAAAAGAGAATGTACGCCCAAAAAATGACAAAAAACCATACTCTCTGAGTTTGAATACAGGAATCGTAACTGCGCTTTAAACAGAACAACAAAATTGTGGGAACAAATATTACTATTGCATCAATTAAAGTATTAGTGAGAATATATTTGCGAACAATAAGCTTTATTCTAAGGCAACATTGCTTTTGCGACTCGTCTTGATTATCTGCTTTTTTTGATTCTTGCCCACTCTCAGATTCTTTTCTATCTTCAATGAGTTTTTTTAACTCTTTTATTCTTTTCTCAACGATTTTTATTCTTTCATTAACGCTTTTAATCCTTTCTTCGTTTTCGGATTTTTCTTTTTCTTTGTTTAGTTCTTCAAGTTCTTTATTTAGTTCTTCAAGTTCTTTATTTAGTTCTTTAAGTTCAATGAGTTTTTCTAACTCTTCTATTCTTGTTTGTTTCTTTGTGGATTTAGGTTTGGCAATCCTTTTATTGCATTCTTCAATTCTTTCATTAACACATTTTATTCTTTGTTCGCGTTTGGATTTTCCTTCTTCGCTTAGTTCTTCGGGTTCTTTGTTTAGTTCTTTAAGTTCTTTATATAGTTCTTCGCGCTTATCTTCGTATTTCCAGCGATTTTTCACGCCGATTTCATCAAACATTACTTTCAAATAGTAGTGAAAAATAATAAAAGTGTGATAGCAACTTATCAGCACAATAAAAAAGAGTGCTTGTTTGGCTCTTGAGTAGAATAGCAACGAAAATATTAAGTTGCTCATGGCAAGCGTAATTGCATCAATAAAGAATATCCTATTTGACGCGTCCAAAAGTTTGCCAGACTTATCAAATACAGCAAAAATTGATACTGCCGTAATCGCGCAAGCAAAATTGCCAACAATTACGCTAGCTAAAACGCCATAGTCCTTAAACTTTATGATATCTTTAACGCCATCGCTTAGAAAGAACAACAATATGTAAACGGCAATGGACGGAATTAGCAACAGAAGCCTAAATCTGCATCTGAAATCTTTCTGATACAAATCCCCTTTTTTCTTATTTTCCGCAGAATCTACGGCTTGGCTTTCTTCTTTTTTATTCATTTTTCTTCTGTGTTCCTTTTGAATATTGTACCACATATGTCTGATTGTGTAAATCTCTTGCCGATTATTTGGCTATTAGTGCAAAAGCTATTATTCATAAAGTACGAAAAAGGTTAGTATACTGTAATAAATTAAATTTTGGGGGCTAAAGTAAATGAAATCAAAAATGGCATCTGAGGGAAATAAGGCAATAGTGCTTGATATTTTAAGAAGTACGCTTATTGCGGTGATAGCATCGCTGATAGTGGTTTTGGTGCTTGCGCTAATTGTGAAACTTACAGGAATGGGCGAAGGCGCAATTTTACCTATAAATCAAGTGCTTAAAGTGCTAAGCGTGCTGGTGGGTTGCTTATTCGGCATTAAGGATAGAAGTAAAGGCGCGTTTAAGGGTGCATCGGCGGGCTTGCTTTATGCGGTTGTGTCTATATTCGTTTTCCTTGTGTTAAAAAATTCGCTAAGCGGAAATAGCTTTAGCTTTATTGATCTTATCGCAAACACTGCCACTGGCGCGGTTTCGGGAATTATTAGCGTTAATTTTAGAAAGAAATAGAACAAGGCAGTTAGGAAATTAAATCAGCACCCTGAAAATGGGTGCTGTTTTTTGTTTGGGATTATTCGGAACAATACGGTTGACATTATTCCGAATGGTTAATATAATTAGAGTATGGCGAAGAATAAAGATTTAAAAACTAAATATATGACTGCACAACAAACGGCTGAAATGTGGGGCATTTCCGATAGGCGCGTGCGTATCCTTTGCGCCGAAGGGAAAATATTGGGCGCAGTTAAGGACGGAAAATCTTACAAAATTCCTTTAGGTGTGGTAAAACCTCAAGACGGGCGCGAAAAGGCGCAATCCTCTCAACCTGCCGTGCGTTGGCTTAAGTGGGATAATGAGGCAATCGGCACAATAGACGGCGCAAATGCGGTTACTTTTATTAAGCCCGAATATAACGAAGTTGTTGCGCTTTATACCCGTGGCACGAATAGGTGGACGGCGGAACAGTTTCAAGAGTTTTTATCCGAACGCGTGGTAAACCGCGATCGCCGTGATATTGAAAAGATATTGTTTAGGTGCGGGCTTTCGCATTACGATACACTCAAGATTGCAGAAATCACAAGGGGCATTCATCCAAAAGACTTGCTTTGGATTGCCCACAATGAAAAAGAATTGTTATCTTCTGTAATTACCAATGTTTTTGATTCGGTTTTTCACCAAAGAATTGATCAAAGCGGTGATAGCATTGACACGCCCGAAGGATATAATGTGAAACGCTACGGCGTGTTTGGCGGGCAATACGGAATTTTTAAACAACGAATCAATCCGCTTACAACCGATGCCGAATCCGAAGTTGCGGTTTATCTTCTTGCTAAGAAACTTGGCGTGCCTTGTTGCCCTGCTTACCGCACGGATAAAGACACGGTTTTTTCTGCATTTTTATACGATTTTTCCAAAGAATATATTGTTCATTTCCGCAGGCTTTTTGACGGAACGCGCATGGATAACGAATATAAAAATTTGATTGCCGTCCGCCCTCAATATAAAGATGACATTGCAAGAATGATTATTCTTGACTTTATCACCCGCCAAGACGATAGGCATTTATCCAACATTGCTATAAAAATGAGTGGTTTGGGCGAATCCTTTTATCCGCTTTATGACAACGGGCGCAGTTTGTTTTACGAAGATACGGAAGAAACGGTTTTAAGCGCAATAGCCAACCCTATTGCTTTCACCACCACATTTGGTTATTCGGGTACTTATTATGATTATATCTTAGAAATTGCCAAGGAACGAAACGGGCTAAACGGGCTTATAAATACTAACATTCAAAAAAGTGAAATTGAAGACATTCTCACGGAAGCAGGATTTAAGGGCTATCGGTTTGACGGCGCGTGCGAATGGATTTGGGGTGCGCTTGAAATTGTGCGGAAATTGTCCTAATTTTGCGATATTTATTCAGAAATTTAGTAAGAAAACAACCTTGTAATGCGATAAAAAACCGCCCCAAATATGAGGCGGTTTTTTAAAATGTTTTCTTGAAAGAATATTAAAATGTATCGTCTGATTTTTCTTCTTCTTTTGCGGGGGCGGTGGGAGGAACTTGCCTTTGTGCGGTGAAGTTGGGAACATTGCCGTTAGCGTCAAGTTTGGTTCTGATTGCGTTTTTAATTACCACAACATGAACAGGTTCGCTTTCTGTGCCGATATTAAGGGTGTACTTATCCTCATTAATGCCCACAACTTTGCCGATAAAACCGCCTATTGTCATAACATTGTCGCCTATTGCAAGGCTTTGCATCATTTCCATCATTCTCTTTTTTTGTTTGCGTTGGGGAATTACGGACATTACCACCATAAGCACAACAAGTGCGCCCATTAGCACCCAAACCACTACTTGAAAAGAATCTGCTGATAATAAATTATTCATTAAATTAAACTCCTACTGTTTTATGTATACACTACTTTACTATTGTTATTTAGAAAAGTCAAGCGTTTTATAAAAGTCATATAGCCTATCCTCTTTGATTGCATTTTTAATCATTTCCGTGAAACGGTGCAAAAAGCGGATATTATGAAGTGAAATCAGCCTGCCACCCATGATTTCGCCTGCGTTAATGAGGTGGCGGATATACGAACGCGAATAGCTTTTGCAGGCATAGCAATCGCAACCCTCTTCAATGGGGGAATAATCTTCCCTAAAAGGCGCATTTCGGATAGTTATATTTCCTTTAAGCGTCATGGCTGTGCCGTTCCGCGCAATTCTTGTGGGAAGCACGCAATCAAACATATCAATACCGCGCATAACTGCTTCAATAATGCAATCCGCCGTGCCGACACCCATAAGATAACGGGGCATATTTTTTGGATAAAAGGGTTTAAGGGTATCAAGCATATCGTACATAACTGGCTTTTCTTCACCCACCGATAAACCGCCCACTGCAATGCCCATTTTTGCGTACGGTAGCGTTCTTTCCGCGCTTTCTTTCCTTAAATCTTTAAACATATTGCCTTGAATTATGGGAAAAAGCATTTGATTTTCATTATCCGCCCGTTTATAGCAACGATCAAGCCAGCTAATTGTGCGATCCACCGCAGATTTTGCCCTATCGTGCGAAACGCCCGAAGCCGTGCATTCGTCAAAAGCCATAATGATATCCGAACCAAGAGTTTGCTGAATTTCTATTGCCTTTTCGGGCGTGATAAACCGCCTTTCGCCGTTAATGTGGGAATTGAACTGAACCCCCTCGTCTGTCACTTTTCTTAAAGTGGCAAGAGAGAAAACTTGAAAACCGCCACTGTCTGTGAGTATTGGTTTATCCCAATTCATGAATTTGTGAAGCCCGCCCGCGCCCTTAATTATATCTTCCCCCGGACGCAAGGTGAGGTGGTAAGTATTAGATAGCACTATTTGCGAACCTGCTTCTTTAAGTTCGTCAACCGAAACGCCTTTAACGGTGGCTTGAGTACCCACAGGCATAAAAACGGGGGTTTCAATGATTCCGCGCGGTGTAACAAGTTTTCCAATGCGCGCGCCCGTTTGCTTACATTCCTTAATTAC
>WQYD01000020.1 GCA_009781445.1 Bacillota bacterium | reverse complement strand
TAGTAGAAACAATACCTGATACGAGATACGAGAGTTTGGGGTTTGACCGTGTTATTAGTTTTGGACATAGTAAGAGTTATTTTGAGTTCCGTAATAAACTCTTAGAAGCAATCGACAAAAAGGCAAACGACAGATTTAAGAAAGAATTAGAAACGGTTCCCAACAATGCTGATAGCATTCAAATTTTAGAAAGACTTTCGGATGTGTTATTGCAAGCGCATAAGGATACAAGCGAGTGGGAAGCGTTTTTGTTAGCGCAAAAGTTTATATTTCCGAGTATTGGCGGCGTAATGACAGAATTGACATGGCATATAGCACATAAAATTTGCGATATTGTGCAAAAACGAATACCAAATTCGGCAGACGAATTAAAAGCGGTTATTCGGGAACAAATCAAGGCAAGCCCGAACGATTTTTCATTGGAATATCGAGGCGAGTGTTTAATACACCAGTATTTGGGTTCGCAAAATTAGAAGGGCGACCGCACCATGAGTAACAGTATAAAGAAAAGCGAATTATTCAGTTTTATTCAGCGTTATTTGTTTAGTACGGCAAATTGTGATGGCAAAACAGTCAATTATAATAGATTTTCAGCGAATGAAAGTTTGGGTAAAATCTTTGATACGCTATTAAACTGCTTTGATTACGATTGCCCAGACGGTTATCATTATGACGAGGTAATAGACACATTAACGATTTTTGAGCATTTTGAGTTTGATTGTTCGCCCAACAACAAAGGCGGTTCTATGCTACGCAGGAATTGTTCAGAGGTTACAAAAACCATAAACAAAGAATTGGATAACATGGGATACGGTGAATTTAGAAGTGAAAAATTCGTAGCACAGAGTGAGGGTGTAAAAGACGGAAACACGGTTGTTTACCACATGGGAGCAGATGGCGATAAGTTTAGAGATAACTATATAAACAATTTTAAGGCGACATTTGATAATCATGCAAAGAAAGTTAATAGTTATATCAACAACTGCAAGAACGCATTAAATAAGGCGTGTAGTTCGGTCAAGATTTGTTTCATTATTGAGGATATTACGATGGGTGGAACATGTTATAAGAACGAGCGTGGTTCAAGAGGAAACGAAGTCCATTTATTTTTCACAAAGCAATTCATGGATGTTTTCAGAGATAGCCCCGTTGATTATGTGATATTTGGCATGTTGCAATCCCCCGAAATGCTTACAATTTGCGATAGAACAATTTTGGCAGATTATGACAATGTTATTGATTTGAAAAGCATGGAGTTTTATGTATTCCCTGCTATGCCACAATTTACATTTGCAGTAAAAAGACCAATATAGACAACGGAACGAAAGATACAGCAAGACAACCGTCAGTAATGGCGGTTGTTTTTGTATGTAGCGTTTTCCGAGCGTATCCGCAAGCGTGAGGCGCATTAAGGGTTTAGGCGATAGATAAGGCGAGCGAAACGGTTTCGTGCGTTTCCGAGGCGTTTTCCGTTATCGTCCGTTATTGTGCGTGTATGTAATGTGCATTATTAAAGACAGCGAGAGGATTTTAGAGCAAAGGGCTTGTGTTTTCGGCGTATTTGCTATACAATAATGAGTGCCAAACATTTTCATATTTTCGTCAGAGGTACCGTTATGCCTAATTCGGTACGGCTTCGCCTTTGACGAGGAAAATGTTTGGCGACATAGAAGCAAACCGATTGGGAATGCACCCTTTCGGGGGTGCATTTTTTCGTTTAGGAGGCATATCGTGAGGCGGTTCAAGTTTGTTTTAATTGCAATCATTTTTATTGCGTGCATTGGTGCATTGGCAGCGTGTGCAGACGGTGTGCCGATTACATACAGCGTTTCGTTTGATACGCAAGGCGGTATAGGCGTTGCCGAACCGATAGCGGTTACAGTGGGCGAGGTTTACGGCACATTACCGACAGTTAAAAAGGATGGTTACATATTCGGCGGTTGGTTTGCAAACGCAAACGGAACAGGTGCAGAGGTTACAGCAAGCACAATCGTTACGAGGCGTACAGCACACACATTGTTTGCGAAATGGATTGCCGATACAGACGGCGGTGAGGATGAGGTTTGCGGCGAGTGCGAGCAAGAAGATTGCATTTGCGACAATGACGGCAGTACAGTATGCGACATTTGCGACAATGAGCCGTGTGTATGCAACGAGGACGGCGGTGGTCAGGATACAGAATGCGTTGAGTGTGGTGAAATGGAGTGTATTTGCGAGTACGATAACGGTGGCGATACAGCGTGCGTTGTTTGTGGCAACGAGGAATGCACATGTGAGGGCGACAACGGCGGTAATACAGATACAGAGTGTTTAGATTGTGGCAAGGTTGAATGCGAGTGCGAAGACGACAATGGCGGTTCAGATACAGTGTGTTCAGAATGTGAGCAAGAGGATTGCATTTGCGACAATGGTGGCGGTGAGGTTGTAGAGCCTCAACAATTAAGTGCGCCGACAGGTTTAACGATAGTTGACGATGTGTTGCAATGGTTTGCAGTTCCCAATGCGGTCGGGTACATTGTTTACATTGAGAGCGGTAGTACAGCGAATGCAAGCAATGCACTTCGCAACGCTTCGCAAGGTGGTAATTCACAAGGCGATGACAACGACCAAGGTAATAGAAAGCGGTTTCAAACAGACAATAACAGTTTCAAGTTAGAGGATTATGACGGCGATGAAATGTACAGTGTTCGTGTTGAGGCGGTTGGCGATGGTGAGAGTTACAGCAATTCAGAGGAATCGGCAAGCATAAAGTATTTCGCAACGGCAGCGGCGTTGTTTGCATATCATTCGGCAACAGCAATGCAGAACATGACCTTTGTTTCATTGGGTGATAATGGCGAGGTGTTGTTTGAGTGTATGGTAACCGAGAATGTTTTTTACGGTTGGTTGGCGATGGATTTCGACAACGGCGAGATTATCAGCAAATTGCATGTGTTTTATGTATTTATAGAGGACGGCAAGTATTATGCGTATTGGGGCGATGAGCAAGTCGGCAGTGATATTGTTTGGACAAGAAACACAGAGGACATGGCGGGGTTTGAGGAAATTTCATTGTTACATACAGTGCAATTATTTTTCAGCGAGTTTGAGTATGACAGCGACACCGGCAGAGTTGAATGGAAATCAGACTCGGATTTAAGAGAATTTATTGGCAGTTTGACAATCGAATATAACGACAGCGAGATTACAATTCGTGTGTCGAGTCCGTTGGAAGATGAGAATAACAAATTAGATTTCAAAACACTTATTATTAAGGGCATTGGAACAACAATAATCAGCGTTGAAATACCGACAGAGTTCACGGATTTGGACGATGACGGCGGCGATACAGCGTGCGAGGTGTGCGGTAACGAGCCTTGCGATTGCAACAACGAAAGTACAGTATGCGAAGATTGCAAGGCAGACCCATGTGAGTGTGATAACGGCGATGGCGATACAGCGTGTCAAGATTGCGGCAAAGCACCTTGTGAGTGCGGAAACGGTAACATTCCCGATTGGTCATTCGAGGATTTGGACAGCATACGCAATGCGATTGAGGTCGGTAAAAATTTCACAATGAACATAATGTTTGGCGATATTGTTGGCATTGGCGTAAGGCAAATAGGCAACACATATTTCATGGAGTTAAACGGTTGGGTATCGAGCGATGAACATGGGAATGTTCAACCTTCGCCCGATGTGCGTTGGATAATGGATTTTGACGGCGAGAATTATTATTTTTATGCGTACATTGAGGGTTGGGAATGGACGATGGCCGACATGTCAAAAGAAGAATATGAAAGTTTTATTGCAAACACATACATAGGTCAAATTGCATTCGTTTTGATTTCAATGCTATTTGACAGCGAAGTATGCGAGTATGACCACGAAACGAACACATACAACGGTTTTATTTGGGAAAATGTTGTTGTCATTGCGTTTGAGAATGGCGAAATTGTTATTTCGGAGGTTCCCGAATTTGGCACGATTATTTTCAAAGATATAGGCACGACCGTGATTGAAATACCGACAGTATTTATCGAGGTTTGTTCAGATTGCGGTTACGAGGAATGTATATGCGGATATCCGAACAAGTCATGCGTAGAATGCGGTGAGGTCAGTTGTGTTTGCCTCCAAGTGTGCGTTGTGTGCGGAAATAGACATGCGTACAGCAAGACAGAGGACACAGAGTTAAGCGAATGGTTTGACATTATTCGAGGTGCAGTTTCAAGCGGTAATTTTACATATATACTGTCGCACGATGACGATATGGATAAATTGGATTTCACAAGAGAAATAATTAAGGTCGTAGGCGGTAAAGCGTTCTATGAATTGTATATTGATGGCATTTTAGTGGAAAGCAAGTTGTTAAGCGGTCATTCCTCAGAATGGATAAATTTGATTTTGGGTGCATTATTCGTTGAATTGTGTGAAGCAAACATTTTAGGTATTGTAAATGAAAGCGACAACATGGTGCTTTTCATTGAAATTGACGACACGACAAGCGGTTATGTGATGTTCAAGGATATTGGTACAACGATAGCACCCATAGTGCCCGTTGCGATTGGCGATAAGGACGATTTGACGGCATTGTTTGATTATTTCAACAACATACCGTCATTGACATACACAATGGAAATAGAGATAGATGGAGCATTTGCAGAGCAATGGTTCGGAGCGGAAAGCGTATATGTTTTGCGTGAGCAAGTAGCGTGGGGATGGAGCGGTGGTGCAGCACGGTTCGAGTTGATATTTGACGGCATAAGACAACCCGAAAGCGGATACATTCAAGTTGGTGGTGGCAATGAGTATCATTTCGCATATTCAGACGAATTGGGTTGCTATGTCAGAACGACATTAGTGGAAAATTATGATGAGGTTAATCCTTTTCCGTATTCGGCGGGCATGATGGAAGAGGTTTTATTTGCACTGTTAATGTTGGCGGTTAGTGCGGATACAGCAAATTACACGATATGGAGCAACGGAGATTTATATGCTTACATGTTGCATGAGGATGTAGAGGCGGTCATAAGCATAACGAGCGTAGGAACGACAGTGGTACAGTTGCCGACAGAATGGGTTGAGGGGTAGGCGTTCGTACAGCAATCGAGCAAAGACGGCGTATCGGCAAAGGTACGCCGTTTATTTTTGGGGTTTCAGTTTAGATTTGAGGCGAACAAGGGCTGTTTGTATTTGAGTTAGCAACATGGATTCAAATTGCGAGGCAGAAATTTCAACATTGCGTTGAAAGATGTATTGCCTTTCGGGGTCGACATGGTAGACCAAGTAGTCGAATATGCGGTTAATTAGTTTCTCTCCATTGGGGGTGTCGTCCTCTCGCAATAGCGTATTTATTGTCATGCTTGCAACAATGTCCCATTCCTTATATTTTTCAGCGGAGTCCATACCAATGGGTATTTCGATAGGAATTTCATTAGTATGGTAGAAGCGTTGTAGACCTTCATAGGCTTTTCTCAGATAGTTGATAGAGGTTTCAGATAGACCGATAGCGTTGGTGATTTGGAAATTTTCCGTGTCGAGCGTTGGCGTATCTGATGTGCCCAGTAAAAAGGCGGGGTTCACATTGAAGTATTCGGCGATTTTCGCTAACTTGTCCTTGTCTGGGATGGATTGTCCTTTCGTGTAAAGAGAAATCGTTTGTCGCTTGACACCGATATAGTTTGCGAGAGCGACCTGTGTAATTTTTTTCGGTTTTTCAGTATCAGTAGGCGCGAGTTGCGTTGTTTCAGGCGGTTCCGCCATTAGTTCTTTAAGTCGTGTAGAAAAAATGTCCATTTAATTTGCATCTCCCATGTGGATTCACAGCAATGTTTGGTATAGTTGCACAGCGGTAAATTGTGTTATTTTATCTTGCGCAAATGGTGTCGCTATCCTATAATGTGTTCAGGACAGCGATGTTCGTTTGATTTGCCACATAAGTATTATGTCAAATAAAACAAACATTGTCCAGTGAATTGAAACATGTGAGGAAAGAATGTCAAAGAAAGTGCAAGCAGAAGTAGAGGCGGTATATAGCGACATTATTGGGGAATTGAAGTGGTATAGACCTATTCAAGAGGTTTTGCGTGGGATTAAAGAGGCAGACCCAAATACAGGCATTACATACGGAATTTTGTGTGCGCTATGTAACAGTGGCAAAATACGGTCAACAGGCAGCAAGGGCAAAATTATAATAAACATATTGGATTTGCGAGAGCATTTTAACAATAGAGATAAAAGGCATGACGAGGATGATGAAACGAAAGCCGACAAGCCCAAGCGGAAAAAGCCCGAAGGCAGTGGCAGAACGAAAAAGGTTGTAGAGCCAGTGGCGGTAGCGGTTGTTGAGAGCGAGGCAATGACGGTGGCGGTACAGCCACCAGTGGCAGAGGTTAAGGTAGCGACAGAGGTGATAGTTATTGAAAAGGTTGCAGCGGTTAAGGTTGCAAAGCCGACAGTGTTTGTGGATTATGAGGACGAGGCAGATTCGTCAGGCATAACGACAACGGATACGGTAAGGCAAAAGGTTGTCAAACCCGAAAAGGTTAAGCCAAACAAAGAGGCGACACCAGTTTTCAATGACGGCAGAGCCGATGCAAGTAAGCCGTTTGACGGCGACAATTTGGATTTGAGTTTTCTCGATAAATTTTCAGATGTGTATGTGGTTACAGAGGAAATGGAAAGGGAGCAAGCATTAGCGGAACACGATGTAGACATAGATTCGTTGTTAGCAAATGACGAGGGGTAATTCTGTAACAAGCAGTGAAAAACCCGACAGAATGATATAATCCCGTCCAAACAGACGGATTAGTATAAACCGAACGGAAGCGTTCAAACAAAAAGGTAGCAAGGCAAATGCAAGGACAAGTGAGATTAAGGGGCGGTTACAGCACGGCAATCATACAGTCAAAGCAAAGGCGAGGCAATATTATCAAAAACATCACAAAAAAGGGATTGGGTAAGATGTCCCACCACGCAGAGGCGGAGTGTGTCCGACCACAGAAAAACACAAAAAATAAAAGCAATATGGAGGGCATTAGGAATGCTAAACAAAGAAAACGGTCAAGCCGAGACCACAAACAACGGCACGGTAGCAAGAATGCGTGGTATTAGGGAAACAGTCGCCTATTTGAAAGACATTGACCCGAATACGGCAATTACATACGGTTTTATAAGGCGTATGTGTGAAAGTGGCGAGTTGTCATATATTTTGGCGGGGCGTAAGATTTTAATCAACCTTGACGAATTATTGGCACGCTTTGGTAAAGGGGGTACGCAAGTATGAGTAATGTAAGCGTGGGCGCGTATCCCGAAATGTTTAAGGGCTATCCCGATGTTGTGTGCGTGGCAGAGTTGCGCGAAATGTTGGGGATAGGTAGGCAGATGGCATATAGTTTGGTGCATGACGGCGAAATTAAGGGTATTAAGATTGGCAGAGAATATAAAATCGCAAAGTTAAGCATTATCGAGTATGTCTTACAGAATGTGGCAGGCAAGCAAACGGCAGATTTGCGCCATGCGTTAGGAATTTGAGGTGATATTATGACAGGTAGAGTTATTTTAGACAAAGGGAAATTGACAGCAGTTATTTCGTATAAGGAAGATGGTAAGCCCAAGCAAGCATGGAGGCGATTGAATATCGACACCAACTCTAGCAAGCGTTTGATTGACAAGCGTTTGCGAGAGGTGGTGAACGAATTTGAGCATGAGTTCAAAACCAAAGTATGCAAGAGCATTCAAGAGCAAATGAACGCAGAAAAACGGACATTCGGAGTTTGGGTGTGGGATTGGTTGGGTATTTGGAAACCGAGAATCGGCGTAGCAACATACAGCACATATAGGCGGCGTGTGAAAATTATCGCCGATTATTTTGAGAAGTTAGGCATATTGTTGGTGGATTTGACACCGATGGACATTCAAAGTTATTACAAGTTCCTTTTGGATAGCGGTAAAACGACCATGGAAGCCGAACACCACCATGTCAACATTCACAAGGCATTGCAGGTGGCGTTCAAGATGGGGTTGATACAGTCAAACCCCGCAAGCAGAGTTGAACGCCCGAAAAGCCCGAAGTACAATGCAAAGTTTTATACCATAGAACAGATACGAGCGTTGTTTGAGGCGATTAAGGGCAGTAAGTTTGAGTTGTTAATAATAATTACATTAGTTTACGGTTTGAGGCGTAGCGAGGTTTTGGGGATTAAGTGGTCAGCGATTGATTTTGATAAGGATACGCTTGCAATCACGCATTCAGTCATACAGACGGAATATAACGGCAAGTTAGAGGTCATACGCAAGGATAAAATGAAAAATCAATCAAGTCGGCGTACATTACCGTTGTTGCCGTTCGTCAAAGAGTTATTGTTAGCGGAAAAGGCGAGGCAGGAACGGAATAAGGCGTTATACAAGGCAGGTTACAACATGAAATTTGCCGATTATGTGTTTGTGGACGATTTGGGTAATTTGGCGAGACCACAAACGGTATCGGACAATTTTCAAAGGTTATTGGTGCGGAACGGATTGCCACGCATACGGTTTCACGAGTTACGGCATTCATGTGCGAGTTTGTTGTTGGCGTGCGGTGTGAGCATGAAAGAGATACAAGATTGGTTGGGGCATAGCACATTCACCACAACGGCAGATATTTATTCACATTTAGATTTTCAGTCGAAAGTCGGCACAGGGGATATAATGTCGAGATTGTTCGGCGGTAAGCCAGTGGACATTAAAAGTCAGAGCGATACAGATGTCAGAAAAGGCTTGGAACGCATATTTTATTCGGCAGCAGAGGTTCGTGAGGCAAATATCAATGACGAGCGTAATAGCGAGTGGGATTGCATTGAGGGCGGTACGGACGATGCAGAGGTTGTTTACAGTGTGGATGACGGCGAGGACGATACAGTGCCTTTTGACCCACCATATACGGATACAAGCGTTTATGACGAGTTCAAGCGTGTGCAAGCAGAAATGGCGCGGTTAGGGTTCAGTAGCATGGGCGAGTATTTGGAATACATTGCAAGCATGGCACAGCGTATGGGCAAGGTTGGGGGTGTAGTATGAAAAGGTTAATAGGCATAGATACAGAGGCGAGATTAGAGGCATTTTTGCAAGATACGATTAGACCGAAAGTGAAAAGCACCAGTGAGCAAGTGTATATAATAGACAGAGATGAGGATAAAGATAAAGGAATGCCAGCAGGTCTGTTATCTACGGAATCGGTGGCGCAGTTGAGTGAACATGACAGTCATATGAAGGTGTACACGGAAATACAGCATTTGGCGACATTCGGCAAAATAACATTGTTGGCAGAGTATGTTGCAATACCTAAAAATTTGGATTGTTATCAAGAGTATGTCGAGAGAGCGATAGATATTGGGATACGCCTAATTGAATTTGTCCGTCACTTATTAAAGATAGGTTTTAAGCATAAACGGCAAAGATACAAGTGTCACCATTTTGTAAGGCATTACGACAGCGGTGGGCGAGATGAAATACAGTTAATCGCAAATACGGATACGATATACATAGCATTTGATAATGATTGGTACAAGTTTTATGTTGATGAGTTAATGGGTGGCGGGGTTGAAACCACTAGGGGTATGGTAAAGGCAATTCCACAGTCATTCGAGAATGTCAATTATGGAGTCATTGTGGACGGCGAACAGTTGTTAGAGTGTTTTTTAGAACATATGGTAGGTACAGCGTGAGGCACGCAGAGTTTAAGGACAAAAGAAAAACGCCCGATAATGGGCGTTTTTCGAGTTGAAATGGCGGAGGGAGAGGGATTCGAACCCCCGTGAGATTGCTCTCTAACGGTTTTCAAGACCGCCCCGTTATGACCGCTTCGGTATCCCTCCAAAGCCATTTCAATTGGAAAATATCATATCACAAACAACAAGGTTTTTCGCAATTTGTAGATAGATTCGTAGATATTACAAAGCACGAAAATTTATTTGTAGATAAGATTGACAAGGTGCAGTGCGGATTATATAGGAATAATCGGCGTTTTAGAGGGCTATCGGGCAAGGTTAGCGATAATTACATTCCCACGATTGTAGTGGTTTTCAAGACCGCCGCATTCAACCGCTCTGCCAACTTTCCGTGCGTTTCGTTTAAAGCCTGCTTATTTTAACATTAAATATTGCGTTTGTAAATGGTTTGAAGCAAAGTTTGGTTTAAAGTTAATTATAAGTTGATTTAAAGTTTGTTTAAAATATCAATTCCCTTGGGTGTCATTAAATACATTTTGTTTTCAATGCGTTCAATTTTGCCGTCAAGCGCGTACACTGCGCCACTCAAAAAATCTATCATGCGTTGGGCGGAATTTGAGGCGCGTGAAAAATCCGCAATAACCCCTTGCCTTTGCTTAAGTTTATCAATCAGCTTTTGCACATCTTGAAAACCCTCAGGACGGACGATTACCACATTTTTGCTTTTATCCGCCAATTTCAGCGTCTTGCTTGCCATGAAATCATCATAACGCGTGGTTTTGCTTTTTTTGGCTTTATTTGGAATTTCACCGCTTTTAAGTGTTTCTATGAAAGACATAACTAATTAAGAATTGTGAATTCAGAATGCAGAATGCAGAATTTTGGATTAATTAACTAATAATGAGATTTAGAATCCTTCATGTTTAGTGTTTCGTGTTTCGTGTTTCACTTTTTTGGCTATCCGTGATTGAAGTCAATCACGATCGCCAAAAAGAACCGTCCCCAACCTAACCATATTTGAACCGCATTCAATGGCAACTTCATAATCCGAACTCATGCCCATTGAGAGGTACTTAACGGTGGGATATTGTGATTTTAGTTTTATAAAAAGTTCGTGTACAGGCATGAACAAAGTTTTCAATTCTTCTTTGGAAATATCAAGAGGCGCAACCGCCATAACACCTGCAAGTGATATGTTTTTATAACCCTCAACCGTTTTCGCAAAGGCTTCGCCGTCCTTAACGGATATACCGCCCTTGCTTTCCTCGTTGCCTGAATTTATCTCTATAAGGATTTTTTGAACCTTGCCGATTTTCCCTGCGCGCAAGTCAATTTCCTTAAGCAAAGATTCCCTGTCTACACTGTGAATAAGCCTAACCTTATCAATGATATATTTAACCTTGTTTGTTTGCAGTTGCCCTATAAAATCCCATGTGAACGCGCTATCATATTTCTCAAGAAATTCTTGCACACGGTTTTCGCCGAAAGCGGAAATATGCCCCGTTTCATATAGATTCCTAATTTCTGATATGCTTCTCGTCTTAGAAGCACCCACGATTTCAACTTTTCTTTCTGTTATGTTTTTTAAATTTATCATATGTTTTTTAGTGGTTAGTGGTTGGTGATTGGCATTTCAGCGCACAGCGCACAATGCACAGCGCACAACGGTGGAATTATTAATTAATGAGATTTAGATTCCAACCCTGCAACCTGCATCCTGCATCCTGCAACCTCAATAAAATTTATTCCTCATTACTATTATAATCCGCAAGGCTGATTCTTGCAATACTTATTTCATAAGCCGTGCGGGTTTCTGCTTCTTCTTCATTTAACTGCTTTTGATACTCTCTGCTTTGCACTCTGCCGAACAGCACCACCTTTGCGCCCACATTTAAGGATTGCGCAAACCTTGCGTTTCTGCCCCATGCTATGCACGGTATATAATCGGATTTGTTATACGCACGGTTGACGGCAAGCAACACATCGCAGATTTCGCGCTTGAACGGCGTAGTCCTAAAAACGGGTGGTTTACATATGTAACCCGTGAGTTCTATATGATTTGGGTTCTTGTCAAGCACGCTTTCACCGCACTCTAATTCTCTCACGAACACCGTAAGCATAAGTTTTGAACGCGATTCTGTTATCTTATTATAGCTTCTGAATTGCCCCTCAACGCTCACAATTCTGCCCACATTAAGAGGTACATTTTGCATAAGCCTATCTGATACCGTTATGGGAATAATGTCGTATTGATCGCTTAATCTGCTAACCTTAAGGTGCGTTTCGTAAAAGCCCTCACCAAAGACTTTGTGCGAAAATTCAGGCTCAGAAATAACTTCGCCGATTAGTGAAACTGTGTTGCTTCCCTTGTTGTCTTGCATTTTGAACTCCGTTTGTATATCCTGCATTTTTTGCTCCTTCGTGCGCTGTGCGCCATGTTATTTCATATGATTTATGCTATTTTCACCTGTTTTCCCGCTTGGTTTATTCGGTAATCCGATTCATACACAAGCTCGTCAAGCCTCACAGGTGTTAGCCCTTTATTCTTAAGCCCCATAAGCATAAGCGGTAATGCGCTTACTATATGTTCTGAATTATTGTGGCAAAGAATTACCGAACCGCTAACCGATTTTGTAAGCACTCTTTTTGTGATTTCCGAACCGCTTAATCCTTTCCAATCAAGTGTGTCCACATCCCACTGAATTATCTTTACATTGTTCTTTTCGCAGTAGTTCACAAGCCTGTCGTTATACTCACCGAACGGTGCGCGGAAGAACATAGGGGTATAGCCCACTAACTCTTCTATCTTTTCGCCTGTGCGCGAAATTTCCTCATGAATGCGCGTTTCGTTAAGCGAATTCATATGTAAATGGTTGGTGGAATGGTTTCCGATTAGGTGTCCTCTCTCATGAATTTCCTTAACCTTTTCAGGATAATTATCCACCCAAAACCCCACAAGAAAAAAGGTTGCCTTATATCCGTGCTGTTCCATAATGTCCATTATCTGCGAAGTTTTATCCGCGCCCCAAGAGGCATCAAAGGTTATTGCCACTTTGTTGTCTTGAGTTTCCACGCTATATATAGGTAGCTTTTTATTCCCAGCAAAACCAGGGGCTACGCTACTGCTGAACACAAGCGCGCACAGCACCGAAATCACCACCACAAGCGTGGCAACCTTTAGCACGGTTTTTTTCTTTATTGCGAAAATCATCTTCCCTTACCCCCAATTATACAGCTTATTTTTTGCGGTTTTTGATATGTTTTGTTAGTTTTTGACGAAAATTATAGAACAGGTATTTCGCCCTATTTGTAAATATTTTATGACTATGAAACCAAATTTATGTGAATAAGAACAGCAATTTTATTAACACCTTTGCATTGCAAATTTCGCGCCTGTATGCTATTATGATAATAGTCTTTTAGGATTAAGGAATAAATAGTTTTGCGTGAAACTTTGAATAATCCTAATTTTACCGTTACGAATTTAACACGGTTAAAAATGACGCTTGATATAAAGGGGTAGCAAATGAGCAAAGAGAACGAAACGAAACAATTAGCAATCCGCAACTCAACTGCAGACTTTTTGGTGTTCACAAAGCAAGCAGGCAAAGGCGACATAAATGTTTTAGTTAAAGATAACAATGTTTGGCTTACTCAAAAACTAATTGGCGAACTTTATGATTGTTCTGCTGATAACATTGGTTTGCATTTGAAAAATATTTTCAATGACAGAGAGTTGGACGAAAGTTCAGTTACCGAGAAATCCTCGGCAACTGCTACTGACGGAAAAACTTATAAAACGAATTATTATAGTTTAGAGGCAATTATTTCTGTTGGTTATCGCGTTAACAGTGAGCAGGCGAAATATTTCAGACAATGGGCAACAAAGGTGTTGAAGCAATTTACCACTCACGGTTGGGTTTTGGATAAAGAGCGTTTAATCAATGGCTCTATTTTGAGCGAAGATTATTACGAACAATTACTTGAGGAACTGCAAGAAATTAGAGCAAGCGAGCGCAGGTTTTATCAAAAGATTACAGATATATATGCCACGAGTTTAGACTATGATTCAGAAAGCGAATTAACAAGAAACTTTTACGCAAGTGTTCAAAATAAACTGCATTTTGCAATAACCCACAAAACGGCTTCGGAACTTATTTACACAAGAGCAAATGCGGAAAAAGAACATATGGGCTTAACTACTTGGAAAAAAGCACCACGGGGCAAAATACTTAAAAGCGATGTATCCGTGGCAAAGAACTATTTAGATAAAGAGGAATTGAGCGGACTTAGCCGAATTGTGGAAATGTATGTGTTATACGCCATAGATCAAGCAGAGCGCAAAATTCCCATGATGATGAAGGACTGGCAGGAAAAGTTAAACGCATTCTTAAAATTCAATGAAAGAGATTTGCTTACCAATTTAGGCAAAGTGTCGGCAGAAGTAGCCAAAGAATTTGCAGAGAGTGAGTACGAAAAATATAAACCGATTCAAGATAAATTGTTTGAAAGCGATTTTGATAAATTTGTTCAAAACGCAGAAAAGCAAAATATTAAAACTAAAAAATGAATAAAATATAATTAAAAATGCGGATTTAATCCGATTTTTTGTGAAGCATGAAAAGCAGTTTTAAGAAAACCTTTGCGGTAGGCACGGCATCGCCAAGGGCGCGGTGTGCGTTTTTTAAAGGGATTTCAAAAACTTTGCAAAGATCGTGCAACTTGTGGTGCTTGAATCTTGGGAAAAGCCTGCGCCCTAATTCAAGAGTGCAGATTTGCTCATTGTTAAAAATATATCCTTCCGATTTGGATTGGTGGGCAATGAAGCTCATGTCAAAGCCTATGTTTTGCGCCACGAAAACGGCGTCCTCTGAAAACTTATAGAAATCAGGCACAACATCTTTCCAAAGAGGTGCATTTTCCACATCTTCGTCACGAATGCCGTTTATCTTGGTGGCATCGGGGGGGATTTTCTTTCCGTCTGGGTTTATGAATGTTGAAAATGTTTCGGTTAGTTTGCCGTCTACAATTTTAACCGCGCCGATTTCAATTATCCTATCGTCACTCTTTGTGGGGGAAAGCCCCGTGGTTTCAGTGTCAAAAACAACATAGGTTCTCTTTGCGTTATCGGGTAGCGTTTGCCAAATTTCCCAATCGGAAAGCCCTGCGTCTGAAAACAAATTGCTTTCTGCCACCCTTTCTTCCGTTTCTATATATTCGCGTGGGAAAACGATTCTGTACTCGTCTGGCACAGGCTTAACTGCGGTGTTTTTTCTTTCTATTTCCTCAAAATCTATATCGCCAAGCACGGCACTATATAAGGTTATGGCATATTCTTTTGAAAAATCGTCAAACCTTATCGGGCCTTCAATAACCACGGAAACCCCGTCTTGAACCGATTCTTTAAATTTTTGAATATGCGCATCAAGCCTCGCTTGCTGTTCTGCCTCTGAACCAGTTTTTGTGGTTCTTGGGAAATATTTAACCGAAATATTATCCGAAGTATCGTTTATTTTAAATGTGAAAAATGTGGCGTTTGTTTTTTTAGAAATGATTTCTTTCATTTGTTCCACCACCCCTGCCACGCATTGCCGTTCGCTTTCCGCGTTCTTAACCTCAGCAATATAACGCGGACGGCGGGTGGGCATTCCAAGAATAGGTGCTTTGTAAGTAACAGGAACAGTGGAAATGCTTTCGGCTTCGGGGGGACGCCTTTTTACAACTACAATCTCTTTTTCCTCGTCATGCGGAAGGGGGAAAAATATTACCTCAGGTGTTTCCATAATCTTGGTATCAAGAAACGCTTCAATCTTCGCGCCTATGTTTTGATTGGTTAGATAGCTGAAAATATACTGCGGAACTTCCATTTTAATTTCAACCGCGCCGAAGCCCATAGAGGTGGGGCTGATTTCGGTTCTGATTAAAAGGTTTTTTATCTTTTCAAAAATGAGAGGTTGATCGCGGTAGAAAAATTCACGCGTTAGCCTATTTATGTACGCCTCGTCTGAAAAACTTTTTTCATACGCTACGCGCGGGCGGTAAGATTCAGGCACAAGTTTATTGATAATTCCTTGAACTTTGGTTTTTAATTCTTGGGATAATTTCTTATCATAAACAGACGCTTCAATTAAAAACTTAACTTCAAGCCTGCCGTCTGCGCCAAGCATTGCGGACGATAGCTTAAAAATCCTTTCCGTTTCAAAAAGGTGTTGATTTAGTGAAAACATAAATGTGCCGTTGTTATTCATATGTTTTTTCTCTTAAAGTTCTTCAATAAGTTTTATCAGTTCGTTTGCCACGAAAGCATTTTTTACAGTTTTTAAGATTTCGCCACCTTTAAATATCACGGAATTTTCCTTGCCCCCCGATATTCCGATATCCGCGGATTTGCCTTCACCCACACCGTTAACAGCGCAACCCATAACTGCGATTTTCAATGGCTTGCGAATGTGGCGCGTTTTATTTTCCACAATTTCCGCAAGTTCCAAAACATTGATTTCGCACCTCGCGCAGGTGGGGCAAGCGATAACTTCGGCGAAATTTTTATCCCGCCCCGAAGCACGCAAAATCTTCCTTGCTTCTAAAACTTCACGCGCAGGCGAACCTGCAAGCGAAACTCTTATTGTGTCCCCTATTCCGTCAAGAAGCAGTGAACCGATAGAAACTGCGGACTTAATAACGCCGAAATCATATGTCCCTGCCTCGGTTAAGCCTATGTGCAAGGGGTATTCGGTAAGCCCATTAAGTATCCTGTTAGCCTCAACCGTTTTTAAAACTGAGGACGATTTCACGGCAAGCACAATATTTGTAAAGCCCATATCTTCCATGCGTTTGCTACTATCATGCGCAAGGCGCGCTAAACTTTTAGCCGAAATGTCCGCACCAAGAACAGAACCTTCGTTAACCCCCACGCGCATAGGAATACCGCGCTCTAAGCAAAGTGCGGTAACAGTTTTAAGCCCTTCTCTTGATAAGTTTGAGGGATTAACGCGAACCTTGTGCGCCCCTGCCTCAATCGCCTTAACTGCAAGTTTATAATCATAATGAATATCTGCAACGATAGGAACGCTTACTGATTTAATAATCTCTTTTAATGCGGACGCACTTTCAGAATCAGGCACGGCAACGCGCACAATATCCGCACCCGCAAATGCCACCTCATGGATTTGGCTTACCGTTGCACATATGTTTACGGTGGGGGTATTAGTCATTGTTTGCACAGCAACGGGTTCGCCCCCCCCTATTTTCACATTTCCGATTTTAATAATTTTCTTCTGCATACTAACTAAATCAATTCCGCATAAAGTGCATTACATCAAGCAGGATTGCAAGCATAATCATTAGGAAGAATCCCGATAAGTGAATCACCGCTTCCACACTCTTTTTAATCGGCTTTTTGAAAATCCATTCAATGGTGCAAAACACCATTCGCGCGCCGTCAAGCGCAGGAATCGGCAAGAGGTTCATAACTGCGAGGTTCGCTGAAATTATGCACACGGTGTACATTAAAATCCCAAGCCCGCCCGAAACGGATTGCGATAGCACATTGATTGTGGTTATAGGCCCGCCTGCGTTTTCCACCCCCAATTTGCCTGTTAGCAAACTTCCAAGGATTGAAAGGATTTTAAACACAAGGAAGAACATAAAGGAAAACGATCTTGCAAAAGCACGGAAAAAATTAAGTTTTAC
This sequence comes from Bacillota bacterium, assembly GCA_009781445.1. Classification (GTDB taxonomy): domain Bacteria; phylum Bacillota; class Clostridia; order Christensenellales; family DTU072; genus WQYD01. The sequence goes on along the minus strand of WQYD01000020.1, from coordinate 14,147 downwards.
ATATGAAAGTCCGTTTTGAAAACCGAATCCCACATATGTTTTAACCTCGCCGTCCTCATTAAGTTCGGGAATGAAGTTTCCGCTTTCGTCATATCTTCCCACTTGGATATCCGTTTTATTAAGCGTCAAACTAACTGCTTTTCCGCCCCTTAAAACTTTTACGGTTATGGTATCACCCGTATTTGAAAACAGCCTTGTATAGTCGTCTGCCAAGAGTATATTAACCTGCTTTCCGTTAACGGATAAAAACGCATCGCCCTTTTGAAGTGTGCTGTAACCGCCTTCTGCATTAGGGATTAAATTATCTACCGTGGGAAGAATTTGCCCTTGGAAAGTGAACACAAAAGTTATCACAATAAGCGCGGCGATTAAGTTAAAGAACGCGCCTGAAAATAGCACAATCAGCCTTTTCCACGATGCTTGATTATTGAAAGCGGTGGGGCTTTTGCTTTCGCCGTCCTCTTCTTCAAACACGCACGAACCGCCCAAAGGTATGGGGCGGATAGCAAAAATTTCACCTGTTTTTTTGCTTACGCGTTTAAAAATAGGCGGGCCGAAACCCACATTAAATTCCAAAATTTTAAACCCAAGCAACTTGCCTGCAAGATAATGCCCAAGTTCATGCACCACAACCATTGCCATAATAGCAAGTACGGCTATACCGATATAGCCGATTGTAGTCATTACACTTGCAAATGTTGCCGAAAGAAGATTAAACAAGAGTCCTCCGAAGTTTTTGAAGTACGAAGTACGAATTTAGGATTTTTTCAGCGCACAGCGCACAACGCACAGCGCACAGTGAAGGATTTTTTTATAATGATATTTAGATTCCTTCATGTTTCTCGTTTATCGTTTCATGTTTCTCGTTTCATAATGATATTTAAATCCACCATTGTGCGCTGTGCATTGTGCGCTGTGCATTAACTAATGCTTCCCGCATTAGTTAAAACATATTCCCTAACTTCCCTTTCTATTCTAAAGATGTCCGCTACTGAATTGCACTTAATACTATTATACGCCCTAAGCGCGCTTTTTACAAGTGCAGGAATGTGAGTAAAATTTATTTTTCTGTTAAGAAACAGCGAAACTGCCACTTCGTCTGCCGAAGCAAGCACAATGCCAAGTTCGGGGTTATTTAAAACCTCTTCGGCAAAAGCTAAGCATTCATATTTTTCATAGTTCGGTTCTTCAAATGTTAGGGCTTTAATCTCAGCTAAATTTAGTGAAGAAAAACCGCTTAATCTGCTTGGCGCGGTAAACGCATATTGAATAGGAATGCGCATATCGGGTGCGGAAAGGCTTGCTTTCATACTGCCGTCTTTAAACTCTACAAGCGCGTGGATAATTGACTGAGGGTGGATAAGCACGCCGATATTCTTGGTGTCAAATAGCCACATTGCCTCAATCACTTCCATTGTTTTGTTCATTAAGGAAGCACTGTCTATCGTAACTTTTTTGCCCATTTTCCATGTGGGGTGGTTAAGCGCGGTTTCGGGTGTTGCCTTACTCATTTCTTCGCGCGATTGGTTTCTAAACGCGCCCCCCGATGCAGTTAATATGATTTTACATATGTTTTCGTGGCTTTCAAGGCATTGAAACGAAGCAGAGTGTTCGCTATCCACAGGGAAAATTGTTTTGCCCTTTTCCATTGCTTTCGCCATTAAAAACTTTCCGCCTGCCACAATACTTTCCTTGTTTGCAGACGCAAGATTTGCCTTGCTTTCAAGAACGGCAAGCGAAGGCATAAGCCCGCTAAGCCCCCCTATCGCGTTTAAAACTAAATCCGAACCGTTATAAATATGAGGATCTGAAAGCCTATCCAAATCCCCCATTATCAAATCTTTTGCGCCGAATTCATGCGCTTGCTTTTGGGCAAGTTCGCGGTTCGTGCCTGAAGCCAAAAGGCTAACTTCAAGGATATCCGAATGCTTTTTAATCACTTCTAAAGCCTGCGTTCCGATTGAACCAGTTGAACCAAGAACCGCGATTCTTTTTTTGCCGTTTACACCTGCCCCGCGCATGAGGCTAAATGATAAAATACATAATTATTGCCATTACAGGCAATGAAAAAATAATGGAATCAAGCCTATCCATAACACCGCCGTGAGAACCCATCATGGAACTAAAATCCTTAATTTCAAGCGTGCGCTTAATGCGTGACGCACCAAGATCCCCTATTTGCGAAACCACTGAAATCACCGCGCCTATGCCGATATAAAATCCGATTGACGCACCCTTAGAAAAGATTTCGCCAAACTTAAACGGTGCGTAAAGTGGCGCGCCTGCGTATTCAAACACAAGGTACACAACCAAAGCACCCACCATACCGCCGAATATTCCCGCAATGCAACCTGCATAAGTTTTCTTGGGGCTGATTTTGGGGAAAATTTTAGGGCCTTTAATTAAACTTCCGAAGTAAAATGCGAAAGTATCCGAACACATTGCCGAAGCCACAGGAATTAAAAACGGAATCATGCCTGCCGTTCTTTCGCCGTAAAACAAGGTGTAAAACGGTTGGTGAATAAGGTAAATTGCAAGCGAAAGCGTGATAAGCGGATACACAAGAATTAGCACATTAAAAGTGAAATCCTTAAATTCCATATCCTGCCTAAACACAAAATAAACAAAAATAATTAAAAATGCCACCCCTGCCACCATTGCAAGCCCTGCAAAACTAAAGAAGTAAATCATGGGGTACACTGCCAACGCGGAAAGAATTAGAGGAATTGCGGTAACCTTAAATTCTTTTTCCTTGCCAACCTTAATCATTTCAAGCGTGGAAAGCGCAATAAAAAGAATCAAAACCGCGTCAAAAATAAACTGCGAAAAGTGGGTTAAGAATATCATACCCATAAAAATTATGAACAACGAAGAACCTGTGATAGTTTTTTTAACTGTTTTATTCAATTTCAACCGTCCCTTTCCGCAGGAAGCCCTATCAGATAACCCCATAAGGCTTTACCGTGATTTTAGCGTAAGTAGTTTTTAGTATTATACCACAACCATTTTAAAACTGCAATATTTCAAGGTTCACTTTATTCGGTGATTGACGGAATCTAAATCTCACTATTGAGGTTTCAGGTTGCGGGATGCAGGATGCAGGGTTGGAATCTAAATCTCATTATTAGTTAATTAATCCACAATTTGTACTTCGTACTTCGTACCTCGTACTTAAATAAAAATCCTCAATTCTGCATTCTTAATTCTGAATTCTGAATTAAACCTAATCCCTAATCCCTCTCAACGCGTTCCGCGTTATTCCCCAAAGGTTCTTTTAATCTTGCTAAATTCGGCGAGGGAAATTAGTAAATCGGATTTATCAAAATCGGGCCAAAGTTTAGTCCAAAACATAAGCTCTGAGTAAACAGTTTGCAGGGGCATGAAGTTGGAAAGCCTCTTTTGACTGCCGTAGCGGATAACCAAATCGGGATCAGGCAGGCAGGCGGTGTACAAAGCGGATTTAATATCATTATATGTTATGAGAGAATCGTCACCAAGTTCAAACTTGGTTTTAAATATGCGGTTTACTGCATTTGTAATTTCTTCCTGCCCGCCGTAAGCTATGGCAATGGCAACTGTTGTACCGCTGTTATTTAGCCCTGCGCTGTTAACCTTGGAAATTATTGCAAGAAGTTCGGGCGGAAGCAAGGAAAGATTCCCCACAAAAACCACCTTAATGTTTTTGGTTTTTACAAGCGGTAAAAGAGAAGTTTCTAAAAATTCGGTGATAGCAAAAAGTATACCCCTAACTTCTGAGGGCGCACGCTTAAAATTTTCACTGCTGAACGCATAAAATGTGAGATAAGGAATTTGAAGTTCAACCGCCGATTCTATCGCACGCAAAACCGCACTTGCACCTGCGGTGTAGCCCGAAATCGGTTGCAAGCCGTTTTGCTTTGCCCACCTGCCGTTACCGTCTGGAATAAAAGCTATATGTTTAATCTCGTTATTTTGCACTGCACTTTCTAAGCGGTTTTTGCGGTTTTTTTATACGCTTAAAATCTCTTTTTCTTTATCCGAAGTAATCCTATCAATATCCGCAATATAATTAGCGGTTTCTTTATCAATATCTTTTTCGTAAGTTTTAAGCTGATCTTCGGTTACTATTGAATCCTTTTTAAAGGCGCGCACGGCTTCCACGGCATCACGGCGGATATTCCTTAAAGCAACCTTCGCATTTTCCGCAAGAGTTTTAATTTCTTTTACGAGTGCCTTTCTGCGTTCCTCGTTAAGTTCAGGGAAAACCATGCGGATAACCTTGCCGTCATTACTCGGGAAAATTCCGAGGTTGGCGTCAATTATTGCTTTTTCCACATTTTTAAGCGCAGAAGTGTCGTAAACATTCACCACAAGCAACCTTGCTTCAGGCACGGAAATGTTAGCAATTTGGTTAAGTGGCGTAAGCGTGCCGTAATAGCTAACAAGCACCTTATCCAAGAGATGCGGATTCGCCCTGCCTGCCCTCATAGTTAAAAACTCACTTTTAAGCGCGCCTATGCTTTTTAGGCTTCTCGTTTTAAGTTCGTCAAATGTTATTTCAACTTCAACAATATCGTATGGCATAAATATATCTCCTTAAATAATCTTAAATTACAGCGGAATACCGCCAAGCGGTAACCTTTTAATAATTATACCACACCTTTTGGCAAATTTATCCAAGAATTTTTAAGTACGAAGTACGAATTATGGATCAATTAACTAATGAGATTTAGAATCCACCATTCGTAAATCGTAAGTCGTAAGTCGTCATTACTCTTGAGTGAGATTTAGAATCCACCCCTATGCCCTTAATCAAAATCCTGCCCGTCATTTCCCGTGAAATCGTCTTGACTTTCGTCAACTTCTTCATTGAAAAGATCTTCACTACAAATTGGGTGCGGATCTACATTTAGCGCCATGGGTACTGCATAAATATCTTCGCTTGATTCTTCGCCCGAATCCCCGCACGCCTCACCGCCAAGCGATTGCGCATACTTTTCAATTTCTTCGTTCAATTCGGGCGAAATGAATTCACTCTTATCGCACTTCATTAGTTTGTCACGAATTTCTCTTGAGATTTTTTCAAAGAAGTTCATTTGTTGAACCTCTGAAACATTGATAACAAAGTGGTAATCTTTTTTTGAAGATTTTGGCGAACTGATTGCTTTATCAATTTCTTCCACCGCAAAACTGGTTGCTTTATCAATTTCTTTCACCGCAAAACTGGTTGCTTTATCAATTTCTTTCACCATAAAATAATAAAATTCTGCCTCGGAAGCCTTATCCGCGCAAAGTTTCAAAACCAAATTGAAAACCGCGGGTGGAATTAGTTCTGCGTATTTTTCTTTCTGTTCTTTTTCCGTGGCTTTTATGTCCTCAGAATGTTCTTTCAAAACCCGCAATTCCTTAGCATATTTCATTCCCTCTTTCTCTAAACGCCCATTTGTTTTACTATTGATTTCTCTCATTGTATCAAAAGCCTTCTGCTTTTCGCGTTGGCAATTTGCGGATTCCTTTTCAAGAAAGATGTGGATTTCGCGGTAATCCGCACAGTTTTTTAGCATTTTTATATTTCTATCGTCTTTTAAAGTTTTCATTTTAATATTCCCTTTGATTGTGTTAAGGAAACAATGAACAAATACATTAAATGATAACAAAATATTTACGAGGGCAAAATTGCTAAGCACGCGCAGGCTATATTGGAATATTGCCAAGGGGGTTTAGCGGTTTTGAACCGTAAATATGAAGTTAGCGTTAATAGTGCATGGGTTATTGTTTTCCCGATTGTGCCTTTTTGTTTTTTTATAAGGTTATCGCGCCCGCGGAAATTCTTTTTTGCTATATTTTGTTTGACTTCCAAATCATGTATCCCGATACACTCATTTACAGTCAATTCAAAATCTATCTAAAAAATCTCTTTCCGCCATGCACGAGTATTTATTCTTTGTTTCCTTAAATAAGTTGCCGAAAGGCGCAAACTACGCACGGCAAAATGCCGTGCAAATTTGCATTTAGCTTACACCTTGGCGGTGCTTTATAAATCTGAATTTGGTGCTAAATTAAATTATGGTGTTTTGGTATTCTTATAAAGTTCTTTAAGCCTTTTTACCGTTGCTTTGCCCTCTTCGGATACTACCCATTTTTCGCCGTCTTCTGCGATAATGAACCCGTATTCCTGCATTTCACGATAAAGTTTACTCGCCTTAATGAATGCTAACTTAAAAGCAACTTGCAAATGTGAAACCGATGCCATTTCGTTCTTTAGAAATAATTCTAACACTTTTAAGGTTTCTTCTTCTCTTTCGGGGGGCAACGCCTTTATTTCGGGCTGTGAAGGATTCGGATTCGGTACAGAAAGCAAACATAACTCGTTCACAAGCGTTGCCAATAACTCGTTAAGCGTGTACTGTTCGGCTTCTAATGCCGATAACCTCGGTAGGATTGCGTCTAACTCCGCCTCATAAACGGCACATTGCTCTTTGGAAAGCGTGGGGCGAACTTTTATGAACTCTCTTGCCTTCTTGTTAATTTCCGAACACTCTTCCATTATCTCTTCGTTTCTTTTCTCCACGCGCATAAGCTGTTCGCTTAAATAAATGGATCGTTCGTCATAAAGGGCGCACTCTTCGGCTATTGTGGCTTCTGCTTTAATGGTTTTATCTTCTTTGTTCATAGTGGTTTCCTCCCTCGCTTTGTAGCTTAAAAATTGCGCTTTTTGTCGTTAGAATTTTTGCGCGTCTTTCCATTATATAACAGATATACGCTACTGTCAACAGTTTTTTTTGTTTAGTAAAACTTGGTAAAATTTAAGTAAATATTAAAAAGGACTATAGGCATTTTATGGTTGAAAATGCGGTTAAAATAGCGAAAAAGCCAAGGAAAATGCCCTCGGCTTTTTAAAAAAACAATTTATGCTATTCGCGGTGGTTTATTTCGTGATAACCGTGCCGAACTTTTCGCCCGAAAGCGCACGGACGATGCTATTTTCTTCGCTTAAACCGAATGCAAGAATGGGAATATCGTTATCCATGCAAAGCGTTACGGCGGTGGAATCCATGGCGGTGATACCGCGCTTAATGAGTTCTATATAGGATATATGATCCAGCTTTTTAGCGTTAGGGTTTTTCTTGGGATCGGAATCATAAATTCCGTCTATATTCTTTGCAAGCAATAAAATATCCGCGTGCATTTCGGTGGCGCGCAGTGCGGCGGCGGTATCTGTGGTGAAATAGGGGTTGCCCGTTCCGCAACCAAAGATAACTATTCTGCCCTCGGTGAGGTGCTTAAGTGCCTTGCGCATAATGTAAGGTTCAGCTATCCTCGTAATGGTAAGCGCGGTTTGCACGCGCGTTTCAAGCCCGTGCCGTTCAAGGGCGTCTTGAAGTGCAAGGCAATTGATTATGGTGGCAAGCATACCCATGTGATCCGCGGTAGTGCGATCCATTCCTGCGGATTGACGCCCCCGCCAAAAATTTCCCCCGCCGATAACAATGCAAATTTCCACACCCATTTTCTTAACGGTGGAAATTTGGTTCACTATTCCGTCAAGCACGGTTTCATTTATGCCAAAACCCTCTTTGCCCGATAAGGCTTCGCCCGATAGCTTTATTAACACTCTTTTATATTTTGATTTCATAATTGCACCTCAGTAGTTTGCTAAAAAATAAAGAAAAAGCAAGCTGTGCGCTTGCTTTTTGGGGTGGTTATTTTTTCATTTTTTCAAGCTGTGCGTTGATTTCTTCTGCGAAGTTATCAACCTTCTTTTCAAGCCCTTCGCCCATTTCAAAGCGGACGAATCTTCTTATGGTTATCTTCTCGCCCGTCCTTGCAATCATGTCGTTTAAAAGTTCGGTAATTGTCTTGCCGGGATCTTTCACGAAATCTTGCTCTAAAAGGCAAACTTCTTTAAAGAATTTGGAAATCCTGCCTTCAACCATTTTTTCAATAATCGGCAGAGGCTTCGGCTTATCCTCATTCAACGCTTGCGCCCTAAAAATATCGCGTTCGCTTTGAACTTCGGTGGCGGGAACTTCGTCCTTGCTGATATAAAGCGGTTTAGACGCGGCTATTTGAAGCGCAATGTCATGAACAAAACTTGTAAATTGTTCATTTTTTGCCACGAAATCCGTTTCGCAGTTAACTTCAAGCAATACGCCGATTTTTCCGCCAAGGTGGATATATGAATCCACAATGCCTTGAGAAGCTATCCTGCCTGCCTTTTTGGCGGCTGTAGCCATGCCCTTTTCGCGCAATAATTCTATTGCCTTATCCATGTTGCCGTTCGCGTCAGCAAGTGCTTTCTTGCATTCCATCATGCCCACGCCTGTGCGATCTTTTAAGATTTGAACATCTTTTGCTGTAAAACTCATTGTATTTATTCTCCTAATAATATTGTTGTTTTATGTGGATTCTTAGTAATAAGTTACTAAGTACGGAATAATTTGTTCGGTGCGGAACTAACGGATTAATATATAATGATTCTAATCCCTTTTCCCTTTTCCCTAATCCCTTTGTGCTATTCGTTTCCTTCTTCTTCCTCTTCTTCTTTTGCCACTTCGGGAATGTCTGCTAAAATATCTGCGGTTTCGTCATCCTCTTCGTCATTTGCTGCGTTAGGAAGTTCGTCCACGCCTTCTTTTGCGGCAACGCACGCGTCTGCCATAACTGAGGCTATCAATTTGATTGCGCGGATAGCGTCATCGTTTCCGGGGATAACATAAGAAACTTCGTCTGGATCGCAGTTCGTGTCCACAAGCCCAACCACAGGAATGCCAAGTGCCTTTGCTTCTTTTAGGCAGATATGTTCAATTTTTAAATCCACCACAAAAATAACTGAGGGAAGCGATCTCATATTTTTAATACCGCCAAGGTTCTTTTCAAGAGTATCCCTTTCGGCCTTAAGTTTTATAACTTCTTTTTTGGGAAGAACTTCAAATTCGCCCATTGCTTCCATTTGGTTAAGCTTATTCAGCTTATCAATCCTTGAACGGATTGTGGAAAAGTTAGTAAGCGTACCGCCAAGCCACCTTTGGTTCATAAAGAACATACCTGCGCGTTCGGCTTCGGATTGAATTGCTTCTTTGGCTTGCTTCTTTTTGCCCACAAAAAGAACCGTACCGCCGTTTGTAACTATGCCGTGGATAAACCTATAAGCCTTTTCCACCAATTCCATTGTAAGTTGCAAATCAACAATATGGATATCGTTGCGTGCATCATAAATGTACTTTTTCATTTTGGGGTTCCACCGTTTTGTTTGATGCCCAAAGTGAACGCCAGCCTCTAAAAGCTGTTTCATTGAAATAACTGCCATAAAATACCTCCGTTTATTCCTCCTACGGGTTCTTCGCAAGCGTTGCTTGACGGATTATGGTGCATTAAAGATTTTACACCGCCCCATAGTGCGAATTTTTGCTTTTATCATAATATCATAAGGCGCGCGCATAAAGCAAATAAAAAAAGAAAGATTTTTCAGCGCACAGCGCACAACACACAGCGCACAATGGTGGATTCTAAGTATCATTATTATAAATCCATAATTCTGCATTCTGAATTCTTAATTCTGAATTAAAGAATCCACTATTCAGCGTTCTGCGTTCTGCGTTGCTTTCCAAAGGCAAACAATGCGTACACAAAGCACAGCACAAATATCGCGCCTGTGGCTAGGTAGGCGTGCTTTATGCTTAGGTAGTCCATGAAAACACCGCCCGATAGTAACAGCACGGCAAGTGCGATGTGTTGCACCGTCATGCTTATGTAAACTGCCATTGTAAAACTTTTTTTGCATATGTTTTCGCGCAAATATCGGTTATTAACATATATCATGATTCCCCATGCCACGCCTGAAAAAAAGTTTGCAATAAACAGTGAATAAAGAGGCAAGGCGGTGAAGAATATTACGGATTGAATTAAGATAATTAGAGGCGCACTGAGAATTAAAAACCTTAGCGGTAAAGTCTTTTTTCTTAACACAAAAAACACAATTACTTCCACCCCCACCCTCAAAAGTGTTAACCATGAGAATAGGGAAGTTTTAAATCCCCTCTCTTCAAGGTAAAGCATTTCAAAGTTTGTGTTAAAAAGCATTGCGCCGTAAAGTATTGCCTGAAAGAACACAAAAAGCACAAACGCTTTATTTTTAAATAAAACCTTAAAGTCGTTTTCTTTTTCTTTCTCTCTCGGCAAGATATCAATTTCAAGGGGCTTGAGGCAAATTATCGCAAGCGCGGATATTCCCCACAGCACGCAAGAAATGATTAGAAGCGGTGTAACGCCGTGGCTTTCATATAAAAATCCGCCCACGAAAACCGCCACCAAAAAGCCGATAGAACCAAAACCGCGGTAAAACGAAAATTCCCCGCCCTTTTCCATGCAGTAAAGCGTGGTCATGCTTTCCACAGAGGGCAGGCGCGGTGCGCGCACCACAGAGGCAACCGCAATCACCGCCACAGCAGTGGCAAAAGCCGTGGTGTAAACAAGCGTAATTTCGGCAACGACTAAAATGAATATGCAAGCCACAAGCAAAATTCTTCTTGATTTACCGCGGTCAAATCTTCCCAAAATCGGCATTGAAAGTGCCAAGATAATTGGCGCGAAAGATAACAGCGTGCCAATCTGAACCCCGCTAAATCCTTTGGATAAAAGTAGCATTGCCACAAAGCCGAAAAACACCGAATCCGCGCCCATAGACGCGGTGTTTAAAACCACATATTTCAGCGGTTCGCTTCCCTTGTGTTTTGCGGTTGTTTCGCTTTCGTTCATTGGTGTTTCCCTAAGGCTAATTGTACCTTTTAAAAAAAGGTAAGTAAAGAGAATTATGTGCGTCTGTTGTGTGGATTTAAAACCAAATGCGCACGCAAGGTTTTTTGTGATATAATGGTTTTAAAGGTAAGATTTATGAAAAAAATATTTAAAACAAAAACCCACTTAATTGTTGCTATAGCTTTAATCACGGTGCTTGCGGTTTCCGCATTTTTACCGCTAATGCTTGTGCCTCATTTTGAAAAATCTTTCAAGAAAAACATAGAGGAAAGCAACCTTTTTAAAAATGATTTTGATTCGCTTATTCCCCAAGTCGCGCTTTATAATATCATGTTCAACCACATGACGGATAACCAAAGCGGTAAAGAACCAAGGCTTTTATTTTTGGGATATGACGGCTTGCGTGCAGATATGATTCCCCTCGCTTCAAATAAAGAAACTTCCGCAATTCTTCGCGTGGCTAATGACGGCGGTTTATTTCTTGGAAGAACAGGCGGTGCTAAAAAAGGCGATCAACGCGTAATGACTGCCCCTGGTTGGGCAGCAATTTTCACAGGGGTTTGGACAGACGAAAATAAGGTAAAAGGAAACAAAGGCATTTCCGCAAAAGATCCTATTTTTTACACCTTTCACACCGCAGGAATAGACGCAGGTTTTTATTACTATTGGAAAAATTTCCACACCCATAATTATAAAAATCAGTACGCTTCCGCGCCCTCAATCTTCAACCGAAGCGAAAACGATAACCTTGTAACGAACCAAATGCTTTCAGCAATAAGCGGAAACACCTCAGCAATTTTCGGCGTGCTGGACAGAACCGATTATTACGGACACCGCACAGGCTTCAATAACGGCGGAAACAAATATAGAGATTCTTTCACCCAAAGCGAAAAGGACGCTAACCGCCTAATAGACGCAATAGAAGCACGCGAAACATATGAAAATGAGGATTGGCTAATAATAATCGCCTCAGATCACGGCGGTTACCTTCTAAGCCACGGCGAACACTTTTTAATGATTTCAACTGTGTTTTTTGCTATCAATAAAGAATTTGAGATTAACTAAAATAGGCAGAGGGGGGGCTAATCCGTGGCATCTTTTCATCAAATACTTTACCACATTATTTTTCGCACAAAGGACGGCAGAGGCACAATCCCCGCCGAAAACCAAACCGAATTATTTAAATATATTTGGGGTATTATCAAAAACAAAAATTGCGTTTTACACCGCATAAACGGCATGCAAGAACACCTGCACATTTTGATAGGATTGCACCCTTCTATTGCTTTGGCGGATCTTGTTCGCGAAATCAAAACTTCGTCCTCAAATTGGCTTAAACAAAGTGAGGCTTTTCCGTTTTTTAACGGCTGGGCAAGTGGCTACTGTGCGCTAACTTATTCTTATAAAGATAAAGATACTATCGTGAATTATATAAAAAATCAGCAAGAACACCATAAGGAAGAGAACTTTGAAAATGAACTTAAAAGGTTTTTTGTTGAAAACGGGCTTGGGACTGGGGAAGAGTTTTTTTGGGCGGATAAATAGTGAGAATTATAAAAAAAAACCACGAAAGCCCCAAAGGGCGCAATGTGCATAACCCCATGCAAGCGGTAGCGTAGCGTGAGAGACATGAGGTGCGCAAGTATATAGATACATCCGCGGAAGCCCCAAAGGGGCGTAATGTGCATAACCCCATGCAAGCGGTAGCGTAGCTTGGGGTATATGAGGTGCGTACATATAGATATACCCCCACCCACCTGCCACGGGCAGGTGGGTGGGGGTTTTTGCATGGGTGGGTTATTCTGTGCTGTGCCGTGGGTTGCACCCACGGTTATGCATATCCTGCCCGCTTCGGGGCAGTTACGGATATATCCATATGTTGGCTTGCTTTCAGCTACAGTGTGCCGTGGGTTTTACCCACGGTTATGCATATCCTGCCCACTTCGGGGCAGTTATGGATATATCCATATGTTAGCTTGCTTTCAGCTACAGTGTGCCGTGGGTTGCACCCACGGTTATGCATATCCTGCCCGCTTCGGGGCAGTTATGGATATATCCATATGTTAGCTTGCTTTCAGCTACAGTGTGCCGTGGGTTTTACCCACGGTTATGCATATCCTGCCCACTGCGGGGCAGTTACGGATATATCCATATATAGCCCCAGAGGGGCGTAATGTGCATAACCCCATGCAAGCGGTAGCGTAGCTTGGGGTATATGGCGTGCATATATTTAGACACCCCCCCCCACCCACCTGTCTGTGGCAGGTGGGCGGGGGTACGGGGTGTGGTGCGTGTGCTTAGCTGTGCCGTGGGTTTTACCCACGGTTATGCATATCCTGCCCACTGCGGGGCAGTTACGGATATATCTATATATTAGCTTGCTTTCCGCCATGCTGTGCCGTGGGTTTCACCCACGGTTATGCATATCCTGCCCACTACGGGGCAGTTACGAATATATCCATATATGGCCCCATGGGGGCGCAATGTGCATAACCCCATGCAAGCGGTAGCGTAGCTTGGGGTGGATAGCGTGCGTACATATAGATATACCCCCGCCCGCCTGCCTTTGGCAGGCGGGCGGGGGTATGGGTGCTGTTCGTGTGCTTAGCTGTGCCGTGGGTTTAACCCACGGTTATGCATATCCTGCCCACTGCGGGGCAGTTACGGATATATCTACAACTCGCACCTATCAATAATGAGATTTGGAATCCACCATGTTTCTCGTTTCTCGTTTAATGTTTCTCTTTTATTGTTTCTCGTTTCACACAACCCTATTATCAACTTCTTCTTTAATTCTTTTTAAGAATTCCGCCTCTTTCATTGTGCCGAGATCGCCGTTACCGCGTGAACGCACGGCTATTGCGTTATCCTCTTTTTCTTTATCCCCGATAATAATCATGTAAGGGATTTTTTCAAGCTGGGCTTCGCGGATTTTGAAGCCGATTTTTTCGTTTCTTATATCGTGGGTTGCGCGGAATCCTTGGGCTTTAAGCCTTAGGGTTAGGGCTTTTACCTCTTCTTCCGTTCTGTCCGTTAGGCTTAGCACGCGCACCTGTTCGGGCGCAAACCAAAGCGGTAACGCGCCTTTATATTTTTCAATTAACAGCGCAATCGTTCTTTCATAGCAACCGATAGAGGTGCGGTGAATTATATAGGGGCGTTTCTTTTCGCCGTTTTCGTCTATATAACTCATATCAAATTTTTCGGCAAGGAACATATCTATTTGGATAGTTATCATAGTGTCCTCTTTGCCGTGGACATTCTTGATTTGAATATCCAGCTTAGGGCCATAAAAAGCCGCCTCACCTATGCCCTCGCTGTACTCAATTCCCGATTTATTAAGAATCTTGCGCATTTCGCCCTCGGCATAATCCCATGCTTTAGGATCATTGATATACTTATCTGTGTTT
>WQYD01000019.1 GCA_009781445.1 Bacillota bacterium | reverse complement strand
TGCGTGTCCACACCATCCTGAGCGGAGCGGCAATACTGGCTTATTTTGCGTGCTTCTCGCACTTCTCTTACAAGCGACTTAAAGGCATCGTCAATGGTGACCAGCGGAAGCAATTTATAAATGTCGTAGATGTGGCGAGAGTAACCGAACTCTTTTTCTACAAGATAATAATCACCCAGTGCAAACAACTTGTCAATCAAAGTCCTGTCTAATTTTTGGACACGGACGGAAAACTCACGCAAACCGTATTTCTCCGCTATCGCCTGCAAACCAGCACTCTCTAAATGCTCTTGAATTATGCTTTTGACAGGTTTCAATTCCGTGGGAAAAGAGCGCACCGACAAAGTTGTTTCTGCCAGCAAAAACTGCTTGATACCCTCAAGCGTAAAAATCGCCGAATAATCAATTATGTACTCGTTGAAATCTCGTCTTGAACGAGTGTCATCTAAGTTTGTTATTTCGAACCCCAGTTCCGCCGCCGAGTCCACAACAGCCTGTTTGATTTTTTTGTATTGCCCTTGAGTTAGAGTTTCCGAATGGTCAACCGTAATGTCAATATCTTCGGAAAACCGCTCAATCACACGGTAGCATTTTGAGAGTGAAGTACCGCCTTTGAAAATCATGCCGGGCAACTTTTTGGAAAGCGTCTCCAAAAACATCGTAACGAAATAATCCTTTTCGATAATCGCCGACGGAATACCTGTTTTCGTGCTTAATTCCTCTATCAGGTTATTAAAAGTTTCTTTATCTTTATGCAATTCCATAAAGCACCTCGCTCGCATTTCTTATTGCTTTTGCTGGATAATACTGCGAGTATCTCAGCACATCACGCATCGTAACATTGTTTCTTTTAGCGTAATTTAATACAGCCTCGGCAGCCTCGTCATCCCACAAGTAATTATTACACAACTCTAAGACCTGCAAGATGACCTTATTTTCATTGTTGACTGCACACCTTGCCTTGCGTAATATATATCTGCTTTTGCCGACCTGGACTTCGCGCCGTCTTGTGCTTTCGTTGTTTGTAATTATTTCATACACAAAAGCCATTTGTCTTGTGCCACCGATTGCATTCAGCAATCCTATGCCTGAATAAAAACCAATAATCTTGCCGTTGTCCGAAAGATACTTCCTCTCGACAACCTTGCTGGGGTTTAATGAGGACTTGCCAAAGAAACCATCCTGGGGAATATAGTAAACAGATTCGTCAAACCGAGCCAGCCGTCCCTCGGCAATTTCTTTGCGGATGCATTGGAAAACATACGGCGAGGAATAACCATCCATAGCCGCCCTGATTTCTTCGAGGAAAATCGGTTCGCCCGCTCCGTAAATTTTTTCTAATTTTTGAGTTAAATTCATTTTGCTTACTCCCTACAAGACTTAGTATATCCTGTATCGCTAATAGCATACTCTATTATACGCGCTTTGTCAAGCAGAGTATGCTATTTTTTAAGAATATTTTTTCGGTTATGCGCTTTTTCGAAATTATAATAATCACCGACCGCCAAAGGTTGATATTACACTATCAATCTTTGCTGCTTTTATTTGCAGTATAATATAAATGTTTTTCACTCGGATTACAACTTGTGGCAAAAAAACGTAATTTAACTTGCAATCTGTGGCAGATTTTATTGAAACAACACGCAATTTGTGGCAGAACCCCCGACATTTCTCGCAAATCTTCGCAAATCTACACAAATCTTCGCAAGTGCAATGACAAGCGTGAATTATTTTTTCACGATAGCGTATTAAGTTGCATTGACCGTGTATTTATGATACAATGTCTAAATACGAGAAACAGGAGATTTTTGAAATGGCAGTAAGCTACAAAAAACTTTGGCATTTGTTAATCGACAAAGACTTAAAAAAGACGGAACTGCGCGAAATGTGCGGAATCAGTCCGGCAACAATGGCGAAGCTCACCAAAGGCGACAATATCACCACCGATATCCTGTTGCGCATCTGCAAAGCCTTGAATTGCGACATTGCAGACATTATGGAAATTGTTATCGAAGCCGAAACAGCCCGAGGAAAGTAATTTAACAAAAGTGGAACCACTTTCTTTAAAAAACAAAAAACATGACAAAAGAACTGAGTCAGCAATTTAATAGAGTGTTCGTGACAGGGGATATCCACGGCGACATGAACGACCTTGCGGGCAGGGTTATGTACATCGGCGACACGACCAAAGATGACCTGCTGATTTTGCTGGGCGACATTGGGTTCTTTTATAGCGTTTATTACGATAAGTTGCAAAAGGATTTAGAGCGGCAGAAACTCGCCGCCGACCTGCCGATAACCCTCCTCTGCATACAAGGCAACCACGAACAGCCCTTTGCCGAAATGGCGGCGGATAAAATCAAACTCCTCGGCGGCGACGGCTATGAGAGCAACGACATCTACTTCGCCGCTAACGGCACCGTGTTTGACATTAACGGCAAGAAAAGCCTCATAGTCGGCGGCGCATATTCCGTTGATAAGTTTTGGCGGCTTGAGCGCGGCAACGCCTGGTGGGAAAACGAAGAACTGACCGACGCGGAACTTGACGGAATCTATAAGACGGTCAAAGGGCAAAAATTTGACTTCGTAATAACGCACACTTGCCCGTACAATTTTCTGCCCCGCGAGGTGTTCCTCCCCGGCATAGACCAAAGCCACATTAAAAACCGCACAGAACACGCCTTGCAGAAAATCCACGACTCTATCAGTTTCGACCGCTGGTACTGTGGCCACTTCCACACTGATAAACTCGACGGCAAGATAGAATTCTTTTACAGGTCGGTAAAACAGATAATATAAAATTTTTACAGCACAACTTCTGATAGGTTTGACTATGCGGAAGTTTCGGAGGATAAATGGCAAACGAAAAGACTGTCAAAGGTGACAAAAAAGAGAAAGCGGCGGTATCGCTTGAAAAGACGCTGTGGGACGCTGCGTGTAAGTTAATCGGCGCGGTAATGCCGAACAACTACATGAACATCTGCCTCGGGCTGATTTTCATAAAGTATGTGTCCGACAGATACGAGCAGAAGTACGAACAGCTTGTCGCCGACGGCGACGGCTTTGAGGATGAACGCGATGCTTATGCTGAAGAGAATGTTTTTTGGGTTCCTGAAAAGTCAAGGTGGAGTTACATATCCAAACTTTCTAAGACCGAGGAAATCGGCAAGATTTTGGACGAGGCTCTCTTAGAAATCGAAAAGGACAACCCGGAACTTAAAGGCATATTGCCCAAGGTTTACTCACGCGGCGATGTAGACAAGCGCCGTATCGGCGAACTGGTTGACCTCTTCAGCAACCAGCTTTCAACAGAGAATATGACCGGCGACTTTTTTGGAAAATGCTACGAGTTTTTCCTCGGCGAGTTTTCTAAGAAGTTCGGACAGAAAGGCGGCGAGTTTTACACCTCCCGTTGCGTGGTCGACCTTATCGTCAATATGATTGAACCTTACGACAAAGTCGGAAAAGGTGTGCGCGTGTACGACCCGTGCTGCGGTTCGGGCGGTATGTTTAGCCAGTCGGTCAAGTTTATACAAGAACACCAAGGCAACTTGGACAAGATAGCTGTGTACGGTCAAGAACTCAACCCTGATACCTGGCGGCTGGCAAAAATGAATCTCGCCATACGCGGAATCCCCGCCGACCTCGGCGATAGTTTCGGCGATACTTTTCACGACGACAAACACAAAACCTTACGCGCAGATTTTATCATGGCGAATCCGCCGTTTAATATCAGCGATTACGGCCAGCCATCTCTGCTCGACGACCCGCGCTGGATATACGATATACCGCCCTCCGGCAACGCCAACTACGCTTGGATACAGCACATGGTGTCAAAGCTTGCGCCAAACGGCGTGGCGGGATTTGTCCTTGCCAACGGCTCCCTTTCGACCAACGGTAAGCAAGAATACAATATCCGCAAGCAAATGCTCGAAAAAGACGGCGGCATTATTGATTGCATCATCGCCCTGCCGACAAACCTTTTCAGCACCGTGACTATCCCTGTATCGCTGTGGTTCTTGCGTAAAAACCGTAAGCACAAAGAAAAGACGCTGTTTATAGATTGTCGTGACAAAGGCGTAATGATAGACCGCAAAATCCGTGAACTGACCACGGAAGAAATCTTGGAGATAGCCGACACCTACCACAGGTGGCTGAGCGGCGAAAACTACGAGGATGTCAAAGGCTACTGCAAGTCGGCGACTCTGGCAGAAGTACAAGCAACCGATTATTCTCTCGTCCCCGGCCGTTATGTCGGGATAGACGATAGTGATAAAATGAGCGATGAGGAGGTTAGAGCGGAGATAATAAGAGTTAAGCAAGAATTGAAAGAACTGTTTGCCAAAAACAAAGAACTCGACGAAAAAATCATGGCGATTTTAGACAGCGACGATTAACTGACACTTGGTGTCAACTATGTGGGATTGCTCGGCTGTATCAGGCAAGCAAATCTTGTATTCAAGCAGGGCTTGTTTGTCGCCACGGGGCATCTTTGTGCCTTTAGATGAGGCAACAAAAGTATCAATAAAATTATCGGCGTTTAGCTGATAAAACAGATACTGCGGCAGGCAATCGTTACTTGTAACACGCAAGCAAATTACATCGGTCGAACAACCGCCGTCAAACTGAGCAAACCATATTTTTTTGAAGTAAGGGCGTATGTTTGAAATAAGGATGTCGCCTTGACGAAAAGAGGTAACTGCGGTTGTCGGCAAAGAAGCGGCATTGACCACACCACCAAAATTAGGTTGCATATTTTCGGTGGAAATATAGGTCGAGGCAGAGAGCCTTTTGCTATCCATTCTGTCGGTTACGATTTGCGCCAAATCGGCTATGCGAGAGGATTTCATGCCATCATCCTCCTACTGTCAACTATGTGTTGTTGGTCATCGAGGGAATAATTTGGAATTTCAATGTCCCCAAGTTCAGAAAAGGTGATTTGAGGAAATGTTCCTGAGCGCGATTCCGCTAATTGCTGAAGCGTATCTACCACATTATCCTGCGTGATGTATTGGTAAATAAATTTCGGCAAGAAGTCTTTGCCCTTAAAACGCAAGACCATCAATTTTGTTGAAACGACATAATCTTGCGAATTTGGAACATCAACAAGGCAAAACCGTTTGTTTTGAGGGCGAATTTCAGAATACAGTATATCTCCATTTTGGATTGACTTCTTTGCCTGTCCGGGCAAAAAAGACACATCGCTGTAAGAGGACACCAAGATTTTACCCTCTAAAATGTCGCCAGTATTGAGAAAAACTACTTCTTTCACATTTGAGAAGTTGTATGTTATGGAAACGCTGTCGCAAATATCTTTTAATTTGACCATTATATCCTCCGAGGTAGAAAAATGAAGTTAAGCGAAAAAGTGAAACTATTTAGACCAATCACCACGTCAAGAGAATTTCTTGATTCCGAAAACGGCATCAAATGTGTTCATTATGGTGACATTTACAAGAACTATAGCGGCAGAACCGTAAACAGTGCCGATATTATTAACCGCTATGTTCGACCTGTGCCATCTGAAAAAATCTTGACTTGTGATTCTATCATTGTTCCCGATGTTACAGAAACCGTTTCGGATTTTGGACATTTTGTTTATGTCCGCTACGACGGTGAATCTTACATAAACGGCACCCACACTTTTGCTATCACTTGTGATTCAGAACTGACTTTACAATACCTTTTTCGCTATTTTCAAGGCAAAAGTAATATTTTACGGCTTCAAACCTTACTTAACGGTAGCACAGTGTTCCAAATCAGCATGGGCAACTTCGGTGCATTTGAACTGCTAAATTACCATCATGATGAGCAAGCCCAACGACACATAATTGACAATTAAGGAAGTTGCATGAATTTATTTATTATAGGAAATGGCTTTGATTTGATGCATGGGTTTAAAACCAGTTACAATCACTTTAAAGAGTTTTTAGAAAAAGAATATCCGCATTCTGAAGCGGAATGGTTTTTCCCTCCTGACGAAAGGACTTTAATGGGGGGTGATATTGGTTACGATGATAATGAATGTGCTTCTTTTATTGCCTATAAGATTTCCCAGGTCGAAGGAGAAAAATGGTCTGATTTAGAAGGCTCGTTAACAAAGCTATGGCTTTCAGAATATTTTGAGGAACTTGACATAAGTGATGAAAAGCCTTTTCATACTGGCTATAAGAATGAGGATACATCCGCCGATTTAATTGCATCGATATCAAAGATACTCGATTTTTTTGACGAATGGGTTTCAACAATAAAAATCAATCGAAGCAAAATTAAGGCAACTTTTCAAGCGTTGATTGATAAAAATGACGATATGTTTTTAACTTTCAATTATACCGCCACTTTGCAAAAGTTATATGGTGCTAAAAATGTCTGTCACATTCATGGCAAGCAAAACGAGAAACTTTATTTCGGCCATGGCGAAGATGGAGAGCGAGATGAGTATGACAACGATGAAAGATTTTGCCCCTATGGAGAGAAAAGATTTCATGGGGCGGGTTTATGGGCATTGTTTTCATCATTGCGAAAAAAAACTGAAGATGCATTAATCGAAAACCGCACCTTCTTCAATACTCTAAATACAGCCCCCGTGCAAAGGATATACTCAGTCGGGTTCTCGTTTTCAGATGTTGACATGATATATCTTAAAGAAATTTGCAGATATTTAGATACTAATAAAATCACTTGGTTTCTTCATGATTATAATGACAAAAAAACCAGGGATGGCTTTATCGAAAAAATTAAACGCTGTGGTTTCAATGGAAAGTTTGCGACTTTCTCGCTTTAGTTTAAGGGAATGCGAAAATTACAGTCAAAAAAATAATTATAAAAATTATGAAAAATGTGCGTAAAAACGCTTGACATCACTTTTCCCTATGTGTTACTATGTTAGCGAACATGGCAACATATATCGTTGGGAGGAGTTTTATGGAAAAGAAAAACACAAACATCTTTGGCGGATTTATTCGTTTGAGGAGAGAGGCGCTGGGTAAATCGCTAAGAGGAAT
This sequence comes from Bacillota bacterium, assembly GCA_009781445.1. GTDB lineage: Bacteria > Bacillota > Clostridia > Christensenellales > DTU072 > WQYD01. The sequence goes on along the minus strand of WQYD01000019.1, from coordinate 24,687 downwards.
GGCGGCTGACCTTGGGATTGCGGCACCGTATTTGTCTGACATGGAAAATGACAAGCGGTATCCGCCAACCGGGGATTTGCTGAAAAGAATGGAAGAATTGCTTTGTAAAGGCAATCCTGAGCTTCAATATTATTTTAACGAGGCTGCCGGCTTTGGCAGAGATGACTTACCACCCGATATGGTCGAGCATCTAAAATCCCATTTTTCTACACGGCTACTTGTCCGGCTGTTAATGCAAGTTGATTTGCGCCCGGAAACCAGCACCGATGAAGAAAACTATCACCATGCTATTCAAAAGGCAATTGAAGGTGTTGCTTCTCAAAAAGGCATTAAACTTATCTACCCGGAATAGCCAGCCATAAATCCTGTCACTCTCTCCCCTCAAGGGCGCATTTTGCGTCCTTAAAAAACCGATATGCGTTAGCAAGTTCGCTAACGCAGTAACAAAAGGAGGCTTTGGAAATGCAACAGCTAAAAGCGCGATATCCCCCGACAACTGAATAGGTGCGTAGCGGCACGGCAAAAAACGCATGACAGCCGGAATAGACGGCAAAACAAAAAAACGGAGGAAATTATGAACACAAGGAATAGTTACTTTTATGACGGGATTCCCGTCGAGGTAGAAAGCAGTCCAGCATATCAAACCGGGCTAAAAAACTTCAAGAACACTACGGCAAAAGGCTTGTTTTGCCCTCCCTTGCGGAGGCTAAGCAAGGCAAGCGGGATTATTGGAGCAAGACCTCAATATACCTTGCAGACCATATACGGACAAATGCGGTCAAAATGATTATGATTTGCAGATTTTCGATAAGTTTGCATTTGGACTTAGCGGAAGGCTTGACGGCAGAACAAATTATTGAGAAAAGAGGCACTTTCAAACAATTTTTGAAACCCTGGATTTATCCCGTAGGATATGGATTGTTTTGTTGGGGCAAGGCAAACCTCAAGGTTTTGAAGTCCGGCGAATGGTGGCTTACGGAGGAAAACTAACAAAATGGCAGATATGACTAAGAAATACTGGCTGAAGCTGGAGGACGGCTTTCTGGACAGCGGGCATATAAAGGTGCTGAAGGCGAAGGAAAACGGCAAAGACCTGATTCTTTTTTATTTGGCGATTATGCTCAAAAGCATCCGGGATGTCGGCCATCTTAAATTCAGCGACACCGTTCCCTATGACGAAGAAATGCTGGCGGCGGTTACCGACACCGGAATTGAAACCGTGCGGCAAGCCACAGCGAACCTGAAAAGCCTGGGGCTGTTAGAGGTTTTGGAAAACGGCACAATGTTTTTGACGGATATGCCGAACCGGGTCGGGCGCGAGAGCGACAGCTACGAGCGGGTGCGGGCTTTCCGCTCACGGGAGAAAGAAAAACGGAAACCGTTACAAGGTAACGCTGGCGTAACGGTCGGTAACGGCGGTGCAACTTTTTGTAACGGCAATAAAGAAGAAGAAAAAGAAGTAGATTTAGAAGAAGAGAAAAAGCAGAGAAAGAGAAAAGTCAAGCCGCCGGACGGCGGCGATGCGGCTCTTGATTCTGTTATCTCTCAATATACTTCTGATGAGGGATTGAAAACGGCGGTTAATGAGTTTATCAAAATGCGGAAGCTCAAACGGAAGCCTGTAACTGATACCGCCCTAAAACAGTTCTTCGCCCGTCTTGACAAGCTGGCAGCCACGGACGCAGATAAAATCGAAATATTCAACCGTAGCACGCAAAACGGTTGGACAAGTATCTGGCCGCTTGAAACCGATAAACAACCGCTTGGACGCGCGCTACAGCCCAAGCCGCAGATTAACTACAATGAGGAGGATTAGCTTATGGAGAAAATAGATGCGGCGATGAAAAAACTGTTTGACGGTAAGCGGCGGATTTATGAGGACGAATACCTGAAAGACGGTCTGATTTACTGCAAGAACTGCCACACGCCCCGGCAGACCCGCTATGAGGAGGATGAAGAAACTATCTTCCCCACGCGGTGCAAATGCGAGACGGCTCGGTGGGAAGCCGAGGAAAAAGCCCGGCAGCAAGCCGAATGGGAAAACAAGGTTGCTCAGCTTAGGCGGGACGGGATACCTAATCCGTCATACCGCGCGTATACCTTTGCGGCGGATGACGGCAAGACGCCTAAGACAACCGCAGTATGTAAAAGTTATGTGGAGAACTTCGAGAAGCTCCGCACGGCGGGCGGCGGTCTTATCCTCTACGGCAGCGTAGGAACCGGCAAATCGTTCTTCGCCATGTGCATCGCCAACGCGCTGATTGACAAAGGCTACGCGGTACAATGTACCTCGCTGGCAACGGTGGTAAAGTTGGCGCAGGACTTCGACAACGCCGACGACCACTTCGACCGCCTGATGCGCAAGCCCCTGCTCGTGATAGACGACCTCGGAACTGAGCGCGGCACGACCTTTGCCCAAGAACAAATCTACAAGTTTATTGACGGCTGTTACACGTACAACATCCCGCTGGTTATCACCACGAACTACACGCCGAAACTATTGACTGACGCAGCCGAGGACACGTCGGATGTTACTTACGCGCGGATATACAGCCGGATACTGGAGCGGTGCCTGCCCGTGAAAGTCAACGACATTAAGCGGCGCGCGGCGAAAGGACAAGCCTATAAGTCGGAGATGGCTGAGTTGCTTGGCTTAAAGGCCGAATGACTGCTACCCCGCCGGGCAGGGGCGGTCGGAATCTCTACGGGAAGCGGATTGGTAAGCGGGAAGGCAGGAACACGCAAATTTTCGCAAAATCAAAGCGTTTTTTCGTTTTAGGAAATCAAGAGTGAAAAGGAATGAAAACCCAAGGAAAAGCCTAAGTTTATGGGCAAAAACAACTTAATCGCTATAAAAGGCACAGCGGGTAAAGTTTTGAAATCAAAAGTTTTGAAAAACAATCAAAAAATCTTGATTTATTTTTGAAAAAATCGAAACAATCAAAACCCGAAAGCGTTCCGTTGTACGCTGAAAGTTATACTTTCTAAAAGCGGCGGACTCCGGCTGTCCGTACACCCCGTGTCGGATAAAGGTGAAAGTTACAAAGAGCAACGCTACAAAGAACAAAGTTACAAGGAGCAAAGTTACAAAGATGAAAAGGTGCAACGCTAAATTACGGGGTGCGGCTCCGTAAATAATAAAAACGGAGAAACAGAAATAATGAATACAATCGCAAGAATGCGAACCATAAACGAAATAGTCACCGAGGTCAAGCAAGCCGACCCGCAGTCCGCCGTCACGGCGTACTTTGTGAGGACGCTGTGCAAGGAAAACAAAATCCGCCATTTTTACACCGGCAAGAAAGTCCTTGTAGACCTCGACTCCCTCATAGGGTATTTGACTCTTCCGGCAACTATTCAAAATACTGAAGAATGTGCCGGATAAAAGTAAAGAAGTCTGCCGTTTTCTGCTTGACTTGTTCAGGCTTATACGGTACTTGTTTGTGTTGCCCGGCGGTGCGGCTCTACTGCACCGCTTGGGTAAAACACAAAAACTTAACATTGGAGGAATAAAAAAATGGCGTCAGTATTAAAACGCGACAACAAAAACGGAGTATCTTACCGCATACAAGTTTTTGTCAGAAACGCCGGGACAGGCAAAAATGAGGTCAAGACGGTAACATGGCGGCCGCCGCAGGATGTGACCGAGCGTGAAGCCAAAAGGCTGCTGGATAAATTCACGGTGGAATTTGAGGAACGGTGCCGCAAGGACGCCTGTATCGAAAACGGAATCGATGTCGACTTGACCTTATCGGAATACAGCGAGATATGGCTGGAATCTTTAAAACAAAACCGCTCGGCATCCTACTACGCATCATGCCGGTATCACGCAAACGAAATATGCAAGAAGCTCGGCGGTTACAAGCTGCGGCAGCTCAGCCCGATTATCATACAGCGGTTTATGGACAATGTAAAAAACCATAAATACACGGTCGGCTATGCGGTGGCTTCTGGCTTTGCCGATATTATGAAAGAGCGGAAAATTACGCTCATAAGCATCTGCCGCACTACAAAAATATCGGACAGCACTCTGACCAACGCTATGAGGGGCGACCGTATCGACATCGAAAAAGCCAAGCAGATATGCGCTGCCATAGACGAACCACTGGAAAAATGCTTTGAAATCAGCAAGGTGGAAAAACACTATATGCCCGCCACAATCGGCAAAATCCTGCGGACGCTCCGCACAATCCTAAGCACCGCCAAACGGCAACAACTGGTTGAACACAACTACGCTTCCGGCGATTACATCAGACCCGTCAAAATGCACCGCAACAAAATCGTGTGCTTGGACGAAGAGCAAGCAAGGACGCTTGCGGGTGCGCTTATGGATGAGCCGGACATACGGGTCAAAACCTCGCTACTCCTTATCCTCCTCACGGGTATACGACGGGGCGAAGCGGCGGGCTTAGAATGGGACGACATCGACCTTGATAAAGGTGAAATATCCGTAAAGCGGTCGTGCGTTAGCGTAGCAGGTATCGGCGTTGTGACGGGCAACACAAAGACCAACACCAGCATGAGGGAAATTACCATGCCCGACAGTTTGACCGCCCTTGTCAAAGATTACAGGCTTTGGTGGGAAGATAGGGTTAAAATGCTCGGCGACCGCTACAAAGGATGCCAGCGTGTGTTCCTTAGTGACGACGGCGCTCGGCTTCACCCCTGCACATTCCGCTACTGGCTGAAGAAAATCACACAACGACTCGGACTACCTGATGTGCATATCCACAGTCTGCGGCACACGAACATCACCCTGCAAATCCTTGCGGGCATACCGCTCAAAACGGTTTCCGTCCGCGCCGGTCACAGCACCACAAAACTCACCGTCGACACCTACTGGCAATACTTCAAAGAAGAAGATAAAGAAGCCGCCCGGACGCTGGACAGCATCTTCAAGCGGTAAAAAATCATCAAAGCCCGCCTGAGAGTAAAGTGCTTTTGGACGGGCTTTTTTATTGCAATTTTCAAAACGACTGTTTAGCGGCTTGATATTTATAGCGAAAAATGATATAATTAATAGATAAATTTTACGAGGACTTTGCATGGAGAAAATGTTCGGTGTCGGCATAACAAGTGGATTAAACAGGCTTAATCATTATGTCGAAGAAAAAGCTGTTTTGAGGATGTATTTAGAAAATTGGGATTCTACAACACCGTCCAGCATAAATCATGATAAAAGCAGAGTATGTGGTTTCACAAGGTTGGGACCCTTGTTCATTGACCCCGAAAAATTTTGGCAGACAGTAGAAAGCAATATTTGCTTAACGGAAGATGATATATTGAGGTTAAATGAAATTATCAAAAAACACAAAGAATTATTGATTGCCGACAAAAAAGAAAAGTATGATGCCTTAGTCAAAAAAATTTTATCCGTAGCCAATATAATAAAGCAAGACTACGATAAGCCTTATATTGAAGCCTTGGCTATAAAGCAAGAAAATATAGTTTTTTCGATGTTTCCTGAATTAGCACAACTATTGGATAAAGACAACCTTATTGATTTAAAGAACTTTACAATAGTCGCTCCGGGCTTATACGAGTATAAAGGTTTTTATTTGTTTGCTCATCAGTTTTTTCGCAGGTCATTTTTTATTGAAAACTCACTAAATGCCTCATTTTTAGAATGTTTACAATCGCTATCAAGAGATGCGGTTACCGTAAAAATAGCTATAGACCCCAATTTAATCGGATTAAAAGGAACCGCAACCACGATGCTTGAATATCAGTATTTGTGGGGTCCAAAATTTTCAGACGATTTGGAGTCAATTGATGAGGGTGTAACCATTCACGAAAATAGTGATGTGGCAGCTCTATATTCAAACATTCGTCGAACAGAATTCCGCTGGTACACTCAAAACAAAATCCGAACTTTTGAATGCGAAGAAATTTGCCTGCGAAAAAACCTTCATAACAACCTCTACGGTTGTCGTTTCGTGCATTGTATGCTGGGACATGGCGACACGCCTCCTCATTTTGACGGAGCAGTTCGTGCGTATACCGAAGAAAAAATGCAAAAACGCTTAGCAGCATCAATTAACAAAACAGGTCGAGATACCATTTATACAAAGCTATGGAGAATAGACGGCAATATTGAAATCGAAAAATGGAAGCAATTATTAACCTTTTATTTTATGGACAACACCTTGATTGGCGAGTATCTTGGCGGAGAAGATAAAAAATATAATGAAATAATAAAAGAAGATGAAGGCAAAAGAAAGTCTAAAAAGGCACCTATTGATTTTCTTGAAGCTGCGTGGCCGGTTTTTTCTTGCTACATAAAACAAAACTCTATGCAACCGCAAAATTATGATATTTGTTTTTCAAATGGACAAGGATATAATAAGAATTCGATTAATAATTATATTGACAAAAATATATTAGAAGTCAAAAATCTTTTAGAAAAAGAAGGATTGCGCATTGGACAGGTTCCCGAATGTATTGACTTTGATGATGCAATTATTAATTTGCCGGAAATTATATGTAATGATTTAGAAACAGCCTCAAAAGTTCTAAACTGCATAAAGAATTTAATTACTAACCGGATTGAAAAAAAGAAATTAATAGCGTTTACGATATCTGTTCCATACTCGACATTTCGAGTCACTTTTTCTTTTGCAGGACATATTGAAGAAGTTAAAAAATTAAAAATAGAATTACCAGCAGAAGATGAACTTAAAAATTTTTGCATGGGAATTTTTAATCAAATAAAAGATTATAAGTCAAAGTATAAGTCGAACAATAATATAGAACCGTTTGATTTATTATGCGATAATGGTCAATTATGTTTTTTTAGAGAACCTACTTAAAGCCCACTTCTTTCTTATTGGCGAAACCACGGAAAGAGGTTTGTGATTTTACTATACCATTTACTATACTAGTTTTATTTTTGGGCTTGCGGCGGCGCGACCGTCGACCGAAAAAACGAAGAAAATTTGGCGCAGTCGGCACTATACTAAAATAAGCCAAATTTTGCCAGGGTATGAAAAAAGCCCATATTCTGAGCGAAAACGGGCGTTTTTGGAGCTGTTGACGGGAATCGAACCCGTGACCTCGTCCTTACCAAGGACGTGCTCTACCGACTGAGCCACAACAGCATTATTCAATTTTGACTGACTTTCGTCAAGCAGACTTCCGCCTTACCAAGGACGTGCTCTACCTGCTGAGCCATAGCAGCGTTTATAAGACGCAATTAATCTGTTTGTGTTGAGTGTTTGATTTCCCTAACTCTTATTTCTTCATTTCCGAAACGGTAGTTTTTATTTCCTAACCCTTCTTTAATATTCTTCTTTTCCGAAACGGCGGTTCGCGGGTTTCGGTTTGGTGGAGATAGTCGGACTCGAACCGACCACCTCATGAATGCCATTCATGCGCTCTACCAGATGAGCTATACCCCCGAACGGTTTGTTTTAAACAATATACCATTCGCTTGGGGCTTTGTCAAACGATTTTAAGCATAAAGCCGTACGGCGCGGTGTGCAGGCTTAAAAAAATAATTATTATATCCCTTTAAAATCTTATAATTTTGTAGTATAATGTTAGTAAGCGAAAATAACACCGCTTTAATTTATATAGACTCACGGGGGAACAAATGAAAAGCAAACTTAAAGCAATTCTTGCAATTCTATTTTCACTCGCACTTATCCTTTCTTTAATAGCTTGCTTTCCAAACAATAGCGGAAACGAAGAAGAAATTTGCCAAATTTGTGATAAAGAAACCTGCTTTTGCTTTGATTTTAGTGATTTAGATAGCGTGAGAAAGGTTTTAAGTTTGGGAAATTTTACACTTTATAGAAGTTTGCCAACAGATAATAGCTTACTATTTGCTAAGTTTGCAGATAATATTGTTGCACTCGGTAATGATAACGGGATATATAGATACATTTTTGAAGATTATTACATTGATTTTAAAGACGAAACTTGGGTAAAGTTGGAATTAGAAGAGGATTCCGAACTGTCAAGAGAAAGTCATTTAAATTCAGTTTTAGGTATTTTTGATATTGTAGGCACTCAATGCACATACAACGCACAAACTAATAAGTATGTTCAAAAATGGGGACTTTTGCTACCAAGCAATTCGTTAGCTTATGTAAATGATGAAATTATTTTTAGACGAGAAGAGCTTTATGTTTTTCAAAGTGTTGCATTTATTATCAAAGATTTTGGAACAACAACAATTGGCGAATTGCCAGACTTCACGGACATAACAGATTAACCTGCATAATTTCATTACTATTTAAGATAATACCAATATGGAAAATTCTTTTTGGTATGTGGACGGGGTGAAGAAGTACCCCAAATTAAGTAGCAATGTTAAGGTGGACGCGTGCGTCATAGGCGGTGGGCTTGCGGGGCTTATGACGGCTTATGAATTGAGTACAAGGGGACTAAAGGTTTGCGTGGTTGAAGCGTCTGTGGTGGGCAGTGGCGATAGCGGAAGATCGTCTGCCATGCTTAGCTACGCGCACGATGCCGTTTATAGCAGGTTAATTAAAAAGCACGGCAAGGAAAAGGCAAGCGAATATCTTAGGCTTAACGAAAGCGGTTTAGAAAAAATCAAGAAAATTATCAGTGAAAACGCGCTTGATTGCGACTACAACGATGCAGATATGCACCTTTTTTCAACCACTAAAAAGGGCAAAAAACAGATTCATAAAGAGGCAAAAGCGTATAAAACTCTTGGCAAGGATTTTGAAGTTACCACGAATTCGGAATTGCCGTATAAAGTTACTGCAAACCTCAAAATCGGTAGCCAAGGCTACCTTAATCCCTTTAAATTCCTGCATTGTTTGTGCGGATTGATTGAAAAGAACGGCGGAATTATTTATGAAAACACCAAACCAAGCGAAGCGCCAGACGGCGAAACACTATGGATTGGGGATTACTCTGTGAAGGCAAAGCACTTCGTGGTTGCCACGCATTTCCCTTATATAATTATGCCGGGGTTTTACTTTGCTAAAATTTACCGCCACCGTAGCAGAAATATTGCATTTCACACTCAGTTTGAACTAAAGGGAATTTACGAAAGCGTGGAAGATAACGGCTATGAGTACCGCCCCATTAACGGCGGAATTTTGGCAGGCGGAAACAACGAAAGAACAGGGCGGTATAAGAAAAAGGGCGGATTTTTGCCCGTTGAGGAACATATTAAAGATAAATTCGGCGCAGATGAAAGGAAGATTGTTTCCCGATTCAGCGCGCATGACTGCATGACTTTTGATATGCTTCCTTACGCAGGCAATTACGGTATGCTTGGAAGCAAAAATCTTTTCGTTATCACAGGTTTTAACAAGTGGGGCTTCACGCATTCCGCCGTTGCCTCTGATATTATTTCGGATTTAATTGAGGGCAAAGAACGCGAAAATCTTTACGATACTAAAAGGCTTTACATTTCAAAAACACCTTTAAAAACCGTAGAAAATGTGGCAAATCTTCTTGCAGGATTCGGAAGCCTTGTGATTGATTCCGATATGAAAAAAGTTTCCCGCGTTAAAAACGGTACGGGCGCAACCGTGAGGATAAACGGCAAGCGGATAGGGCTTTACAGGGAAGAAAACGGCAAAATCCACGCCGTTAGCGGTGTTTGCCCCCACATGGGTTGCGGGCTTAAGTGGAATCAAGACGAATTAAGTTGGGATTGCCCCTGCCACGGTTCGCGCTTCGGCATTCACGGAAACTTGCTGAACAATCCCGCCTTAACAGGGCTTAAAGAGTTAAATATGAGTAATAATTCCGATGTTTTCTAACAAAGCGAGAAGTTTATTTTTAAGCCAAAGCAAAAGATTAATTTTATGCTTACTTTTGCTTTTTCTCTTATTTACGGCTGTTTGCCGTCTGTTTCCGCATGAAAATTTAACGAGTGCAAACGCGGTTGCGAACGAAAACAATGCGGATAATTCTCTTAATAATGAAATAAAAGAACCGCCAAAAGAAAAGCCAAATTTTATCCGTTGGGTTGATTTTAACGCAAGCGCAGAGATTATGAGGCAGGCTTATAGGCTTGATCAAACTTCAATTAACAGCGAAATTCACTTAAATTTTATAGATAGCCTTGCTTATGTCGCGTTTAAAAACGGCAATAAATTTAATTATGAAAAGGATATAAAAATCCTTAACGACTTAGTGATTAGGTTAAGAAACGGCGAAAAAATTGAGAATATCACGAACAACAATAAGTATTTTAAATATTATCATGAGGCATATTCGGCAATTTTTGCAGGATTTATCGGGCATTACGAACAAAACGGCACTAAAAACTACGGCTTGATTGCTTACAATCCTATCGCAAAAGGCTTTCATTACCACGGTAGCAGTGATTTCGGCACTTCGCGAAGTTTCGGCTTTAAGCGCGTCCATTTGGGGCATGATATGTTCGGTTCTCTTGGCACACCCGTCATTGCCGTTGAGGGTGGCACGGTTACCGAATTCGGTTGGAATCGCTACGGCGGTTGGCGAATCGGAATCCGTTCGCAAGATCAAAAACGATATTATTATTACGCACATTTAAGGAAAGATAAACCTTTCGCCCAAAATATTTCAAAGGGTTCAGAGGTAAAAGCAGGGCAGGTTATCGGCTATCTTGGCGCAACGGGTTATAGCTATAAAGAAAATGTAAACATGAAAACCAACCCCCACTTGCACTTTGGAATGCAGTTAATTTTTGACAAAAGCCAAGAGGACGGCAACGGCGAAATTTGGATAGATGTTTACCAAATTGTAAAATTCCTAAGCCAAAACAGGGCAGAAACAGTAAGGAACGATAACGGACATAGGGAAAGTGTGAATTTGAGAGAAGTGCGAATTGTTATTTAATTCAGAATGCAGAATTCAGAATGCAGAATTGTGGATTCTAAATCTCATTAAATTTCAGCGAAATATTGACAAAACCTCTCTGTTGCCTTATACTACATTTAGAACAAAATTAAATAGGGGTTTAAAGTGCCGAATATTTGTTATTTTAAAGGAATGAGCATATATATGTACTACAACGACAACGATAGGCACTCTCTACCGCATGTCCATGTTTTTCACGGCGAATATGAAGCGTCTTACACTTTAGACGGTAAACTGTTAGACGGTAAAATCCCAAGGCAACTCGTGAAATATTTAAAAGCATGGTTAACGATGCGACAGGACGAGTTGCACAAGGCTTGGGGGAATGTTTTAAACGACACAGACCCCGGAAAAATTCAACCATAGCAAAGAGGTGCGTTATGATTCGCGTTAAAACAGCACAACCGATATGTGGCACATATAAATTGCGCATAGTATTTACCGATGATTCGGTGAAAGAATATGATTTTTCACACAAGCTTCAGAGCGGGGTTTTTTGTGCCTTGCAAGACCGTGCTATATTTGAAAGCGTTACCGTACAACGCGGAACGGTTACTTGGGACAATGACCGCATAGACTTTGACCCCGAAATACTTTACGCTAAAGGGATAGCCGTTTAGTGAAATTTTAACAGAAGTCTTTATTAAATAGCAAAATTCTTATTGCGGACGATAGATTCTAAATCTCATTTTAAACAAAAACAACAGGCACTTTATCGCCGTTTGAATTTAAAAGATTCCAACCTTGATAATAATCTAAGTAATCACCTTCTGAAATGTAAATCGTTAGGCTTATGCAATCTTTGAACGCGTAAGACATAATGTGAATATACGAAAACTGACCTCTTTCCTCAAAAAGCACACTTGTTAGGCTGTAGCAACCCGCAAATGCCCACAAGCCGATTTCCGTTACGCTACTTGGAATCATGATGCTTGTTAGTCCTGTACAGCCCTCAAATGCCGACCAACCGATATTCGTTACGCTACTTGGGATTACGATATTTGTAAGGCTTACACAATATTCAAATGTACTGCTACCAATTCTTGTTACACCGCTTGGAATCGCCATGTCTTTTAAATTAACGCAACGATAGAACGCGAGGGCGTCAATTTCCATTAGTTGGCTATTTTCCTCAAAAATTACGCTTGTGAGGCTTGTGTTGCCATAAAACGCGGAAAGCCCAATATGTGTTACGCTACTTGGTATCGTTATGCTTGTTAGGCTTTCGCAAAAATCAAAGGTATACGGTTCAATCTGCGTGATACCGCTTGGAAGTTCTAAACTTACAAGATTAATGCAATCTTGAAATGCGCTGTTGCCGATACTTGTAACCCCGCTTGGAATTTCAATGCTTGTTAAACCAACGCAACCATTGAACGCAAAATCGCCTATGCTTGTTACGGTGTCGGGGATTGCAAAATTGCCCTTAATGCCTGCAGGGGGTGCTAAAACTAATTCAGTTTTATCCTTATTGTAAAGCACACCGTCTTGGCTTGAAAAGTGGGGATTATCTTCGTCTACTTCAATTCGCCTTAAAACATTAGAACGAAAAAACGCATTAGGTCGTATGATTGCTATAGTGCTTGGAAGCGTAATGCTTACGAGGGTGTCATTAAACCCAAAAGCAGACCACTCTATGTCCGTTATCGGCAAGCCAAGATATGTAGGTGCGATTGTTAAATGTTTTTTTGTTACTGTACCCATGCCCACTATTGCGTACGACTCATAACCCTTAATAAGCCTGAACCTTAAATCGTTGTAGCAGGCGCAAGGTCTTTCTTCGCAATCAGAACAGGGCAAAATGCCCGCCAAAAAGTTTTCAAGCAGGTCGCAAGCCGTTAAAAACATTATCAGTGCCATTGCAACAGCCAAAACAAGCACAATAAGTGATTTTTTCTTCATAAAAATCATGCAACCCCCTTTATTTTGATTTTTCAACTCATATAATATATTATATCATAGATAAATATAAATGCAATATCTAAATGTAATCAGCGCACAATGATAGATTCTAAATCTCATTATTTTAAGTACGAATTATGGATATATCCGTAACTGCCCCGAAGCGGGCAGGATATGCATAACCGTGGGTGCAACCCACGGCACAGCACAGAATAGCTTGCCCATGCACAAACCCCCACCCCTCATGCCTGTGGCATGAGGGGTGGGGTATATCTATATATGCACACCCCATGTACCCCGCGCTACGCTTTCGCTTGCACGGGGTTATGCACATTCCACCCCTGCGGGGTTCTTACGGAATTATTAATAATAAATCCTTAATTCTGCATTCTGAATTCTTAATTCTGAATTAATCCTTCATTGTGCGCTGTGCATTGTGCGCTGTGCGCTGAATCATTTGCCTTTCAAGCCACATTCAGCTATACTATCCCCATGCCTAATCGGAAATACCACAAAATCCGCGTTGTTTTTACAGTTATTTTGGCAGTGTTGTTGCTTATTTGGGGCTTTGTTTTAAAAGCCCCCTTTATCGGCATTAGTGCGCCCGAAACTTCGCATGATTTCTCAAGCATAATTAAAGATAATGTTAGCGGTAGCACAAAACTTACGGATATTGCCATGCTTGGTGCGCATGATGCTTTCGCGCACAAAATTAGCGGAAGTTCTAAATATGATTCAAATGCGGAATCGGCTTATAATAACCGCGCGCTTTTCTTTTTAATGTCGGGCATTCTTGCAAGAAACACTAAAACCCAAGTTTCTTCCGCGTACAAACTTTTGACGCACGGCGTGAGGTATTTTGATGTCCGCATTACCCTTCATAACGGCGAGTGGTACGCGCACCACAATTTGATTTCGGATAAACTTAGCGCGTATCTAAAAGATACAATTCGGTTCTTAAATGAGAATAACGGCGAATTTATCGTCTTTGACATTCAGCACGCGCGCCTTGCCGATCGCGAATATAGGGAACTTCTTGATTACATAAGTAGCGTGAAAGAGGGCGGTAATTCCCTTTCGGATTATGTAAATTTTGATCCGCGATACACTCTGCTTTCAGATTTAACTTTAGACGATGCCACCCTCAACGGCACAAAAGCAGGCGCGGTAGTTCTTGCTAAAGCGGATTTTTACTACGGTTCGTTTCATTATGAATATTTTAGTTCAATCCGTTCCGAATGGCATAGCGAATTCGCCACTAAAAACATTTTGCCAAAGATAAACGCCGAATATAAAACGCTAAAGGACAATGAGGATTTAGATCGGAATAAATTCCGTGTAAACCAAGCCCAACTCACCCCGAATTACGGCAAGGGATTCTTCCAATGCGTAACGGATTGGACTCTACTCAACAGGGCGCAAAAGCACAACCAAGAACTCTTAAACCACAAAGACTTCAACGCATGGTTAAGCGTTATGCCGATTTTTATGTGCGACTTTTCAGATTCTCAAAAGGGGAATTTTAATAAACTTGTGATTGAGAAAATAAATCAGTTTAATGCGCTGAATTCTAAATAAACCTCTCAATAAGCACAGTTAATTCACTCTCTACATATGTAAGTGTAATCTGTAAGCTATCTATTGCGCCGATATCTTCGCCAGAATGTTCGGGCGAAAAGTCAAAGCCAAATTCGGTTATAAGCCTACATCTAAAATCATAAAAGCTATCACTTGTTACGGCTTGGTATTCAATTTTGCACCAGTCACCATTGGAAATATAATCAATTTCGTGGGCTTTTCCGTCCCAGAAATTAGTGGTAAATTCAATTGCACCGTTAAAATCAAGTTCGCTGATTTCGCCGTTGCTTCCGTTATCTCTCACGGCTATATATAAATTTCCGTAGCCGAAAACTATGTAAATTTCAAAATCCGAACTAACGAAAGCAAATGCAAGTTCCGCGTCAAATCCGATTGTTTCTTCTGTAAAGCCGTCTGCGTCCATGGCTTCAAAACCGCCGATTTCATATGAAAAATCTAAAACAGCGTTCTTAGATACCCCCGTATATGTAAAGTGAAATGCACCGTCATAGCAGTAAGCCCCTGTAAGGTTTCCAACCTCACCAAAGTATTCGCCTATATATGAAAGTGTATCCGCTAAATTCTCATTTGTGCAAATGGGCAAATTGCACGATACACCGCATATAGGGCATATATGAAATTTGCAAACAGGGGCGCACACGGGACATATATGTAAATCGCAAGTTATCTCACACGAAGCACATATGTGCAGAACACAAGTAATTTCACATACGGCACATATATGTAATTCGCAGGTTACTTCACACTCACCGCATATATGCAAACCGCACACCACACCGCAACTTGCGCATATGTGGCACTCGCAATTTTGAGGCGCATTTTCACAAACAGGGCAGGCACTGCTTCCGTTTCCGCCTCTATCCGAACACGCAAACAGAACGCTTAAGCAAGCGATTAGAATTATAAAAACTGTAATTAAATTTAGTAGTCGTTTGTTCATTTTTCTTGAGGGCGCAGGGTGCAGGTTGCAGGTTGCAGGGGTGGAATATTTTAATTCAGAATTCAGAATTCAGAATGCAGAATTGAGGATTTATTTATAATGATATTTAGATTCCGCCATTGTGCGCTGTGCGCTGTGCATTGTGCGCTGTAGAATTACATACTCTGCCTAAAATGCGAATTATAAATATCAAATATTTCTTTCTTTGCAAGTGCCAAATTTCCTGCGCGCGGAATCGGCACAAAACCTCTGCGATCCTTTTTTGTGGAACGCGTAAAGTTGCGGTTTATCAGCACATAAACTTGCTTATCAACATATCGTATGGAAGCAAAGTGGATATGGTTTTTTGTGTAAACTTCCGCGCAAGCAAAGCCGTTCTCAAGGCGCAAACCGCCGTCATAGAAAAACTTTACTAAATCATTATAAATAAAATTTTCTTCTTCGCTGAACTTAGTTCTGTCCAGCCCCATGGGAAAGGGCGAAGGGCGGTATCTTTTTTTATAGCCTTTAAACACGAACACAATCGGCAACAGCAAAAGCAATGAAACCGAAGCCACAAGTACAACCGCCGTAATCAGGGGATCACCGTTAACCGCGTCCGAAGCGTCTTTTAAAAACTCAACTTCCGCCATTTGCTTGGTAATCTCACCGTTTGGCATGAGTATCGGCAAAAACAGCACGACACACAGCGCAATGAATAATAAATACGAAAAAATCAGCCAAATCACAGGCCTAACTATTTTTGCTTGTTCACCGAGGTTCTTCATAGACATTATTATATAATAATTATTTTAAAATTTCAACAAATTTTTTAAAAGTGTGTATTGACGCTTTCTTTAATGCGTGATACAATATAATGAAAAGATTTTTTCGCACAGAAAAAGGGGATAAAATGGAAAAGATAGCAATAATAGATTTAGGGTCAAATTCAGCAAGGCTTGTTATTGCAAAAGTGCTTAACGGCGGATACTTTTATGTGATAGACGAGTTGAAAGAACCTGTCCGCCTTGCGCAGGACATGGACGCAGACGGATATTTACGCCCGATAAGGATTCAGCAAACAATTAAAACGCTTTCCACATTCAGATCGCTTTACGAAAGCCACGATGTGGATAAGGTTTTTGCTTACGGCACTTCGGTTGTCCGCAAGGCAAAAAATCAAAAATCGTTTATAGACGAAGTTCAAAATTCCTGCGGAATAAAACTTCAGGTTTTATCGCAGGAAGAAGAGGCAACCTATGTTTATAACGGTGTAATCAATTCCATGGACGCACCCAAAGGGCTAATCGTGGATATCGGGGGCGGTAGCATAAAACTTATCAATTATAACCGCCGTGTTTTAAATTATCAAGATACGCTTCCCTTCGGCGCGGTAACGCTTACCGAACGGTTTTCTCACATTATTGATCCCATTGAGAGGGCGTCCGCAATTGAATCTTATGTTACTGAAAGCCTAAAAAATCTTGAATGGCTTCACACGATTGAACCCGAATCCGCAATAATCGGTGTGGGCGGTTCAATCAGAAACCTTGGCAGAATCAGCAGAAGAATCAAGAAGTATCCTCTTGATATGTCCCATAACTACAGCGTTAATTATGAGGAATTTGACACGATTTATGACACGATTAAACCTCTTGCCTTAGAAAAAACTTCCCGCATAAAGGGGCTTTCAAGCGCAAGGGCAGATATTTTCCCCGCCGCGCTTTCGGTTATTTCCGCAATAAAGCAGTATCTTCTCGGGCATCTTGAAACCCGCGCAATCCGCATTGCAGGCGCAGGGCTAAGAGAGGGCGCAATGCTTCGTTATGCCCACCCGCCAGTTATTGAAAAGCCGATAAACGATATTTTGGGGCATAGTATTTACACATTGCTTAACCACTTTGACATGAATATTGAACACGCAGAGCATGTGTTTGAATTATCAATGCAGTTGTTCCGTCAGCTTAAGGTTTTGCATAAATTGCCCCGTCCCTTTGTAAAGATTCTTCGCGTGGCAAGTATGCTTCATGATGTGGGCGCGTCTTTCAAGTTTTATGATCACCACAAGCACAGTATGTACATAATTTTAAACAGCAATTTGTACGGCATTCCGCAAAAGGATTTAATCATGTCCGCGATAGTTGCAGGTTGCCACGCTAAGGACACTTATGAATCTTTGGACATTGCTAAGTACCTCACGCTTCTCACCCCAGAGGATATTGAGGCAGTCAAAAAACTTGGGGTAATTGTGCGGATTGCAGAAAGTTTTGATAGATCCTGTAGCGATATTATCACAGGCATAAGTTGCGATGTTTTGGGCGATTCGGTAATTTTAAAAACCAAAACCACCTCTGATGCCTCTCTTGAAATTAAAGACGCAATGAGCGTCCTTCCCGAATTCAAGAAAGCCTTTAAAAAGAATTTGGAAATCCTGTAGTATTTCCTTAAAAACATATGAAATACATAGTAGATATCGGTTCAAAACACCTATCAATATATCATAACGGGCTTGTTCTTCGTGAGCCAAACATTGCCGTAATTTGCAAAGTAGGGCAAACTCTTGAGCTTATAAGCGCAGGAAAAGCCTGCTATTCCTTGCTTGGAAACACCCGTGAAGATTATGATTTCGTAGCACCTGTGGAAGAAAATGTGGTTAAAAATCCCGAAACCGCTTCCTTGATTTTAAAGCACTTTTTACCAAGAATTATTCCCAAAAATTTCTTCCGTAAAGCGGAAATCGTAGTGCCTGTTTCAAGCGGTTTGTCCTTAGCTGAGCGCGAATCTTATGAGGAAGTTGTGCTTAGAGCAGGCTATCAAAATGTAACTCTAATTGAAAATATTCTTGGCTTTAAGCCGTATGTGGATAAGGCGCAAGCGGTTATGAATATCGGCGTAAGTAGCACGGATATCGGCGTTGTTTCGCGCACAGAGGGCATTATCGCAGGCTGTTCGGTTAATATCGGTTGCGCGCAAATGGACGCAAGAATTGCCGAACGGCTTGAGGCGTCCTCAGCCGTAAGAATTTCCTCTTCCACCGCCGAAAAACTGCGCGAAGAAGTGGGCAACCTTTTCGGGCAGGATAAATCCGTAACCGAAATTATCGGCACAGATATTGTAACCAAAGTTAACCGCAAATTCCTTGTTTCCTCTGATTTTGTAAAGCAACCTTTGCTAAAGGCTTACGGAACTTTGTTTGAAATTGCAGAAAGCCTAATCGCCACAATTCCTTATAGGATTATTCAAGATATAACCGCCAAAGGCATTTATATAGCAGGGCAAGGCGCAAATGTCCCTGGGCTTTCCGCCTTCGTTCTTAAAACATTTAAAATGGGCATCACAATTGACCCCGAACCCGAGATTGCGGTACTGAGAGGGTTGTTTTAATTCAGACTCAGTCTGAATTAAAACAATTATATTTTTCCTTCGGAAAAATGATATTACTTCGTAATGATATTCACTTCGTGAATGATATTGCGCTTAAGCGCAATGTCGGAATTATTTAATTATAAATCCACTATTTTATATTTAATATTTATGTTATACTATTTATATTGAGGAGTTATCATGAAAACGCTTAAAAGATTGCTTATCGTATCAGCTTTAGCTTTAATGCTGTCTATCGTGCTTACCGCTTGCGGTTTATTCGGCGGGGGCGGTGAACCGCTTGAAGTGCCTATCGCACCCCCAAATTTTAGGGTTGAAAGCAGGGGGGACGGTTTTATTAGCCTTCAGTGGGGCGGTAACACCCAATCCGTTGATTATTACGAACTTTCCTTAGACGGCGGTTCAAGCTATACTAATATCGGCATCACAAGTATTTATCTTGCCGAGAACCTAACCAACGGGCATCAATACACCTTTAAGATTCGGGCAGTTAACGAAAAAGGCACAAGCCCCGAATCCGAAGTTAAAGGCACGCCCGCCACACTTCCCACCGAACCAAGGAATTTAGCTTTTTTTGTGACGGACGACACAATCACACTTTCGTGGCAACCCCCCGAAAACAGCGGTGGCTTAGAAGTTCTTCGTTATCAAATTCAGGCAGACTTTGATCTTGTGGACGGCGAACCATTTTGGCGCAATGTATACGGTACATCGTACACATATCTAAACTTTTCAAACGGTTACGAGGGCTACACTTATCCCATAGGGCAAGGGCAAATCTTTCATGTTAGGGCAATTACTGAATTCGTTACCGAAACGAGCGCAACCGCAAACGCAAAAATTGAAGCCTCAGCGCGCCACTCTTACGCGGACGGAGTGCCGTGGGCGCCTCAAAATCTCACCGTAACCGCAGGGGATAACCAAATTTCTTTAAGTTGGCTTCAACCTGTTGTTGACGGCAATTCAACCGTTCTCAATTATAAACTTTTATGCGTTCCTGTTTCAGAAATGGAAATTGATTTAGAATTTCAAACTATCCTTAGTAGCTTTGAATCATTTGATTGGGTTACCGTTGGTTCTTCCGTCCGTAGCCACACATTTGATAATCTTGAAAACGGAGTTGAATACTTTGTGTATATCGCACCCGAAAACGCATTCGGCTTTGCTTTCCCCGAGTATTTGTACAAAGGCACATTGCGAACCCCACCTCACAATCCTCAACCCCCAACCCCAAATCCGTAAGCAATAGGCTTAGATACGAAATGCGAATTAAGGGTTAATTCAGAATTCAGAATGCAGAATTATGGATTAGCTAACTAATAATGAGATATAGAATCCAAAATTTATATTTTATATTTTATATTTTATATTTCGTCCCAAAGGAGAAAGGCATGAAAACACTAATAATTTATTATTCTTATTCAGGTAAAACCAAATTGCTTGCAGAGCGCAAAGCCTCAGAAATCGGCGCAGATATTCTGCCCTTAACATATAAGAAGCGTATGTGCGCGCTAAAGGCTTACACTTCGGGCTGTTTTTCCGCAATCAAACGGAAGCCCGCAGATTTAAGCGATTTCAATGCTGATTTCTCAAATTATGAAAGATTTATGATCCTAATGCCCATTTGGGCAGGTATGCCCGCACCGCCAATCAATAATATTATTCCGCTTATCCCAAGCGAAAGCACAGCGGAACTCATTTTCACCTCAGGCAGTGGCAAAAGTGGCAAAAGCGGTGCAATCTTCTCAAAAACCCTCAACGAAAATAATGTAACCGTTTTAAGCGTTGCGGATATTAAGGCAAACGCAATAAAAAGGGCATAGATTTTAATTCAGAATTCAGAATTGCGGAAAAATCCGTAACTGCCCCGTAAGAGATTGAAATAAGTACGAAGTACAAGGTACTAAGTACGAATTATGGAATCTAAATCTTATTATTTATTCCGCAAGAACCCCGTAGG
Source organism: Bacillota bacterium (assembly GCA_009781445.1). Taxonomy (GTDB): domain Bacteria; phylum Bacillota; class Clostridia; order Christensenellales; family DTU072; genus WQYD01. The sequence goes on along the minus strand of WQYD01000019.1, from coordinate 4,090 downwards.
GGTGAAATGTGCATAACCGTGGGTGTAACCCACGGCATGAAGAATGCAGAATTATGGTTAAATCCGCCACTGCGCCATTTGGCGCAATTCCACTGGCGAAGCCAATTTCATTACGCAGTAATTTCACTTTTCCGCAGGAAAAATTTCATTGCAAAAGGGCTACATTTCTTTAAAATGTAGCCCTTTTGCTGGTGCTGGTTAAGGGACTTGAACCCCCACTATCTCGCGATAAGCAGATTTTGAGTCTACCGCGTCTGCCATTCCGCCAAACCAGCGTTTAAGTTTATAAGTCATTATATCTTATTCTTTACAATTTTGCAAGGAAAAATAAAAACTAAAAGTTAAACCGCGAATTTAAAGTTCACTAATAATCAATCCTTATAAAAGCCCCAAAGGGGCGTAATGTGCATAACCGTGGGTGCAACCCACGGCAAAGCAAAAGAGGGCGTACCAATCAAGCGCACCCCCTCACCTTCTGCCCACGGCAGAAGGTGAGGGGGTGTAGTTTTTCGCTGTGTATTTTTCGCCGTGGGTTGCACCCACGGTTATGCAAATCCTGCCCGCTACGGGGCAGTTACGGATTTATCCACAATTCGCACTTCCTGCCTAAATAAAAAATTCCACCATTGTGCGCTGTGCATTGTGCGCTGAAAAATAATTCAGAAGTATGAATTATTTTTCAAAAGTATTCTCATTTAACCCAAATATTAGAATACTATTGCCTATTTTGCCCCAATTTGAAGCCAATAAAGGGAAAAAGTGCCTTTCCTGCAAGCAGTTTAAAAATTGATTTTTGTTCACTAACCGCCACATTCCCGCCGTAGGTTAACACCTCATAGCTTTCGCCCCGTACACTCATAAAGGAATTAAACGATTCATATCCGTGCTTTATGTAAAAATTTCTTCGGCGGATTCGCTGTTCGGGATTCGGTGCGCCGTCCTTTACTTCCTCTATATTCAAAAATATGCGGTTGTGTTTAAATTTTTCATGCAAATAGTTTAATATCACAGCCCCGTAACCTTTTGATCTCAAATCTTCGCACACGGCAAAGTACAAAAGGTAAGTTATATCCTTATTGGTAATCAGGTAAGTAAACCCCACAAAAATGCCGTTATCGTAATAGGCTAAAAAATCCGTGTAGCTTTTCTTTGCTTTATTCATTAAAATCACCCTCGGGGCTTGTTCGGCAGGGGGGAAATCGGTTTTAAGCATCTTTTTAATCAAAGGGAACTCTTTTAATCGTTTTGTTACGGTTTTTACTTCAAGCATAATTCTCACTAAATCACTTTTATTTTTAAGATTATTTTACACCACGCGCGCACACTTTGCAAAAGAGTTGACTAATATATATAAAAATAGTAAAGTATTAAGTAGTATGTTAATTATAAGGTTGTTCAGCGGTAGCGGTGATTTTACAGATACCATAATAGGCTTTCTTGCGTTCATGCTTGTCGCGCTTTTTTCCATATCCGTTCACGAGGCTTCGCACGCTTACGGCGCGCTTCTATTGGGGGACGCAACCGCCAAATCAAGGGGCAGGCTAACCTTAAACCCCGCTTCGCATTTGGATTTAACGGGCGCACTAATGTTTTTGGTTGCAGGTTTCGGGTGGGCAAAGCCTGTGCCTGTAGACACTTCCAATTTCACAAATTACAAAAAGGGCAGAATAGTAGTTTCGCTTGCGGGCGTTGTTTCTAACATTGCAATGGCGTTAATTTGGCTATTATTGCTGTATCTTGCGGGCGGTTCACTGTTTACCGCCATGTTTACCGCAAAATCCCAAGCGGTTTATGTTCTTGCAAGCCTTGGTTTTTATATAATCGTGTACGGTGTTATGATAAATTTCATGCTTGCAATGTTCAACCTTTTGCCGATTTATCCTCTTGACGGCTTCAATCTTTTGGATACTTTCCTGCCGTACGGCAATCCTTTTTCGCGCTTTATGGTGAAATACGGCTTTTTCGTGCTGATAGGGCTTATCGCGCTTGGCTGGATAGGGGGGCTTGTGGGCGTTCCTGAATTAAGCATTTTCGGTTTGTTCGGCGATTTAATTTCCCGTCTTGTTTACAAGGTTTTATTCGCAAGCCTTGGGTTTGGGGGTGTGTAATATGCCAAAAGATACTAAGGAAAACAAGGATATTTTGTTAAACCAAAGCCAAAACCCCATTGAAACCGATTCCGTTCAAGAGGAAGTTGTTCAGCTTCCCGATACCCCTGAGTATAAGTACATAAACAGCAATTTTGACGAACCTATCCCTTACGATATTTTATATTCGCTTTGCAGGCAAGACAAGATAGATATTTTAAACATTCATTTATCCGATATTACCGAAAAATTTATCGCATATATCCGCACTTTGGATCAAGTTAATTACGATAGGGTGGCAAGTTTTGTTTCGCTTGCAAGCAGGCTTGTTGAGTACAAGGCTTTAATGCTTTTACCGCGCCCCAAGGAAGAATTTGAAACCGCCGAGGGTGATTATGATTTTGACACAGAACTAACTCTTCTTCGCGCCGAAGAATACTCATATTTTAAGGATATTACCGAAAAATTGGAAGCAATCAGCATAACCGCACCGCGTTTTTATCGCAACCCCATGTTTAGCGACAAGGAATTTAATGTGATCATAAAGGATTTCAGCGTGGATAAAATGATTAAATCCTTTGAACTTCTTTTGGAATATCAAGAATTTAAAAGCGAAGATAACGAAGTAAAAATAATAGAAAAAGACCCCGTAACCATGACCGATAAAATCGCGCAAATCCTTGGAAGCCTGCGCGAACACGGCAAGGTTTTATTCTTTAGCCTCTTAAGCGAGGGCTATAGAAAATCCGAACTTATAACCACATTTACCGCGCTTTTGGAACTTATGAAATATCAAGTTGCCACAGCTGAACAAATTGAACGCGGTGGCGAAATTGTGATTTCAAGCACAAGCGAAACGGCAAGCTACGATCCCGATAAACTTGAAGAATTGCTTAAAAACATTTCCGTAATGGAAACCGCCGTAATCCAACCGCAAACCGCCAATAACCAATCACCTACCGATTTACCGTCTGTAGAGGAGGAAAACAATGAAACAAAGGAATGAAATAACCGAAACTATTGAAGCAATATTATTTGCCTCAGGCGAGGGAAAGCCCGTTACCGAAATTGTGGAAGGGCTGAAATATTTGTACACACCTCTTGAAATCAACGAGGCAATTAGAGAAGTCCGCGAACGCTTTTCGGGCGATAGAGGCATAATTTTAATTGAATATAACGGAAAACTTCAGCTTCAATCCAACCCAAGATACGGCGAACTTTTAAGCGAAATTTTAAAGAAAACGCGCGAAAGAGAAATCTCAAAAGCGGTGCTTACCGTGCTTGCGATAATTGCGTATAAGCAACCGATAACCCGCCTTGAGGTGGAAGATATAAGGGGCGGTGTTAGCCCCGATTACGCAATTTCTAAGCTGTTAGAGCAGGATTTAATTGAACCGAAAGGGCGCAAAGAAGCCCTTGGAAACCCCATTCTTTACGGAACTTCAGACGAATTTTTGCGTAAATTCGGGCTTGTAAACCTATCAGAACTTCCCGATTTTGAACTCTTAATGAATAAAATCCGCAATAATTACGAAAAATACCACGCAAAGAGCGAGGGTTTATACCGCGAAAGAAACATTGAAGAAGAAGAGCGCGCAAGCAAAATTAACACCGATTTCCCCGAAGAGGACATCACAGACGAAGACGAATCAGACGACCCCGACTTCCTAAGCGGTGAGGACTTTGTGGATACAGACGAAGATTAAAAAATTGAAAATTTTTTAATCAGGGATTAGGGAAAAGGGATTAGGGATTAGGTTTAATTCAGAATTAAGAATTCAGAATTGTGGATAAATCCGTAACTGCCCCGAAGCGGGCAGTATATGCATAACCGTGGGTGAAACCCACGGCATAATGAGTACAAAGTACGAATTATAAATCCGTAACTGCCCCGAAGCGGGCAGGATATGGATAACCGTGGGTAAAACCCACGGCATAAATGCAGAATAACCCACCCATGCACGGATACCCCACCCCTCATGCCACAGGCATGAGGGGTGGGG